>DALQ01000002.1:5196-16942 GCA_002496845.1 Euryarchaeota archaeon UBA495
CCAAGCGCGAGGCGAGCAAGGTCGCCTTGCGGGTCGATGATCAACGCTGGAATGCCGGCGAGCGCGGCCTCTTCGATCAGCGCCTTCGCCATCACCGTCTTGCCGCTGCCGGTGCTGCCGAGCATGGCGGCGTGACGGGCGAGGACGGTGGGCTTGATGTCCACCGGTTCGTCGGTGTCGCGCCGTCGACCAAGGTACATGCCTTTGGGCTTGAATTTCCGACCACGTCGCGTTTCGCTGGGCGCCGGTGCAACGGGTTCGTCCACCGGTTCAACTTCCTCGACCGTTCCGACCTCATCTTCGCCAGCTGCTTCCGCCTCCAAAGGTGGGTCGTCTAGGGCCACGGGTTCTTCCTCGCCGCCGGGTGAATCGGCCACCTCAGGATCGGGCACAGGCACGTCCTCTGGCACGTCCTGAACGATGGGCTCCTCGGCCACGGCCTCGGGGGTGGCCAGCAGGTCGTCGTCAAGCAAGTCCAAGACGCGTGAGGCCAAGGATGGCGTCTCATCGTCGTGTTCCGAACCCGACGCCATGGCTGAACAGCGAAGGTCGTCCACTTCAAGGCAACGTCAGCCGAAGCGCCGATGGCCTCTGGCTGAACCCCTTATCAGGTTCGCCGAGCCTCAAGGACAAGTTCAGCCAACGAATGGCTCGACCACGCCTTGGCCGTCGTGACTTCAAGCCCCAAGAAGGCCGGCAAGACCACGTCTTCGTTTTCGTCGTCAAGCTCCACTTCTGCGATGATCAGGCCCGCCAAAGGCCCCTCAAATTCGTCGATTTCCCACAGGTGGCCGTCGGCACCTCGCCAGAGGTGCCGAATTTTCTCAAGGGCGGCGAGGTCTGGACGCGCAAGTGCTTCCCGCGCCAAGGCGGGATCGATGGAGAATTCGTGTTCCGCCGCGGCCGCACCTGAACGTGGCCCTTTGAGCGTCAGCACCGCCCCGTCGTTTTCCATGCGGAGCCGCACCGCCCACCCGTCGAAGGCAGCAATGCGCTGGAGGCGGTCGGTCGGCACTCCTTCCACCAACACGGTTCCGCTGTGCAGCAGACGCCCTCCATCAACATCGACGTAAAGCCCTGCCCGGTCGAGGTAAACCTGCGCCATCCGGATCGTGCCTTCGTTGGCCTCAACCCACGGCCGTGAGCCACGGCCGTCGATGAGGAAGCGGCGCTCGATTTCGACTTCGGCGCCTCCCATGCCATGAGGTGGCGGCCCAGCGGTGTGAAGGCTCCGGTGCAGGACGAATGGAAGGTCACGCACACGGGACCACGCTCTTGATATGGAACAGAGCGGGACCTAAGGGCATGAAGCGTGTGTTTGCCGTCTTGGTTTTGGCCATGTTTTTCCTGTCCGGATGCCTTGGGGCCATCGACAACGTGTCCGAGGACGATTTCGAAATCATCGAACTGCCGGACGGTTGGGGCGACCTTGCCCAGCGTTCGATCGGAAACCCGCACTTGACCGCCTACGGCACGTGCGCCGAACTCGAGGACGCCCTCAAGCGGTCCCTCGAACAGGAGATGCGCGTTCAACTCCTGCAAGCGGTTGAGGATCAGTACAACTACGGATGGGGATGGATGGAAGACGACTTTGCCGCGGACGCTGAGATGGCTGAAGGCGGGGTAACGAACACGGCCACGCCCCAGACCCGCACTGCGGGCGAGGACTTCTCCGGCACCAACAACCAGGAGCAAGGGGTGGACGAAGCGGACTTCGTCAAGACCGACGGTCACCACATCTTCTACCTCAACGGACAAACGTTGCACGTCATTGCCGTGCCCGAATTCGGCGACCTCGACTTGGTGGCCAACATGACCGTCGAAGGTTCGCCGCAGGCGATGCTGCTCAACGGCGACCGTGTGGTGGTCATCTCTTCCGTGTCCGCATGGAACCTTCGCAGCACTGATCCACTGTCCCAAGCCATGGGTTGGGGCGGCGAATACGGATCATGGCGCACCTCCACCCTGACCAAGTTCACCGTGCTCGACATGGGCGACCGCTCGGCGCCTGAAGTGGAGCGCGAATTGTACATCGAAGGGTGGTACTCCACCGCCCGCGAAGTCAACGGAAGCATCCGCGCCGTCACGCACGCTTGGATGGACGTTCCCGGCGTTCAGTCATGGCTCGACCTGCCGGACGGTTACTACCGTCTCGACTACGACGACCCCCTCCGCCGCCAACTTCGCGAGCAAGCGGCGTGGACGGCCATCGAGGAAAACCGCGAGGCCATCGACGCCTTGGCGCTCGAAGACATGCTTCCGCAGGTGCACGAACGTGTGGAGAAGACGATCCTGACCCACCACATGAGCGACGGGGAATGCGCGGATTTCTCTGCGCCCGAAGAGGGCATGAACCGCGGCTTCACCAGCATCTTCACCCTCGATTTGGCGACGCCAACCCTCGAATTCGAGGCCGACCACATCGTCGGGAACTCCCCGCTGGTCTACGCTTCACAGGACGTGCTGATCGTGGCCGAACCCTCCTTCGCGGGCTGGTGGTTCTGGGGCCACGACGAACTCGACGAGACCACCAACCTCCACACCTTCGACATCAGCAACCCCGGCACCACCCTCTACACCGGTTCAGGCCGCGTGAACGGGACCGTGTTGGACCAATTTTCGCTCTCTGAGCACGAGGGCGTCGTTCGCGTCGCGACCACCACCGGCCAGTGGGCCCGATGGTGGATGGACAATCCAGAACCGATGGTGAGCCACGTCGTGACCCTGGAACGTGCGGCTGACCTCGAAACAGGTGAGCAAATCCTTCGTCAAATCGGGCACGTTGGGGGCCTTGCGGAAGGCGAGCGTATCTGGTCGGCTCGGTTCACCGATGACATGGCCTATGTGGTGACCTTCGAACAAATCGATCCGCTTTGGACCATCGACCTCAGCGACCCGACCAACCCCACGGTGCTTGGCGAATTGGAGGTGCCCGGCGTTTCGACGTACATTCATCCAATCTCTGACGGCATGCTGCTGACCATTGGGCTGGCGCCCGCCAACGCGGACGGCACCGGCCTCGACTGGTCGACCACGCGCATTCAGACCTTCGACGTCAGCGATCCGACCACACCGACGCAGAACGACCACCTGGACTTGGCTCCTGTGGAGAACCCCGGAGAAGGTGGTTGGAGCTGGGGTTGGTCAGAAGCGACCTACGAGCACAAGGCCTTCCAGTACTGGGCGCCAAAGGGCCTCCTTGCCGTGCCGCTGTCCACCTACCGCTACAACAGCTGGACCGATGCGTCCGGAGATTACCGCTGGTCCTACGACTACGTTTCGAAGTTGATGTTGGTCGAGGTGAACGAAACCTCCGGCGACCTGTCCGTCTTCGGGACCGTGGATCATTCGCTCTTCTACGACGGCGAAGACAGCCAATGGTGGGGCGGAGAAACGCAAATCCGCCGCTCCATCTTCATGGGCGATTTCGTGGTCGCCCTTTCAGCCGGTGGCGTGACCGCCACCAACCTCACGACCCTCAACCTCTCCGATTCGGTTGAACTTGATCGCGTGTGGCCGGACTACTACACCATCTGGTACGGAGACGTCGAGGAAGAAGAGGCCAAAGAGGACGACCGCGAAGCAAAGGGTGACGACGGCAAATCCACGTCTGAGGATCGCGACCGTCCTGACGACGACGGCAAATCCACCTCCGACGACGGTGACCGCCAGGACGACAACAAATCGGGCGACGAAGATCGCGCAAGGTCCGACGACGACGGTGCTGGCGCGGCGCCAGATTCGGACCGTCAGTGACCAAAGGCCAAGCGAATCACGGCGACGATGGTGTCCACTTCTTCGACCGTCAGGTCGCTGGGAAGGCGGATGTCGCACAACCCGGCCAAGACCGCATCGCCCTTCGGCAGCGCACGCGCTTCGACGTAGCCCCAATGGCGGTGCACGCTGGTGAACCCGGTGGCGAAGGACCGGCCGAACCACTTGATCGGCACACCACGCTCGGCGCACACCGCAAGCCGCGCTTCGATGCCTTCTGGAGGCAGGCCCACGACGAATTGGAAGGAGGTTGGAGCGTGCACCACTTCGTCCAAGGTGCGCGGGACCCGAAGGTTGGGCAAGCCGCGGACGCCCGCTTCAAGGCGGTTGTAGATGGTCCGCCATGCGTCGTTTCGCTCCTCGAGGCTCGCCAACTGAGGCAGCGCAATCGAGGCGGCCAGCTCGTTGAGGCGCATGGAACAGTTTGGTGTGAGGGGCGCCCAGCGCTGAATCACGTCTTCTGAAGGCGGGGTGCCGTGTTGGGCGTGGAGCATGTAGGCGCCTGAAGCGAGGATGGCTCTTGCGGCGAGGTCCTCGTCGTCGGTGACGATGACGCCGCCTTCTCCCGCGTTGATCTGCTTCCATGTTTGCAGGCTGAAGCAGCCGGCGGCACCGAACAGGCCGGTGGGCGTGCCGCCGAAACTGGCACCCAGCGTGTGTGCGCAGTCTTCGATGAGGATGACGCCATGGGCTTCGCACAGGGCCACCACCCCGGCCATGTCGGCGACGTGACCGCGCATGTGGGAGAGCAGGAAGGCCTTGGGCCGGTGCTCCACGATGGCCGCTTCAAGATCATCGAGATCGACGCGGAGGTCGCCGTCCACGTCGACCAAGACCACCTTCGCACCGAGATGTTCGATGGCGCCAGGCACCGGGGCGAGCGTGAAGGCGTTGAGCAGAACCACGTCCCCCGCCTCAACTCCGGCAGAGCGCAACGCAAGGAACATCGCCGAGCCGCCTGAATTGACGGCCACCGCGAACCGGGTGCCGAAATGCTCAGCGAAGGCCCGCTCGAGGCGAGCCACCCACGTGCCTTCGGGCACGTGCTCCCCGTATCGGAACAACCGGGCGCTGTCCAGCACAGCGGCTGCGCCCTCCATTGCGGCGGAAGGCAAGGGGGGCACGGAGGTCAACGGACGTTCGAGCCGCGGCCCCTCCATGAGACTCCGAGCGCGGCCCACCTCATCAAGCCGTCCGGCGGTCGGGAGCGCGAGGCTTCAAGAATCGATGTCGAATGCGATGAACCATGTCCCTCTCGATGCGGACCGTCGGACGCATGTTCGGACTCTCAGGAATCATCGGTGTGGCAGCGTGGTTGCTCGACGGGACCGTCATGATGGGCATGCTCGCGCTCATCGCGGCCTGCGCGGCCACCGCCCTGATTTGGGCCATCGCCGAGTCGTCGCCCTTTGACGGGGCCATCGACCTGCGTGCGGGCACCCTGCTCGGCCATCTTGGCGCCTTCCTGGTGGGCATGGTGTCCACGCTTTGGATGGTCAACAGCCTTGGTTACCCCTTGGTGGAATCTGCCCTCACGATGCTCGCAACGGTGGGCACCGGCTACGCGACCTACCTGTGGATGGAGCCCAACATCAAGGCGTGAGCACGGCGAAGGGTGAAGGGCTGCGGGGCCTCCCTTGCGGCATGGCCACCCATGGAGACCATCCGGCCCTTCCCGCCACCGTGGACGCCTTGTTGACCGAACAGGTCTCCACGTTGTTCCTCAAGGCAGGCTGCCTACCGCGCACCAAAGCAGGGCACATCTCTGAACTGCGGCTGAGCGAAGTCGAGGGTATCGACGAGGCGTGGGAGACGCCGCAGATGTCGGAACTGATGGACGCCTTCCGAGACTTGGTGGACGCGAACGACGACCGCAGCGACTGCTTCCTCGAAATCGACCGGAAGGGATGCCAAGTCATCCAGCTCGGTGATTTGCGGATCACCATGGCGTGGCCGCCGTTCGCCGACGCCCATGAGATCACGATCGTGAGGCCCGTGGCGCGGCTGGAAATCGAGGCCTACGACCTCGACCAGCGCCTCATCGACCGCCTGTCGGATCACCACCGTGGCGTGTTCATCTCCGGCCGACCCGGTTCAGGGAAGACCACGTTGGCCCAAGCCATCGCAGGACACCTTGACCGCAACGTGGGCGCGATGGTGAAGACGATGGAAGCGCCACGCGACCTCCAACTCGCCGATCGCATCACGCAATACGCGCCGTTGGAAGGCGACTTGGAGAAGACCGCGGAGATCATCTTCCTCGTGCGTCCGGATTTCGTCATCTTTGACGAGGTGCGCCGGGCTCGGGATTTCGAAATCTTTGCAGACGTGCGCCTCGCTGGCGTCGGTCTCTTGGGCGTCACCCACGCGAATTCCGCCTTGGAAGCCGTGCAGCGACTCATCGGCAAGGTTGAACTCGGCCTCGTCAGCCAGGTGCTTGACACCATCATCCACGTTGAACAAGGTCAGATTGCTCAGGTGCTTGAACTGAAGATGACCGTGAAACCTCCTTCTGGAATGCAGGAAGAATTGGCCCGCCCGGTCATCGAAGTCTGCACCTTCCCCGACGGGCAAGTCACCCACGAGATGTTCGCCTTCGGTCAGGAAATCGCCGTGGTCCCCGTCGGCGGCCCGCAGGGACACGAATCGCCGATGCGGAAGTTGGCCAAGGCCCAACTCGCCCACACCATCCGTCAATGGGTGGGTGTGGAATGCACCATCGATTTCACCAGCGACGTGACGGCGACCATCTACGCACCGAAGCACATGGTCGCGCCGCTCATCGGCAAGGGAGGCGAGAACGTCCGGCAGCTGCAGGACGAACTCGGTGGCCTTCGCTTGACCATCGAGTCCTTTGCCGACCTGCCTGATCACCTGAGTCGCCCATCGCGTGCGGATGCCCGCGACGCTTGGGTGGATCAACAGGACCGCCGTGCACGCAACTCGCGTGCCTGGGAAGACGACGGTCGCCCGCGCCGTTCAGCCAAGGGCAAGGGCGGCAAAGGCAAGCGAAACCGGTGAGCGCAGCGCTCAGAGGCTTTCCAACCACGTCTGCAAGCGTTGCATGCCTTCGGTGATGGACGCCTCGTCGGTGGCGTAGGACATGCGAATCAACCCCTCGCCGCCGGCCATCAGCGAGCCCGGGATGACCGCCACCCGAGCCTCTTCGAGGGCGCGGTCCGCGAAGGTGACGTCGTCCATCCCCGTCCCCGTCACGTCGGCCAGCGCGTAGAAGGCACCCTCAGGCATTGGTGCTTGGACGCCAGGTAAACGCTGCAAGCCTTCGTGGAAGAGGATTCGGCGCGCAGAGAAGGAATCCGCCATGGCTTTGACCTCCGCTTCGAGGCTCAAAGCCAGTTCTGCCGCGGGCATCAGGAAGGTCGGTACGTGGGTGGAGGCGCTGGTGTTCAGCGTCATCACCGCTTGCATGAGGTCGTGTGGGCCGGTGATCCATCCAAGCCGCCATCCCGTCATCGCCCAACCCTTGGACCAACCGCCAACGGTCACGGTGCGTTCTGCTCCACCGGGCATCGATGCCGGAGAGGCGTACCCTTCCTCGGTGAAGGCCAGCGGGGCGTAGATCATGTCGTCGATGATCCACAAATCGTGCTCTGCCGCCAAGGCGACGATGCCCTCGACTTCTTCACGGGTGTAGACCGCCCCAGTGGGGTTGTTGGGCGAGTTGAGAAGGATGGCCTTGGTGGCCGGGGTGATCGCTGCACGCATTGCAGCAAGGTCAGGGTGGTAGTCCTCGCGGCGTACGGGAACGTTCACGGGACGGCCCCCCGCAATCTGCACCATGCCGTCGTAGGAGGGCCATGCGGGCGAAAGCAGGAGCACCTCGTCACCGGCTTCGAGGGTGGTGATGAGGGCGTAGAGGACCGCTTGCTTGCAACCAGGCGTGACCACGACGTCGTCGGCCACCGCTGGAATCCTGTACCCTTGCAGGTGCGACGCAACGGCAGCGCACAGCGACGGGCTGCCTTGTGTTCTGGTGTAGGCATGCGCACCCCCTCGAAGGGCCTTCACGGCTTCTTCCACCACCGGTTCAGGGGTGAGGTAATCCGGCTGGCCGACCGTGAAACGGATCACGTCGGGGGGCGGAGGAGCGAGGTATGCGGCAAAGCCACGACCAACGTCTGAAAACACCGGGTTCGGGCGAGGCATGGTCCCATCTCCATGTCATCCATCGCAAGGACGGATGGGTAAGCGACGCGCTTCCGGTCTTCAAATGTGCGTGCGTCACGCATGGCTCAGCCACGCTTGGAAGGGGTGAGGAGCACGGACGGAGATTCGAACTCCGGTCTCAGGATCTGCAATCCCGCTCATAGCCACTCTGACATCCGTGCAGCAAGTCGCCGAGCCGCGCCCGATATTTCACCCCATCCCCTTGGGTCCGATTCGTCGAATGCCTGAAAGTCACGTGCAAAATGGACGACCATGGCCGAAGCCTCCGCACCGCCGTGGGCCGGCGACGCCGGCCAACACAAGGATGCAGAAACCACCTCGGCACCCGCGCCGATGTTGTTCACTGATGCTGCCGTGACGTCCACCTTGTCCGGACAACCCGTGCTGAGTGGTGCCGTTGCGGGCGCACCGGGGCTTGGTGGGTCGGTGCCCGGCAAGAGCCCTTGGCAGAAGGGCGACTACTGGCGCCACGTTGGCATGGCTTGTGCGCTCCAAGGCATCCTTGCGATGTTGTTGCTTTCCACGACCTTGTCCTACATGAACCTCGATGACATGTACAGCACCCAAGAGGTCGAGGTCGAAATCGTCAACGGCAAGGGGGATGTGCGCCTGAATCCTGACGGCGACCTTCGCCTTTCCGACCTCCGAAACTTGGCTTACTATCGCAGCGATGCCTACTACAGCGGCGATTATTGGTACCAGGACGACATGTGGTTGCGTCATGGCGGCAGTGACGACTACGATTACGGGCACTACTACGACGAGTGGGATCAAGACACGCCCCTCAGCGTCATGATGTTTTACAACCCGATCGATTTCGACACCATCGCGGCCGAGGTCAGCAACGATTGGGACAACAGATCCCTTTCCATCGTCACCGACCTTTGGTTGAATCACAGCAACACGACCTCCACCCTCCATGCGTATGGTTCCTGGGGTAGCGAACTTGTTTGTCCAGAATGCCTCTTGGTCGTTGACACGGAAGAGGGGTGGGTGGTGAACTACAGCGAAGCAGGAATCGAACGACCATGCGACCTGGCTTACTTCGAATTTCTCGTCCCCCATCCCGACCTTGAGGACGAGGAACGTATTCGTTTTGTGACGTCCATGAGGAACTGCTGGGGTTCAAATCTCAACCTTATGTACACAGACTTCGAACTATACCCTTACAGGTACGACATTGATGTCGGGGAATGGTCGCCAGACAATTCCACGCTATGGTTTGACCACGAACAACTTGGCAACAAAACCCTCTCCCTTGAACTTCGATTTCAGGACATGTCGGCGCTCGACAGTGCAGATCGCCGGTGGGCGGCTCAAGGCACGATGCTGACCGTCGCCCCCATTGCTTCGCTGCTCGGCCTCCCCATTCTTGCCATCGTTGGCGGTGTCCGAAAAGGCCGTTCAGCCGCGTGGGGCGTCATCACAGGTTTTCTGCTGATGCCCGCTTCCTTCATCTTCTGGCTTTGGGCCAGCTTTGCCACGTGGTGAGGGCATGAGCGTGCCTACGGTCCATCTTGCTGGCCCCGGCGAGGTGGCTCCTGAGGCCTACTATGCAACGCGGTACGCCGTGCTGCGAGCACCGCTTGGCCGTCCACCGGGCTCAGAACGCCTTCCCGACGACGGCCAAGCACTCCACGTGTGGGTCGAAGTTGAGGGAGTTGTGGTGGCCGTGGCCCGTGGCCATTTGATCGAAGGCGACGGCGCAGCCGCTGATCATGCCGGGCCAGGTGCTGCGCAGATTCCCGCCTTTGCTCCTCTTAGCGAGCAGGATTCATCGCTTCGACCGGCCATGCAGGTCCGTCAAATGGGCGTGCTGGAAGCCTGGCGCGGTCAAGGCCTTGGGGCATTGGCGCTCGAACATCTCCTCCGCGCTTCGGTCCGAACTTGGGAGGCACGAACAGGGTGGCTGCAAGCCAGAGAAGCGGCCATCGAATTCTATGCCCGCATGGGCTGGGAGGCGTTTGACGCACCGTACGACATCGAGGGAGTGGGCCTTCACCGTTCGATGCATCGCTCCTTGGTCGGATTGTTCGATTGAACGTGACAGATGCGGCCCAAACTACGCGTCCTTTATGTCACGTCGTGGGTTTTCTTGTTCGATTCATGATGATGCCCCCCACTCAAGATGCGCATGTGCATGCGCCGCCCGCAAAGGATAATCAAGGAGACAGGCGAGAACAAGATGAGGACATGTCACCCGAAGAGCTGCGCTTCCGCCGAAAGGAGCGCGAGACACGCCGCAGCGAACTGCTGGATGCCATCCACGCCATCGCTCGCCGTTCGCCCGAAGTGTTCGAGGCCGAAGCCGAGGACCTCATTCGAAGATCCGTCTGGCAACAAACGGGCTCGGACCCCATGTTTTCCTCCAAGTTAGACCGCTGGCTCAAGTCCGAGTATCGCTTCGAGACCTTCGCCTCCATCCTTCCTCACGATGCACGTTTGGAACGACGCGAAGTCGAACCACCGAGCGTTGAACACCTCGACGCTCGACACCGCCAAGTGTATGATGCCCTCATCGAGAAATTTGACGGCACGAAAGAACAACCCCGCATCCACCATCGCTGGGATGCAGCAACCCGTGATCAGTTCATCATTCTCGGCATGATTGCCCTTGGTGGGAAACACGGTGAACGACAATCTCGCATGGTTCATTATCTCGGGCTGGGTGCTTCGGGAAGCGATCACCTTCGCGGCTCAAACACGGTTCGTGCCGCGAAAATCGCCTTGACCCGCCACCTCCGATCGCGTGTACCAGGGTTCACGGATTTGTTTGCCAAGGCCACAGGCAACGGAGACCGTAGGCAGCACCGGTTCAAGGATCTGGACGTCGCCAGCACTGTTGCGCAATACGTGCGCAGCCATCCTGCATCGATGCTTCTGCCTGAGCCTCCCTTGACCGCCTGAAGGTTGAGCGCGACGCCGTGCCTTTCAAATAGGGTCAAGCCGGTCGAAATGGTAGAGGGAACGTTGGGTTCCCTATGAACGACCCCGTGAACAGCGATGAATGAGGAGCAAAGAAACGGCATACTGCGAGACATAAACGGCATGAAGAACACCACTCAGGTGTTTGCAGAAGAGCGTACGCTCCATGCCGCGTCTCGCGCCGGCGCCCTCGCACCGCTGACCTCCCGACCGACGCCTGTGACGATCACTGCCGTCCGTTCGGACAGAGGGAACAGCGGGTTCCCTGTGTAAACACACAACAAGAAAACAAGGAGTGTACAAACATGAAGAAAACGAAGAACAACAGCAAGCAGCTCGTGAGCGTCCTGATTGCGCTCTTCCTTGCCCTGAGCACCGCCACGGCGGTCGCGGGCGAGGGGTCTGACCCACTCGACGGCACCGACGGTGGCGCCGACTGGGACGGCGATGGTCTGACCAACGCCGAAGAGCAAGAACAGGGCACGAACATGAACAACGCCGACAGTGACGGTGACGGCTTGCCCGATGGTTGGGAAGTGGCCAATGGCCTCAACCCCACTTCGGGCGGCGACGCCAACGCTGACCCAGATGGCGACGGTCTGTCAAACGCCGCGGAGTACGCGAAGGGTACCAACCCGAACAACTCCGACACCGACGGTGACGGCAAGGCGGACAACGTCGACCAGTTCCCGACCGACCCCAACGACGGCGAGTACTCTGACTCGGACGGCGACGGCATCCCCGACGCCTACGATCCAGACTTCGACGAATCCGACGCCGGTTCCGGCGACGGAGGCACCGAAGGCGGTGGCGAGTCCGAAGACCAAGGCCAAGGCCAGGGTCAAGGACAAGGTCAAGG
>DALQ01000018.1 GCA_002496845.1 Euryarchaeota archaeon UBA495
CAGGGCGATTACACCATCACGGTGAACGTCAAGAAGGGCAGTTCGACGGTCTGGACGCATCCTCTGATCACCGTGGACGGGCTTGATGCCTCATGGTCGTCCAGCGTCAACGGCGCCCGCAGCGGAGACATGAACGGATGGTTGGCCCTTAGCGGCACGACCGAGGAAAACTTCCGCGAATACGTGTCTGCTTCGGCCCTCGACTACGAGAACGGAAAGTACACCTTCGAAGTGGTCCTTGACGTCGGCACCAGCAGCGGTGGGACGGTCATCACCCACAACGACGTGTGCTGGGACCTCGATTTCGAGAACGGCGACGAATACAACTCGAACTGGGAAGCACCCACCTGCTGAGCAGGTTCAGGCTTCGTCCCAAGGCGCAGCTTCGTTTGGTTCAGCCGTTGAGTCGGCTTCGCTCTCAGCCTCTTCTGCTGGTTCGTCCTCTGGCTCCTCGTCGGAGGCTTCGGGGAAGGTCTTCCCCTCGTCTTCCTCTTCGCCCTCATGTTCCTCTTCGGTGGAACGGGCAGCGGCGACGCGGGCGATGCCAGCAACACCGAGCAGGAAGACCACCAGCGCGATGACGATCGTCATCAACGGCGTTTCCTCCACTTCTTCAGCGTAGGTCCAGGAGACTTCGGCTCCCGTCACGCCGGTGTCGCTGGTGACAAGGTCCTCGACCGGTGCAAGCGGCGTTCCGCTCAGGTCAATGACGCCACAGGCGAGCACATGCGCTCCGTCGCTGGCCATGCGCCAGGTGAGTGGGATGTCCATTTCTGCGTTGGCAGCGAGGCCGCCGTAGGTGGAGAGTTGGATGTAACTCGGCGAGGTGTCCGCCGCTTCGCCATTGACGGTGCACTCCAGGACGGGCGAAGGAGCATCGGCCAAGCCGCTGTTTCGGACGGTCAACATCACACCGAGGCTCTTGTTCACCGTTGCCGTTCGCTCTTCCACTTCGATGGCGACGACCTCGATCATCGGCAATTCGAGGTTGACCGTGGTGCTCGGCGCCCACACCGCAGGAACGGTCGTGGCGAAGGTGCCCCATCCTGTGGTGGCGGTGACGGTGAAGGTGCCTTCCTCTTTCCCATACACGCCGTCGCCGGTCAACCACTCGACAATGCGGGTCATTTCGCTTGAACCAAGGTCAACGCCCACGTCATCGCCCATGGTCTCCGCAAATGCGTTGGGGGATTTGCTGCCCTTGTAGCCGAGGTCGCTTCCGCTGACCAAGGCACCGGGCATGTTGGTGGTCACGGTGCGTCCGCTTAGGCGACGGATCCATGCGTCGGTCCAGCCTCCCGTGCCGCTGCTGTCTTCGTACACCAACGTCGCGTCGTCCACGGCGACAACGTCCTCGTCCGTGCGGCTTCCCAAGATCAGCGAACTTCGCACGCTCAACGAGGCCCCGGCTTCGGCGATGATCGGTGCGCTTCCCTCCATGGTGGAACGGTCGATGGAGCAGGTGCCAGAGCACCGGATGTCGGCCCCGCGAACCAAAGCGTCGGCGATCATCAAGGTGCCTTGTGCATCGATGCTGAAGGCTGCAGCACCCCACGTCAGCACGAGGCTCGTGCCTTCAAGTTCCCACGCCTCATGGCGCTCGAGTTGAGCCGAGGAATCCACCACTTCCACGGCCATTGGGCCGAAGGGGAAGGGGTGGTTGTGGGTGACGTTGAGGGTCAACGTCTCCATGCCGTCGCCAAGGTCGACCTGCAGGCTGACTTCGTCTCCGGTTGGGTCGCTGATGTTCTCGCCCGTGGAAGCCGTGATGGTGAGGGATTCGCTGCCGTTGAGGATCGAGGACATCATCAATCGGACCGTGGAGGTTCCCGTCAATCCTTGAACGGGCAATTCGATGGTGGACGCGCCACCTGAGAAGGCCATGTACGCCGAGATGTCTGACCCGGTCAGGTTGCCACCTTGCAGGTCCAACGTCGCGCCTTGGTCCACACGAATAACGGCATCTTCACCGAGCGTAAGGTCCGCCTGAACGGTGAACGTTGCTCCATTGGTGACCGTAAATCCCTCGTTGTAGGTGGTGTCTTCCGTGAGGGTTTGGTCCGCGTCGATCACGTCAGCGTCTCGGCCGTCGACGGCCGAGGCCAAGGGAGCACAAAGGAGGAGGGCCAAGAGAAACAGCGCGGTCGCAGTGCGTGCCATGGCCCTTCCTGCCTTGCGCGGGACATGAAGTTCCCGCCGACGGGTTCAGTAAGGCACGTCCTTCCAACCGATGGCGTAACCAAACATGTTGAACGACCGGTGCAAGACGGGCGTGGCCACGAGCACCACCAGCATGGGCACGAGCACGTCGGATGAACCGTGCAGCCCTGGGAGGAGCAGCCAGCCCAGCAAGAAGACCATCATGGCGAATGGGAGGGTGTCCAACAAGGGGGCCTTGGAGGACACGTCGCCCTCCCGCTTGAGTCCACGGCGGCGCTTGAAAAACGAGCCCGTCATGTCGCCAAGGAGCGAGAAAAAGCCCAACAGGCTTCCAACGATGAAGGCCCAGAGTCCACGCGACATCGCCGGGTCATGGTCGAGAAGCGGGTCCACGAAGATCCCGCAGGCTTCACCAGCGCTGATGGCCGAGGCCATGATGACCATCAGCAGGCCAGAGGTCAGGCTGCCGCCGACCAATCCGTTCCACGTCTTTCCATCTCCGAGAAGCCTGTTGCCGTCCCACGCCGTGCGTCCACCGTCGATCGGCCAAGGCCCGTATCCGGTTTTTGGCAACCACTTACCCCACATCATGGCGAAGGTGTTGACGAGGAATCCGGGCAGGAAAATCCAGAGCACGAGCAAACTCATGCCAGGCAACCCAAGGCTTTCCTCGCATGTTCCCCAAGCGGCTCCTTCCATGCTCCTTCATCGCGGCATGGCCCATGAACATGCCCGCGGACAACGTTGGACTTATGGTCCGCAGGTGACCCACAGCAACCATGGACGTGAGGCGCGTTCTTCTGGTCGGCTCCGGTGGGCGTGAACACGCCTTGGCGATGGCGCTCACCCAAGATTCGAGGGTTGAGTTGCACACCGCTCCGGGGAACCCCGCAACCGGTCGACTGGGCACAAACCATCCCGTCGGTGCGGGGGACGTCAAAGGCCTCATCGCGCTCACAGAGGACCTCGATGCGCACCTTGTCGTGGTCGGTCCTGAAGCTCCATTGTGCGACGGCTTGGCCGATGCTTTGGGCGACCGTCTCTGCTTCGGCCCGGTGGCTGCTCACGCGGCTTTGGAAGGCTCGAAATCCTTCGCAAAAGAGGCCATGGACGCCGCAGGCGTTCCCACCGCCGAGCACGTCATCGTGCGAAGGGCCGGGGTGCTTGGCGATGCGTTGGACCGCTTCGCGGACCACCCTTGGGTCATCAAACAAGACGGCTTGGCCGGTGGAAAGGGCGTGTTGGTCAGCGACAACCGTGAGCAGGCCGAAGCGTTCGCCCTCAGCGCAATCGCAACCTCAGGTTCGGTCGTGATCGAGGCCTTCTTGCCCGGTGAGGAGGCCAGCATGCTTGTCTTGATGGATGGCTCTGGTTACCGTTGCCTCCCCGCCAGCCAGGACCACAAGCGGGTCGGCGAAGGCGACGAAGGCCCGAACACGGGCGGCATGGGCGCGTACTGTCCGGCTCCCGTGGTGACGCCGGACGTTCAAGCCAAGGTCGAGTCCCGCATTGTTGCGCCCATGCACGCTCATCTGAGCGCTCAGGAGGTGCCCTACCGTGGTGTGCTCTACGTCGGTCTGATGATCGACGAACACGGCGATCCATACGTGGTTGAATTCAACGTCAGGTTTGGCGATCCTGAATGCCAAGTCACCATGCCATTGCTCGGCGAACACGCCTTGGATTGGTTCACCGCCGTGGCCCAAGACCGCTTGAGCGAAGTCCAGCACCCTATCGGAGACTCCGCCTTGTTGACCGTCGTGTTGGCCAGCGAGGGCTATCCTTCCAGCGCCGTGACCGGCCGCGCCATTTCAGGGCTTGACCTCGACACGGTTGCGACGGCCGAGCACGGGCGAGCGTGGGTCAACCTTGCTGGGGTCAAAGAAGACGCCGACGGCACGCCAATTTCCAGCGGTGGGCGCGTTCTCAGCGTGACCGGCATGGGCGGGTCGCTCCAAGAGGCTGCAGATCTGGCGTACGCGTGCCTTGCAGGGCTCGGTTTGGACGGCGCACATCACCGCCGAGACATCGGTGCGCGAGCGGGTGTTCAGCATCCGGCGTTGAATTGAACACTCGCTCGGGAGACTGCGGCCACGTGACCGGCCGAACCGGTTATAACGACACCATAGGTCGCGAGAATGCTTCAGCCATGCTGTTGCACCTAGAGAGGGAGACCCCATGACCACCACGAACGAGACGACCGTGTCGTCAAAGGCGTTGCTCGGCCTGCTTATTGCGCCGATTGCCGTCCTTTTGGCGATGCTCACCGACCAAATCGGAGGCTTCGGCCTCGGATTCGAGAACGAACTGTACCCGCTGCTCATTGTGGCCGTGGGTGCCATGCTTGGCCGTGTGCCAAGCCTCCTCGCTGAGCGCGAGGTCATTCCTGCGTCGTCGTCCACCCTCTCTCTCGGGACGATCCTCGCCGGTGCGGCCCTCGGCTTCTTGCTGGTTCCCGCCATTGGCGGAAACGCGCTCGTTGGCCTGCTCTTCGCGGTCAACATCATCGGTACGCACGTGCTGCTCGATTCGAAGCGAGCCGAGTGGGCCACCATGTTGGCCTTCTCGAGCATTGGTTTGCTCTTCGGCATGGTGGCTGCGGCCACCACCGCTTCAACCGGCCTCGTCACGCCCGAATTTTCATTCGAGGGACAGACGGCCTCGACGATCAACGAATACCGCGAAGCCCTTGGCTTCGTCTTCTTCAGCGTCTGGATCATGTTCAGCGTGCTTGGCGCGTTGGTCGCCGTCCTCGCCCGTGGCGTTCTGAGCGAGCCCGGAACGGGCTGGTTTGACCACCTTTCGGAGGTTGACGGTCCGTGGGACCGAAGCAGCCTCCCGTTGCAGGTTGCGCTCTTGGTGTGGGTGATTTCGCATGCCTTGACCTTGGTTCAATTCCACCGCGTCGAGATGTTTGATCGCCTTGCCCTGACGGGCGTCGAAGGCTACCAAGGCCACTTCTCGGTCTGGGCCGCGGTCCTTACCGGCATCGTGGCGTTGGTCGTGGCCAGCATGGTCGCGGAACGCTGGTTCACCCGTGCCATGACCCTTGCCTCCATGTGGGGATTGTACCTGGTGTCCTCTGCCTACGAAATGGGCATGTGGGGCGACGTCGAATCCGAGAGCTCCATGGCCCCAATCGTCTGGTTTGGCGTCACGTTCTTCATCGGCCTTGCGATTTACTCCATCTCCACGAACAAGACGTGGGGCGGCTGGTCCAACCGTTCCGAGGACGCTCCAAGTGGAGCCCGTTCCTTCTGGTCCGCGCACTGGTCGCAAGTGCTGGTTGCTTCCGCCTTCATCATGGCCTTCGTCATCCGAAGCCAGTGGTACATCGTCCCGGCCATGAACGGCTACGGAACGGGCGGCTGGGACCTGACGGGCGGTTCTGACCCGTGGTACATGAAGCGCGTTGTGGACTACATCATGATGCAGAATGCGCACCTCGTCTTCGACGCCGATCGCTTCTACCCCATCGGTGGCATCAACCCGCGTCCGCCCTTGTTCGTCTGGTCCATCGCTCTCCTTGCGATGATCCTCGAACCCTTCCTGGCCACGCCAGAGGACGCCGTGTGGTGGGCCATGGTGTCCATCCCTGCCATCTTCGGTGCCCTGATCGTCTTCCCCGTCGCGGCCATCGCACGGGACCACGTCAGCAAGCCTGCCGCGGTTGTTGCCGCCTGGCTCATCGCAATGATGCCCGGACACATCTCCCGGTCCACCTGGGCCAACGCGGACCACGACGCCTTCGTGATGTTCTTCATGGCGCTTGGATTCATGTGGTTCCTTCGCGCCATGGCCGCGGGCGGCGACGAACGCCTCACCCGCTCCACCGACGCCCGTCCGTACTCCGTGCTCTGTGCCTTCGGTGACGTCGCCAAGCACCGCCGCTTTGCGGTCGTCAACGCCGCCTTGGCCGGTGTGGCCTTTGGTGTGGTCGCCCTCGGTTGGAAGGGGTTCGTTGTGGCTCCCTCGATCCTGTTTGTGGGCTACGTCTACATCGTAGCGACGAACATGTTCCGCAACAGGGACAGCACGACGCTGAACATGCTCATGCTGACCATGCTGTGCACCACCTTGCTGCTCGCGATGCCCTTCTACGCCTACCCCGGCATGGATTTGGTCTTCAGCGGCACGGGCCTTCAGCCCCTGCTCTTCGTGCTTGGATTCACGACGGCCATCGCCTACGTGACCACGGGCTTCCGTGACAAGCCATGGCTGCTCGTGCTCGGCTCCTTGACCGGTGCGGCCATCGTCTTCGTGGTCGTGATTTGGCTGCTCCAGTTCTTCGAACAATCCAACGCGTTCAACGTGCTGTTCACGGGCGCCGGATACTTCACCAAGACCAAGATTTTCGGCACGGTCGCTGAAGCCAACGCTCCTGACCGTGGGATGCTCTTTGCGTCGTTCGGCCCAATCGTGTTCATTCTGGCCCTCAGCATGGGCATCATCGCGCTTTGGCGCGGAACCCGTCAGCGTCGCCACGAGCACATCTTCATGGCCACGTGGGTCCTTCTGGCCATCTTCATGTCGTGGACCGCTGCCCGTTTCATCTTCAACGCCACCCCTGCCTTGGCCGTGCTCGGCGCATGGGGTGCCGTGGGCCTTTGGGGCTGGTCTGGCACCAAGGAAATGTCGCGAAAGATGCGCCGACTTGGTGTTCGTACGCCGGCGGACCGCATCGCCGCCACGCGCAAAGCCGTCTGGCGCACGCCTCAGTTCAGCGCCATCATGCTCGTGCTGATCATGCTTGGTGGCCAGCACATGACCTACGGTCTGGACGCAGGTATTCCTGGTTCATCCCCGGCCGAAGACGACATTGACGAGACGCTCTTCAACATCGTCCCCGACATCCTCCGTTGGGACGTCGCAGGCTTCTCCTTCCTGAACCCAACCGGGTACGAAGACGGTGGCATGCGCTACCTGGGTTCCTTCGGCAGCAGTTTCAACCAACAAGGATGGAACGATGCGTATGCATGGTTGGCTGAACAAGACGCCGATGATGCATACTCAGAGAAACCTGCCTTTGTCTCGTGGTGGGACTACGGTTTCCAAGCCTTGACCTCTGGCGACCACCCCTCTGTCTCTGACAACTTCCAGTCGGGTATTCCAGCGACCGGGAACATGCTCCTTGCCCGTGGTGAAGCCGACTTGGCCGCCATGTGGTTCTGGCAATTGGCTGAAGCAGACCGAATGTACGCCTCTGACCGTGGCTACACCACGATCTTCACGCCCGCGTTTGACGCCATCCTACAGGACCACCTCACCGACGCACAATACAACGCTCTGCTTGACATCAACGACGGCACGGATTTCACCGACGTGACCCGCCTGATCGAGGGTGAAGAGCGCGACCTGAGCCTCCCCGTTGAGGTGCTTGACGCGTCCTTCTTCGTGGTCCAAACCAACCGTGACACCGTCATGACCCAGGGCCACAAACTCAACGACGACGGAACGAGCAGTTCCGACGACCGATGGCGTCTCTGGAAGGACGGTGAGGTTCTCGCCTGCGCCGAGAGCTTGGCCAGTTCCTGCGACGGCACGGATTTCCTGTCTCAAGAAGATGCGAACCGGACCTTCAACAACAACGTGCGTCTGACCACGGACACCACCTTCGAGGTCACGCACTACGTCTTTGGTGACTACTGGTACACGGCGGACCTCGCAGAAGAGTTCAACTCCGTTTCGACCCACATTCACCGTTCCAACGCCCGTTTGGCCATGACCGTGCAGTTGCTGGTCCAAGGCCTGTCCGAGACGAACATGATGGAGCTCTACACGAGCGTCATTGGTTTGGAAGGACAATACACGGTTCAGGACTACGAGGGAGCACCCGGCCAGACCGTGGACCGCGACCACGAAATCCGCTACTTTGCGGTGGACAACCGTCTCTATCCCCGCGCAGGCCGCTACACGGCTGACGCGCAGTACAACGGCGGCCAACCGATGGGCATCTTCGCTGCCCCGACCATTCTCTCTGGTCAGGACCCGACGACCTTCCTCACGGAGGTCTACGAAACGCAGCGCGGTGCATTCTCCGATGAGATGACCCGGGAAGAAGTGGACGAAGCCATCCGCCAAGACGTGCTGAATCAGCAAGCAGGTGCCGAGATTGATCCGGTGCAGATCATTGACGTGCGCGCCGACCACACCGCCGAATTCTTCGACACCATGGTCGCCCGTGCCTACGTTGGTTACGGGGCCTCCACGCTTGGTGTGGCCAGCGCCGGTTCCAACCCGCAACCGGCTCAGCACTTTGGACAAAGCGGCTCTCCTGGGACCTTCATGTCTCAAGCGCTGCCTCTGCCGGGTGCCATGATGAACCACTTCGTGCTCGCCAACTACAACGACGACACCACGGTGGAGAATTCCTACGGGCAGGCCAACTCCATGGTCAAGATTCTGAAGTTCTACCCGGGTGCTGAGATGACCGGCCAGGTCACCTTTGCCGACGACGGTCAGCCGCTGGAGAACGTTCGCCTCCTCATTGAGCGCGACGCTTTCTCCGGAGAATCCGGCGAGGACCTTGACGAGGACACCTATTGGATCCCCATCGGCTCCGTTGACACGGACGCCGAAGGCCGCTACAGTTTCTTGGCGCCCGCTGGACACATCCGTGTGAGCGCCTTCATTGGTGAGTACGAACCCACGGCCGCACGCAACGCCATCCAAGACGGTTCATTCACCGAGAACCTTGGTGACATCCTCGCCGAATACAACGACGACCGTACCGTCAACGACATCACCGCCATCCTCGGCGAGGTCGCCAACATGACGTGGGTCGGTGAGTCCCACGTCAACGTCAGCGCCGACGAAGCCAACCGTGAGGTTTCCTTCGACCGCACGACCGACGTCTCCGTGGCATCCAGCGGTGTGAGCGGCGTGGTCACGTGGATTGGCGACGATTCCTTCGCCGGCGAGCCGCTCGTGGACACGACGTTCATCCTCCGTGACATTTGGTCCTACACCGACAACCACACGGTGATCACCAACAACGGTTCCTTCACCACCGACGAAACCCGCATCCTCCAAGGAACGGGCGAGGTCACGTTCACCGAGAACGGCACCTTCGAGTCCGACGGCGTGGCCGTGGCCCGTGGTTTCACGGGAACCTACACCCGGCAATTGACCGGTGATCGCATCCACACGGCCAACGGCACGTGGACCGGTCGCGGCATCATTGACGGATGGGTCAGCGAAGCCGACCTTGTCAACGCCACCGATTGTCTGGACAACAACGCTCGAACCCCCGACAACGCAACCGTCTGCACCATGACCGGTGCTGAGAACGCCACGAAGTACCTCTTCGAAGGCACCGTCGAAGCAAGCGGCCGCGTGGAAACCCTCTCGCCCACCGTGGTCGTGAGGGACGTGGTCGGTCAGACGTTCGAAGGCGCTGGTGTCTTCGAAGGCATCGGCACGCTCAACGGAACGGGTCTGTTCGTCGGTCAAGGCGACTTCTCCGGCCCGATGGTCCAACCCGGTTCCTTCTACAAGACCGGCCTCCTTCCCGGCGTCTACAACATGGTGGCTGTCCTCCCGAACGGCAGGAACGTCCTGTTGCCCGACCCCGTTGAAGTGGGCGTCGAGGCCTCCTACGACCTTGCCATGACCATGCCTGGAGCCGTCTTTGCTGACGTGCTTGAGGACATGGACGGCAACGTGTTGGCCGACACCATCATCGAAATGGTGGACACGGGCCTCGGATTGGACGCGGCCGTTACCATCGTGACCGACGAAAACGGAAGTTTCAGCCAAGGACCCATTCCATCTGGTGAATACTACTACCGTGTTGACGTCGACAACGACGGATGGTACGAGATCAACGCGACGTTCAGCGTTCAAGACGAACCGCAAAACATCACGCTGGCCTACCCGGTGCCGCCAATGACTGACGTCACCATCCAACTTGAGGCGCCTTTCGGAAACGACGGTCAACCCACGCTCGACGTGGCCAACCGCACGGTCACGCTGACCAACGACGCACCCGAACTCGACCCCTACGTGGTGGTCAGTGATGAGAACGGTGTCGTGTATGCAGAGGTCCCCATTGGGATGTACACGGTCTCCGACGACGGTGACGCCGACCAACTGCTCCTCGCCCGCCTTGAGGTCGGTGAGGACGACTTCACCACCACGATGACCTACGCGGCTTCGACTTGGCTGAACGGCACGGTGTCCGCACCGATGGCTGGCGTCGACTACGACGCTTGGTTGGAGTCTGAGCGTGAGACCGAAGCCGTGACCCAATTGGAAGTCACGGCCACTGGCGCAGACGGCCTGACGTTCACGGCCATCACGGGCAGTGCCAACACGGACAGTGAAGGCCAGTTCTCGATGCGCGTGCCCACGGATGCAACCTACTCCTTGACGATGTATTCCATCAGCACCAGCTACGGGCATGGTAGCCTCGTCAACGTCACCGACGGCATGGACGCCCTCGACATCATCATCGAGCCGACTGAGTTGATCACCGGCACCTTGTGGCACATCGACAACAGCACGTCGTGGAACGATCAGATCCCAGGCTGGATGCCGGTCGAGATGACCGCGGTCAGCGCAGACGGTGTGGTGTGGCAAGCGACTTCCAACGAGAACGGTGGTTTCCTCTACCATCTCCCAGTTGGCGTTTACGATATCAGTGTCGTGGACGATGAGACCTACAACGCCACGTCCGATGATGACGTCATCGTGGCCCGCAACCCTGAGCAAGTCCTCGAACCTGCAAGCCTCTACCTCAACCCCGGTGGTCACACGCTCATGTTCAACGTCTTCCAAGACGTGGCCGGCGACGGAAACGTCTCCAACGGAAGCATGGTGATGCCCGCCTTCGCCATCGTGCCCAGCACGGAGCACGGCGAGCGGATCAACGTGACCGCTGACATGTACGCCGCGAACGGCACCTTGTCCGTCGACATTCCGATTGGAACGTACGTCCTCGAGTTTGAGGCGCAGGACGCTGACTCAGCGAACGCCAGCGATTACGCGCTGATGCCCTCCTCGGTCTTGTCGGCCATCGTCGTCGGCATCCCTGAGCCCGGCGATGCCATCGATGTGGCCTTGGTTGACGAATGGCGCGTGAACGGTTCGATCACGGACGCCAACGGCTCCGTGCTCCGCCCACAAGGCGACAGCGTGTTGCTGGTGTCCTCCGATGGTGAAGATTACCGCAGCCTCGACGTGGACGAAAACGGCACCTTCGCTGATTACGTCCCAAGCGGCGATTGGATTGCCGTCATCGGAGCCTACGAAGGCGATCTCGGTACGGAACTCCTCCGTCAAACCGTGCAAGTCAACGAGAACAGCGCTCGGCTCAACCTCGCCTTGGCGACCGTTGTGGCCGCAGACGTGCAACTTCACCTCCGTGAAGCTCTGAGCGAACGCAACCTGTCTGGCTTCCGGATGACGTTGGTTTCGGCCGATGGCCTTGGCAACGTGTCCTTGGACCTGACCGACGACGACGGCCTTGTCACCGAGCCAATGATGCCCGGTACCTGGTCCGTCCACTTGGAACGCCAAGGTGTTCAGGACCGCTGGACCATCGACACCTCGGCCACGCCGTTCACGATCTCCACGGGCGAGTCGCTCAATGTGACGGACCTCATGGCAGCCCATGAAGTCGAAATCGGTGGGCGCTTGTATTGGGACCTCGACGACGACAACACGCCAGATGCTGATGAGGGTGTCTCAGGCGTGCTGATGAACATCACAAGCCTTGACGGCACGACCTTCGTGTCAAATGTGACGTCCGATGACAACGGTGTTTGGCAGCTCTACGTTCCTGTGCGCACCTCCTACGTGGTTGAAGGAAGCAAGGAAGGATTCGCGGACATTGCGTACGATCTCGATGGTAACGGTTCCTACGTGGTCAACGACAGTGCGATGTCTGAGGACCTCCAGGTCTCCGTTGGCCTCGTCGACGTCAGCGGTGCGGTCACCGACGACGTTGACGCCACCCGCCTCGACGGCGCCACCGTGGTGCTGCAGCCTTCCTCTGGCTTGGCCCGTGACGCGGTCACCGTGACCAACACGGCCTTCGATGGCACCACGTTGACGTGGAGCGCGGAAGTCGAACCCGGTGCATGGATCGTCGTCGTTCAACAAGCGAACCTTGGAGAAAACGACGGAGCCGTGGCCATTGATCTGCTCGATGCAAGCGTCGGCTCTGGTGGTCACCTGAATCAGTCGATGACCATCGGCGGTTTCATCGATTTGCAAACGTCGTGGACGGGCATTGACTTGCTGGAGTATCACCTTGGCAGCGCTTCTGACGGTGCCTCGATGATCAGCGAGACCCCCACCGTGACGGTGAACCTTGACGGAGATGTGTCGTGGGACGTGTCCTTGGACGCGAACGGTGCCATCAGCCTCCTCGTGCCCTCTGGCCGCGTCTCCTTTGCCGCGGACATGGTGACGGTTCAACACGCCTTGGCGCTCAACATGAGTTACGAAGGAAGCACCGTGACCAACGTGGCAGCGGATCGTCAAGAACTGACGCTGACGCTCGACCGTCGTGCCGACCGCGACCTTGTGGTCGAGGTCGGAACCGTGGACGCGGACACCGTTGAATCGTTTACGAACGACGAAAGCGGCGTTGACATTCAGGCCATGCAAGACGGAGCATACGAGCACACCGCCGTGGAGTTCACGGTGGACGTGACCTACGACGGCACCGAATTCGAGGACGTCTACACCGCCACCGGAAACGCCGGCAATGCCCCCGACGCAGCGGACTGGAGCGTTGAGTTCTGGAACGAGAGCGGGGACACCTGGCAATCCTCCATCGAGGTCCGCCTCGGCATTGGTGAAGACGCGTCGACGGACGACGTTCCGATGGAAGCGACCCTGAAGGTCCGAGTGAACCTCCCTGACCAAAACACGTCCATGTCCTTGCAAAACGGACACAGCGTGAACGTCCTTCTGATGACTGAAACCGGAGAGTTCACCGAACGCTCCGTCACGGTTCGTGTTCCAATCGTCCGTGGATTCGATGTCGAAGCCGTGGACGACCGCGTTGGTATTGGCAGCGGCGACGTCCAGACGCTCACCACCATGCTCACCAACACAGGCAACGGTGACGCAACGTACACCTTCGAAGTGGTCCAGAACTACGACGCAACGATGTGGGAAGTGACGCCCGCCACGAGCACCATCACGGTGGCCGCAGGCGACAGCCGGTCCCAAGCGTTCAACGTCCGCTCTGACGAGTCCTTCGAAACCGGCGAACTCGAAATCACCGTGGGTGTTTCAGAAGTTGGTGGCAGCAGCGACAGTCTGACCCTGACCGTGGAATATGCACAGATTTCGCTGCGCGTGAACCAATCCCTTGCAGTTCAGCGCTCCGACAACACGGCCGAGCAAGAGTCTACGACCATCGTCATCCCTGTGACCAACAGCGGTGAGCGCGACGCCATCGATTCCGTGATCGTGTACGCCCGCCAGCAAGATGCAGACCAGGAGTACCAACAGGTCACCATCAGCGTGCCTGCGGGCGAGACCGTGGACGCAGCCTTTGATGTCGGCAAGATGACCAACGGAAACAAGCGGTTCGAGTTCTACATTGAGGTGACGGGTGACGACGCAGAGTACGCCACCATTGCTGCAGACACAGAAGGAACGGGCGATGAGCCCATCGACTTCCAGATTCGCTTCAACATTGAGACCACGACAACCAACAACGGCATGGGTCAAACCATCTTGGCCGTGATTGTTGTGGCCATCGTTGGGTTGGTGGTCTGGGGCGGCTTGAGCATGTCTCGATCCGGAAGCCGACGCTTCTGAAGGGCAACACGCCTTCAAATGCGAGATGGGGCAAATGACAGCCGTGAGGCCGTCGGCGCTGGATGGAATGGAGTTCCTGCCGGAACCCGGGGAACCCCGGATTCTGACCGCAGTGGACCCTTCTGCTGTGCAACACGAGGCCCAATGGCGCTCTGAGGTCATGGGCTGGGCCCCTGCGCTGGTCACTTCCGTGCCCATGCGCCGTCGCCAAGTGGCTCGTTCCTCGCTCGGTCTTGTCATCCTCCTGATTTTGGTCGGCATCGTCGCGAGCCAGGGATGGTTCCTCGTGGAAATCCCACTCGGAGATTCAGAATGGGCGTTTGAGGACACTGGCCTTCGTGAGCTTGCTGACGAGGGCTACGACGGCACCGGTGTACGCGTTTGTGTCGTCGACACTGGTGTTGACACGACGCACTCCGCCCTCGAGGGTCAACGCGTGGAGTTCCGTGACTTTGTCGGGACTTCTTCTGAGCCACTTGATCGGGGTGCTACAGCCCATGGGACGATGATGGTTGGCCTCATGGTCGCCGATGGGCATCAGAAAGGCGCCGTGCCGGGCATCACCTTGGGCGTGGCTGCTGCGCTTTCGGGCGATGTCGACGGTGACAACACCGGCGATGACCTGATCGTGGCGGAGGCCATCGATTGGTGCAGGACCGGCTTTGATGCTGATCTCATTTCGCTCTCCCTCGGCGGAGAACGAATGGACGGTGAACGAGACGTGGTGGTTTCCTCCGTACGCAGGGCCTTGGACGAAGGCGTGTATGTGGTGGCCGCAGCGGGCAATGACGGTGGCCAAGATGACGACGGACAAGTGGCCTCTCCTGCATTTCTGCCTCGCGTCATCGCCGTTGGGGCTTCCAACGAATCCGGCGCCATCTGGAGCAATTCTTCCCGCGGTGACGGCAGCGGTGATGCTCCAAACCAGAAACCAGAGGTGGTCGCTCCTGGCGTGAACGTCATTTCAACAGGATCAGACGATGCATGGTACGCTTCCAGCGGCACCTCCGTGTCCACCGTCTTGGTCAGTTCAGCCCTTGCGATGATCTTGGAAGCGCACCCAGAACTCATGGTTGAGGACGATCGTTGCATTGAACACGTCAAATTCGCCCTCCGCGAAGCACTTGGAAGCCCCCATGACCCGAGCACCGGGTACGGGATGCTGGACGCGAAAGCATGGTTTGAGCAAGTCGATCCAACGTGTCCCTCGGCGGAATGAACCGTTGTGTCAGGTGCAGTTTTGATGTATCAGAAATTGATACATCCAATGGATTACGATACTATGGGTGGCGCAAAAAGCCCCACAGCGTTATATCCGGTCTGGGCAACGCAGACACGGTGGATACCGTGTCGAAGTCACGCCCCTTCAGCAGCCTTTCCCTTGTGACCATCCTCTTGCTGTCTTTGATGGTTGGGATGGTCACCGTCCCAACCGTTTCTGCAAACAACGAGACCAAGGCTGGCATCGTTGTCGGCACTGAAACGTGGTCTGGAACCCACACGCTGACCGGGAACGTGACGGTGGCCGAAGGTGCCAAGCTGGTCATCAACGCTGGCACGACCGTCAACGTCCCTGCAGGAAAATACCTGCAGATCCGCGGTGCCATCTGCGCAGGTGACGCCGCCTGTGGTGCAACGCAAGGCAGCACAAGTTCTCCTGTTCGTTTCCTGTGGGGAACTCCAGCGGACTCCACGGCCTACGGATGGTGCTACTCCCCCGGTGGTCAAGTCCCTCTCTACAACCAAGACGCGGCCTGCGGCGGTGGAATGATTGTGCGTGATACGATCGACGAGGCCCTGACCAGCCTGAACTTCGTCCACTTCGAGAAAGCCTACGGCATTCCCATTTACTCCGCGAACGCCCAGAAGTGGTTGTTTGGTGCGCTGATTTTCGACGGAGCCAGCATGGACGCAAACGGCCTGTCGTTCACGGACATCAACACCAGCAACATCATCGCCGTGAACGCGGCGTCTCCGACGATCACCAACTCTGCATTCACCCTCGGTGTGGACGAGCAGTCCTACAAGGCCGCCTCCATCCAGGCCTACGGTGCTGGGCTTGGCATCCTCTCGACGATGCAGGTTGCAGACTCCACCTTCACCGGAGACACCGAAGCTCAGTGTGGCAACCAAGGCGGTGGATTTTCGGTGGTCTACACCGAGGACTCCTACATTCGCTTGGACCGTTTGGACATCAGCGACAACGCCTACGGCGTTTTCATGCGTGGCACATCAGGGTGGCTGACCAACTCGACGGTGGACACCCTCTGCAACGCCATCGACACCAACTCGTTCAAGCAAACCGGTGACATTCAGCACATGCTCTACATCGACGACAACGAGATCACGACTGGCGAAGGTGCGGGCATCACCGCGTACGACGGTGCACGCGTCTCTGCTACGGGGAACACCATCTCAGGAGCAAGCAGCGGTTCGGGCTTCGGTATCCGCTCCTCGTACGTTGAAATTTACAACAACGACATCGGCCCGATTGAGGGTTACAACGGCTTGTGGATTTACGGCTCCTCGGACGTCATTGCCGAGAACAACACGATTCACGACACCACGTTTGAACCGGTGGTGCTCGGCGAATACCACTACAAGGACCAAGGCTGGAGCGTCCCTGCTCCCAGCGCGAACCGCATGTATTTCGCCAACAACATCATCGAGAACAACTCCGGAACATGCAACTCCAACTACATGTACGGCGGCGATTTCCCTTGCCCCGCCATTCACGTGTTCATGGCCAGCGCCACCATCGAAGACAACCGCGTGACCAACAACCAAGGTGACGCGATTCGCGTCAACGGTGGCATCGTGAACGTGCAAGGCAACTCGATGGAGACCGGCGACTTCGCCGTGCGCATTTCTCAATTTGACGACAACTACGGCAACAAGTATGGATCCATCGGTTACTTCTCCGACAACACGTGGACCAACGCCTCCCAAGTCTACAACGTGACCGAATCGCGCATCACCGTCCAATCAGAGTACATCCCAGACGTCAACTCAGGGTACCCAGTGATGCTGGCTTGGGAGGGTGCCGAGTGCCCGTACGTGACCAACGAATGCCTGCAACTCCCCGTGTCCGCAGAGCTTCCCCCACGCGACATGCCCCTGGCCATCGAATTGGTGACCAACTCGACCGTCTTCTCTTACGCAGATCTGCAAAACTTCGACACCTCGAAGATTTTCGTGCAGAATCAAAACTCAGAGTGGGGCACGCAAGTTCGCATGGGTGAATTGGTTCGCTATCAGGTCAAAGCAGCCGGTTCGAACGTGGCTGATGCAACCGTCGTCATCCGTGACTCCGTTGGTTTGCCCCTCTACGAATTGGAAACCGACCCCTTCGGATTCACCGACTTCGTCTCGCTTCCAAGCGACTTCCTGATTGACCGCAACTGGAACCACATCGTGGGAGACACCTCGGTTGACGTTCCCGGGACGCCTGCTGTGGAATCCATCGACGAGAACTCTTGCGCCGACGGTTACGACAACGACGGTGACACCAAGGTGGACTCGGCAGACGAAGACTGCACCAACGGCCGTGAACAGGCCTTCTACACGGTTGAAGCCTACAAATTCGGCAAGGGCGAGAAGACCTTCTCGTTCACCCTGACCGGAGGCGTTGATGACATCATCAACCTCGACAACCTCCGTCCAAGCGTTGTCGTCGATCAGCTCGACGGCGCTTCCTTCGCGACCACCGTCACCTTGACCGGTTCGGCATGGGACGGCATCGCAGGAAGCGGAAGCCCCGGAGAATATGCGCTCGACCAAATCGCGTACGAGAAGCAATTCGGCATCGTGAAGCGCGTCGAAGTGCAACCACCAGGCAGTCAGTCGTGGTACTCCGCCACCGACACGTCCGGTGCAAACGGTGTCATCACCAAGGACAACCACCCCTTCAAGAGCTGGTCCTTTGAGTGGGACCTTTCCGGTCACCCTGAAGGCGAAAGCGACGTGACTTTCCGCGTCCGTTCCTTTGACGGATTGGACAACTCAGTCCAAGAAACCCGGAAGTACAAACTCAACCTCGTGGCCCCCACCCTCATTCTGAACGAGCCTCTCGACGGTTCAACGCACCGAAACGGCAAGGTGCTCTTCACCGGGACGGCCTCGGATCCATACGTGGGCGTTCAGGGTTCCGACATCCAACAGATTTGGTTCAACATCACCGGGCCCAACGACTACTTCTCGCACCTGTACACCCCTGGCCAGACCGCTTGGGAATACCAGTGGAACTTCGAGGATCTGCCCAGCGGTGAATACACCTTTGAGGTCTGGGCTGCGGATTCCGACTTCTGCATCGACTGGCCAGACGGTTGCAACGTTGAATCGCGAACGCTCACCATCGAGAACGACAACACGCCACCGTTCGTGACGGTGGACGCCTACGACGCCGAAAACAAACTTGTCATCGACGGCGGCATCCTCCGAGCCGACGAAAACACCTACCTCCAGGGAGGTGCGCTTGACAACGACGGACAGGTGACCCGTGTTGAAGTTCAGATTCTGGACCTTGCTTCTGGTATTTTGATGTCGGATGAGGAAATCATCGTGACCCAGTTCCTCGCGAATGGGGGATGGCAGGCGATTTGGGACACCTCGGATTACATCCATGACCAACAGTACGAGATCACCGTCCGTGCCTACGACGGTGAGGATTACTCCGAAGAAGTGACCCGCCGTGTTCGCATCGACAACCCGATCGACAAGGAGAACAACGCCCCCGCCTTCAACGGCCTCGATTGGCCACAAACGCTGACGATTTTCTGTGACAAGTACTCGAACAGCATCGACCGATGCGGCGCCGGTGAGAGCATCGACCTCGCCGCGTTCTTCAGCGATGCAGACGTCGATTCGACGCTGCTCATCTACGACGTGTTCGATGACCCGGCCACGTTTGAAGACGACGACTACCCTGCCTACATCACGATCAACGCCCGTGGCGTTGCAACCTACAACCCGATGGACGGCATGGCCCAAACCACCACCGAAATCAGCGAGTGGTCGTTGGAACAGGTGATGTTCGAAGCACAGGACGAATACGGCTCAGTGGCGTACTCGTTCCGCGTCAACTTCCTCGTCCGGGCGGTCGAATTCGACGTCCAAAAGGACAGCAACGAGGCCTTCCTTGACACGGGCATGCCTGCTTCGTTCTCCGGAACAGGTCTTCCAGGTTCCACCGTGACGGTGCGCACTGACGCAGGCGGTCTGCGCCTGAATTCAACGCGCGTGCTTTCCGACGGTACGTGGTCGATGGACGTGACCATCAATCAGCTGAACAGCGAATCGGTGACGAGCGTCTACTTCGAAATGGACGGCCAGAAAGGCAACGACATGTATGAGTTGACGCCGAAGGCGGCCGCTGAAGGTGGCCTGTCCATGATTTGGATCATCGTCGGTGCTTTGCTCGCCGTCGTGGTGCTGGCTGGCGTGGTCCTGACGTTCTTCGTCGAATACGAGGAATTTGAAGAAGAAGCCATGGCGGCCGAGGCTGAGGTTGAGGCGGATCCCTACGCGTGGGCGAAGAAGTCCGCAGTTGAGATCCCAGCCGAGCAGGCTGCAGCGCCAACACCTGCAGCGGCAGGCAACGCTCAACATCCAGGCTGGTTGTGGGACGCTGAATCCAACCAGTGGGTTGCAGACCCCAACTACGTCCCCCCCACCGAGTGAGGTTGGAACTTGAGCGGCAATCCAAAGCCGGGTGTGCAGGAGAGGATCCTGCTTCACCTCAGGGATTACGTGGACTACAAATCAAGCGTTGAAGTCCCTTTTGCGCTGTCCCAGATGGGCATTGCGAACGCGGTGGCCATCGCCCGGTCCAACGTCCCAAGGGCGATTGCGTCGTTGAAGGATTCCGGCCTGTTGGTCGAACGCCAAGCCCACGTTTCGGGCGTTGCCCGCAAGCGGAAGGCGTACTTTCTGACCGACAGCGGCATCACCACTGCGGAAGAAACGTGGCATCGTTTGCGGGAGCATCCGGTGCATTGCCTGCTTGAGGACGGTTCCTCAAAGCGCAGTGAACTTGGCTCTGTGCACGAGATCCTCCCGTTCCCAATGCGCCCCGTGGACGTCATCCGCTACATGGACGACAACGGTGTGCTGGACGTCCGCGGTCTCTCTCCCGACTTGGTGGACCGTGACCTCTCCAAACACGTGGAGAAGCAATTGGTCACCTCCTTGGCCGACCTCCCGCGCGTGCGTCAGTTCTACGGACGTGAACGTGAACTTGACCACGTGGTCAGCCTGCTTGATGCCCGAGCGACGACGCTGCTTGTTCCAGGTATTGCCGGCATCGGAAAAACCACCGTGGCAGGGAAATTGGTCGAACGCTTCACGCATCGTCGCAACATGCTCTACCACCGATGTCAGGACTGGGAGAGCGCCCGCGCCTGTTTGGAATCCATCGCCGAATGGCTGGCCAACATGGGCGATGCGTCTTTCGCAGACTACCTTGCAGCGACCCCTGTCGCTCAACCATCGGATGCCGCGCGGCTCATTGTTGACGCTCTTTCGGGCACGCCCTCGTTGCTGATCCTCGACGACTACCACAAAGTCTCGGACGCGACCCTTCACCAAACCATCCAGGCCATGGCCCTCAACCTCATCGAGGCCGAAGATTTGGTCGGTTTGGTTCTGTTTTCACGTTCGTTCAAACCCGTGGTCGCGGCCAAGGACGCTGAGGGTCGAATCTCAAGTTTCGTGCTTCCCCTCGATGGGCTGGAACCGGACGCCACGCGTCAACTGCTCAGCAGTTTTGAGGACCTGTCCGACGAACAATGGCTGCACATTCACGGTCTGTCCCGCGGGCATCCGTTGGTCTTAGAACTCATCAACCGCGGCGCATCGGCAGGAGCGTACCACGAATCGTTGGAAACCTACGTGTCTGTGGAGATTTTCTCCAAGCTGACGGCCGAAGAAAAGCGCGTGTTGGCTGCTCTGTCCGTGTTCAGGGAATCCGTTTCAATCGATGCCCTCGGTCAGCAAGACCTCGATCTTGACGTGTTGGACTCGCTTGTGGACCAAGGATTGGCCCGCCAAGCAGACAGCAGCATGTTCGACGTGCACGATCTCATCCGCGAATTTCTTCTCCGTAGCCTCGATCAACAACAACGCCAGGACCTCCATCGGCGGTGCATTGCTTGGTATGCTGACCATCACGCCACGGCTGAGCAATTGGTCGAATACATCCATCATCTCTTGGAATGCGATGAACTTGAGGACGCCGTGCACCTGTTGAACAACGAAGGGCGAGGCTTGGTCAGCAAGGGACACATGGAGGTCCTGACCCTTCTCGAACGCGTTCCCTTTGCGGACCTTGAGCGCTCGGAAGCCGCACGTTTGCATCAGCTGTCAGGTGAGGTGCTCGCCTTGCAGGGTCGCTTGGAAGAAGCCCATGAGGCCCTCGCCGCTGCGCTGGACGGCGCGATGGATGCCGGGGATCGACGAACGGCCTCTGAGGTCCGCTCGACCTTGGCGGACGTTGCTTTGAAGCAAGGTCATCCGGACGAGGCCCTGTCCCTTCACAGGGAAGCGCTAGAGGGCTTCATCGCGCTCGAAGACGAACAAGGCGCCACGCGCACCTACAACAACATGGGCTACTTGTTGCGACGAAAGAACGACCAGAAGGCAGCCTTGGAAGCCTATGCTCAGGTGGAAGCCATCCTCAGCAGCAGCGGGACACCCGATGCGCTGGTCGGTTCGCGCATCAGCCTGGCCCGTGCCTTCCTCGACTTGGGTGAAATCGACCGTGCGCGCGACCACGCCATCACGGCCTTCGAAAGCACGGACGGTGGCGATGAAGCGATGCTCCATGCGCGTGCACAAGCGGTGTTGGGTCGGTACTATGCGAAAATGAAGGACACGGAATTGGCCCTTCACCACTACTCAAGCGCGGTTGATGCCCTCTCCCAGGGTGGCGACGTGTTGGCGACCGTCGAGATCAGCATCCTCCTCGGAGAAGTTCACGAAGACGGAGGTCGGGTCGAAGAGGCCACGGAGCAATACCGTCAGGCTCTCGTCATCGCCGAGGCCAACGACCTCAGGATGCAAATCGGTGAATTGCTGTCGAAACTTGGAGGGGTCACTCCCGACAAGCAACGCCGGATGGAATACCTTCAGCGTGCGTTGACGGTGTTCCGTGAATTGGGCGCCAAAGTTCGAATGCGGGACGTGCAGGCGCAAGTCCACGCGGCGGTCATGAACCGCTGAGCGTGTCCAACGGGGGAATGAGCGCAATTCGCGTGACGCCCTGATCGTAGATTACCCAGACCGCTTCGACGCCAGCAAGCACCACTTCACCTTCGTGCGTGGCAGGGCCGAGACCTGACAACAGCACCTCGGCGTCCAAATCACCTGAGCCGTGGTCCAACCGCAACAGGTCCTGCTGCAGCACGAGCGTCATGGTGGTTTCATCGGCCTCCGAAGGGCGCCAGTCGACGCGCTCAACGTACCGCAAACCTGCATCGAGCCGGGCCGCGTCGTCTGCACGTTCCACGGCTTCTGCCACATCGTCGAGGTTCGCTTGGATTGCAGCGTTGTTCCAGCGCTCACGTGTGGCCGTTTCGATGCTGTACGCCCACACGCCAAAGACGCTGAGGAGCACGACGCCCAAGAGGAACGTGAAAACGTAGCCGATTTCCGTGGCGGCAGCTTCCTCGTTACGGCTGAGACGTGTCATACGTTCACCTCACGCATGCTGACTTCCAGGAGGGCAATTTGCAACGAGAATTGAACCACCTCGCCGCCGGTGTGCCACACGGACTCGGAGGTGCCCAACGCCGGATCAGGAACCCATCCTACGTAGTCGTCGAGCAAGTCAAGGCGTCCGGGGTAGACCGTCCAATCCGCGCTTCCTTCGAGGGCATAGGATCCCGTCTCCGCCACGGCCCCTCCGTAGGGTCCTGTCCACCCACGTCGGACTTCATGTGCAGGCGCGGAAGCCATCACGTCACGCGATTGAAGCGTCAGGGTGAGGTCCACGGCGCCGGAACCTTCCGGGCTGTTGACGCTTGGATGCAAGGCGGGGATGGTGGCTGCGAAGCGCGGTCCTGGCCCCCCACGGTCGGTCGGTGAACGGAGCACAAGCGGGTCAAATTCAGGATGGTTCGTCATCACCGCGCCGCCCGAATAGGCGACTTCCATGCCGATGATGGAGGATTGGAAGGCGTATTGCAGCCGAGAAAGATGGACGGCATACACGCTTCCGATCGGGTGGAGGTCGTCCCCGTCCACATCGCCATAGACGCGCATTTCCAGCCCCGAGGGGTGCACGCCAGAGCGCCATGCCGTGGCTTGGTCTTGAGGTTCAAACCCGACGGTGGGGCTCCACGGCAAATCAAGCCTGACCCAGCCGCTGGCTTCGACGCCCACGGCCAAGCAGCGTGCCTCACCGTCATGGAGTGCGGTCGTTGCTCCATGGTCGCCAACGATTTCCGTGACCCTCGCGCCGTGGCCGGTGACGTTGATCCTTGAGTACTGGAGGGTGTCAACGGTGAAACTCGTGTTGTCCTCTGCGTCCAAATCGATGCTTGTGTTGTCCACGTCGACGGCACTTCGAACACCTGACAACATCACCTCGTGCGTCGTGAAGGCGCTGTCTCGAACATCAAAGACGAGACCTGAAGCAGCGCCTGTATCGCCAGCGGGAAGCAGGCGTACGCCGTCTGCGCTTCCGTTGCCCGCCACCCACGTCGCCCCAAGTCGTCCTTGGGCCGTGAGCCACGCCGGACCCTGAGCCCCAGCGGGAGGCCATGCGACGTCCACATGGCTTCCTGGGGCCACGGTTCGCCCGTCTCCACGCCATGTGACGGTGACGGAATCCGTTCCCGGGTTGGACAGGATCAGATGGCCTTGAGCATCGGGGGGAAGGAAGTGGGTGCCCATCATTGGTCCCCGGTGCGCGTTAAGGGGCACACGCCCGTGCTCTTCGTGATGGTTGACGTGCACCATCATGTCGGCTGGTGCACTGCTGGTGACGTGGAGCATTGAGGGCGCGGTCACGTTGAGGTTCATGCTCATGCCGTAGGCCACCTGGGCCTGCGAGGTAGCGTTCATGATCACGCGGTCGCGTGTTTCGTCGATGTTCCAATCCACCATGGCCCGGTCGGCCGAGGTCAGATGCACTCGGTGCACGCCAGCGGGCAACGGGATGGTCCAGGCTCGACCGGTTCCGTCAACAGGATCTTCGTCGCTTGGCGTGGCGAGGAAGGCGCCTCCTTCACCACGAAGGTACACCACCGTTAGGGCGGCATCAGAACTGAGGGCGGCTGGGGCTGGATCAAGCATGACCACGTCGCCCGCGCGCAAGGCAAGGTCTTCGCCGCCGTTGGAGGGTTTTACCTTCACAGGCCCGAGGGTTTCTGCCACGCCGGGCGTGACGCTGACCACCATGGATTCCACCCAGGAAGGTGTGGTGTAGTGGAAGGGCCGGTCCGCGCCCAAACGAAGGTCGTCCAAACACACCGCTGTTGTTTCTGATTCCTGATGCCGGACGTCGAATTCAGCATCAAAATCGAGGAGGCCACGTGACCGGAGGGTGTGGGATTCGGCCCATGTGGCCGCGTACCACATGCCGCTGGCCGTTTCGTCCCAACGGAGTTGTCCGTCGATCGGTCGGATTTCGACGTGGGCCGCATCGCCAGGCATCCCCGTTTCGGCCAAGGCATCGGCACGCTGGGCCAAGAGGCCCATTTGAGCGGCCATGTCGTTGCGTTCGATGGAGCCCTGCATTTCGAGGATGACCGGCATCATCGACGCCATCATCATGCCAATGATGCTGACCACGCCGCCGAACAGCAGCACGGTGGCGATGGTCGAGGACACCGCCTCGTCTTCGCGGTGGAGCTTCAACGCCTCACCTCAATCCGGGACACGTCGAGTTCGAAGTGCAAGGGAGCGCCGGCCGTTTGGACGGTGAATCCATCCGTTCCTGAGGCGCGCTGCCATGGGCTGATGCCCACGTGCTGGTCAAGCGTGCCTGCGGCACGGTTGAGCGTGTAGTCGCTCAGCCACGCGTCGTGGATTTGGGGCGTCACGATCTGATCGATGACGTTGCGCATCGTGAACCTCAGGTTCCAGACTTCTTCTGAGAAGACGGTCAGGCCGCCCAAGGACACGAAATCCAAGGGGACACGTCCGCTGCCGATGCTTCCGGTCGTGGTGACGTCCCTCAGGGCCATGGTCAGTCGAACATCGCCGTTGACCAGCGTGTCAAGGTGGACCAACGGTGTTTGTTGCAGGTCCCACGTGTCGTCGCCAAAGCGTTCTGCACGCCCGTGGTTCACCATGGCGATCCTGTGGTCGCCTTGCCCTAGTTCTGTGCTGACTTCGAGGCCGGACAGAATCCACGTCACCGAACGGTGGATGGCTTGATCATCGGCGTCGTAGACCGTGATGATCGACCAATGTTCTGAACCGACGTTGTGCTCAATGGGTTCTGTGGCGTTCGCCAAGCCCACCACGTAGGTTTCTGTTCCGAGCGCTGTGGTGATGCTCGCCGAACGTGCCGTGCCGTTGGTCATGCTGACCGTGAAGGAGGACTCGTCCACGCGTTCAACCACGATGGCATCGTTTGGCGACAAATCAGCCTCGATCTTCCACGTCTCCACGAAGTCCAGGGGTTGAATTTCTGTGGACTGAATCGCAAAGGTCGTCCGCACGCCCACCTCTTCTGGAGAAGCACCCGCCACGGCCAACCGGTCGTCCAGCCGGTCCGCAATCCCATTTGCGCTTTTCCAGTTGACGTTGTCCTCAAAGTCCGTGAGGTAGGGTTGCAGGAAGGCGATGACACCGGCCATGATGGTCATCACCATGGCGAGAAGCATGATGACGCCGAGCACTTCGCTGACGGCTTGCTCGTTGCGGCAAGGACGGTCCGCGCGGTGCATGCGGGCGTCCATGGTGCGAGGACCGCTGCATCCGTCTATGAGCCTTCACGTTGGAGGCTGAGGGCTGCGTGGTCTTCTGGAGCCTTTTCCACGTCCACCGCCTCACCCAAAAAAACGCTGAATTCAGGACCATCTTGCATGGACAGGTGAATGTCGCCTTGGAAGCGGTCGTCGAGGTGGTAGAGCACCGTGGATTCTGCGAGGTGAGGACGGTTGTTCATGTCGGAAAGGTGGGTCAGGGTGATGGACGTGGTGGCATCGGTGACCACCTCGGCGAGGAAGGTTCCGGTTTGTTCGTTGGACAAGTGGCCTCCTCGACCGCTGATCCTCTCTTTCAAGGAGCGAGGATACGGCCCCCGTTCGAGCAGGCCTCTGTCGTAGTTGGCTTCAACCGAGATGTGTTCGCAACCGCGCACGTACCGTGCCAATTCGTCGGTCCATGACCCAAGGTCCGTGATGAAGGCGGCCCTGCGGCCTTGGTGGCTGGCGATGAACGCCACGTTGTCCGCTCCGCTGTGAGGCACTGGGACGGGCAACACCGCCAAATCCGGGCCGAGTTGAATGGCCTCAAGCGACACGAAGGGCTGCCAAAGGTCGGTGATGAGCCCCAATTCTTCTGCGGTCCGCGCGTTGGCGTGGACGCAGAGGCCCCACCGACGTTGTGCGATCAATGCCCCGCCACCATGATCCCCGTGATGGTGGGTGATCAGGATGGCGTCCAGATCGCTTGGGTGGAGGTCGAGAAGTTTCAGCCGCCGTTCAAGGGAAGCGCCGCTGAAGCCCTGGTCGACCAAGACGCGCACCTGCTCGGTTTCCAGCAAGGTGGCGTTGCCCTTGCTTCCCGAACCAAGATGCGTGATGCGCAGGCTCATGCCTTGATTGCGCCGTCGGCGAGCGTCAATGAACCTCGCGGTCGAATCATCGTCGGAACACCGCTCCACCACCCTCTTAAGCGTCGCAGAGGGCAAACAAAGCGTCGAGGGTGCTCGGCAGAGGGTCATTCATGCGCCGAAGTCAGAGCACCTTGCTCATCACCTTGGCCGTCGTGGCAGGTCTCCTGTTCATGTCGCAGTTCCCGGCCCTTTCTCCGGTGGCGTCCAACAACCCCAACGAAGCGACGGGTGAATCGCCGCCGGTGACCGACAGTGACGGAGATCTCATCCCGGACGTTCACGAGAATTTGTTCGAGGACTGGGTGAACCAAACCACGGCAGACGGGCGGATGATCGTCATCCCCGGTCTCGACCGTGACGACGCCCGGGACGCCAAGTACGACCTCGACCGTGACGGCCTCAACGCCACGGAGGAATACTGCTGGCCTTACCCGGCCAACTGCACTTTGCCCGGTTTCCCCCGTGGACTGACGGGCTTGCTCGAGGAGGACGGAGAACGGAAGTACCTCGATCCGCGTGTCTCGGACACCGATGGGGACGGGCTTCCAGATGGCTTTGAGGCATGGATGTGCTTGCAGTCGGGCGGCTACAATGCCGTGGACATGGTCTTCCGATGCCCGCGCTTCGACCCATTGAACGCGAGCGAGGGGGCCGAAGACCCAGACGAAGATGGGTTCGACGTCGACCGCAACGGAATCATCGACGCCAACGAGATGTACACCTCTGCTGAGGAATACCGCCATGGTATGCCTCCGTTCCACGTGGATGAGCTGGACGGCTTGTGGTGCGTGGCCAGCCTCCCAGATGGGGGGCCGTTTGACGATTGGCCCTACATCTCCACCACGGCCAACATGACCTTCGCCAACCTGCTCGCCGCCTGCACAACGAACAGCACGGGCACCTTCGACGAAGACTTGTGGCTTGGAACCGATCCGCTCAACTCCGACAGCGACCATCGTGCATGGAACGGCGTCAGCCTCGGACGCACGTTCCCTTCCTTTGGGGACGGCCTTCCCGACGGTTGGGAGGTCCATTTCGGCCTTGATCCTCTCAACCGTTCCAACGCCCTCATCGACGTGGACCAGGACGGATGGGATCAGGACCGCGACGGATACGTCACGGGAGATCCAGTGACCACGGAAACCGGTGTATCGCTCGGCGAAGCCTTGTCTTCCTACGAAGAGTACCTCGTTCACGATGACATGGGCAACGTGGTCCGGTCTGGGTTGAAGCATGTGGCCTTTGGCGCGGACGACACCTGGGTCGAAGTTCCCGTACGGATGGCGTCGCCCACCGCCAATGTCGCCACCCTTCATCACGACGTGCGCGATTTGCATGTGCATGACCAAGACGTGTACGTCATGACCCGCCACGGCATCACCCACTGGGACGTGGCCGAAGACAGCAGCACCGACGTGTGGTGGCCGCATGCAACGCGGCTCACGGACATGGTGCCGTTGAACGTCGATGGATCCTTCGAAGGCTTCGCAGTGACCTCCACAAGCGGACTTCAGATCATCCCCTTGCTTGACGATGGGATGCTCGCGCCGATGGAAACGTGGAGTCATCTTGAGGCTCCGTCGTTGGAACGCGCCGTCGTGTTGAACCTCGACGGCTCCAGCCTTCACGTCCTCGCACTTGGTGCCAATGGACAGGGCGGCGTGTGGACCGTCGGAGCCGACCTTCAACCGACGGGAGACGTCATCGGTGACCTCAGCGTCGGAATCCGTGATGCGCTCGACGAGACCAACGCCACGGTGACCGCTCTGGCGCATGCTCCCGGTGTCGACGGAATCCCCACGCTCTTCGTCGGCACGGACAGGGGCTTGGTGGTCTTCGAAACCGCCTCGGCCCGTGACCTCAGCCTCAACGGCACGTGGCTCTTCCACTTCGCGTTTGAAACGACGGTTGTGGACCGCAACCTCGACCCCTTGCGCCCCATTGGTGCGAACGTCGGTGACGCTCCTGCTGAAGTTCGGGACTTGGTGCTCGACGGCGCCGGTGCAGACCAGCTTGACACCATGTGGATGGCGATGCCTTCAGGCCTGCACCGCATGGACCTCCGCACGCTGACGATTTCGCACGGCGGTGATTTGGTCCACCCCGGTCAAGACGGCCGGTCCGTCGTGGGTGCGGATGACGTTCACAGCATCTTGGTGCTGGACGACGCGCTTCTGGTCGGAACCGCGTGGGGCCTTTGGGCGGTTGACGGCGGTCGCGAAGCCACCTATGGCGCACGAGAACAAGCCCTCCTTCCTGGTGAATTGGCCACGTTGGCCACCGTCGAAGTGGACGGCGTGCTCCGTGTGCTTGGCGGAGCAGCACCAGGCCGCTTTGCCAACCAGGCGCTGATGTCGCCGGTGAGCAACGATTCAGATTTCGACGGCATGACCGACGGTTGGGAGTTGATTTACGGCTTGGACCCGACCGACCCTTGGGATGCCGTGTTGGATCCTGACGGCGACGGTTTGGACAAGGACCTCGACGGATTTGCTGACGACCGTTTGTGGACCAACCTCGACGAATACCGGTACATTGCCATCACCTCCGGCGGCTACGACAGCACGGACCCCTCCGACCCAGACACGGACATGGACGGCGCCACGGACGGCGCTGAGGTCCATGCCTTCCATCTCTCCACCAGCACCCTTTGGTGCTACTACGACTTCCAAATGACCTACATCTGCGACAGCGATGTTGGTGCTGCGGCCAACCTCACCTACCTCCAAAACGCGCCGACGGACACGGCCACGGACCCCACCAATCCCGACTCTGACGGCGACGGAATGCCCGACGGTTGGGAACTTGAACACCGCCGTTGGGTCGGCACCAGTTTCGATGGCGGCAACAATTGGACCCTTGATCCAATGCGCGCGGACGACGCCCTATGGGATGCGGACCGCGACGGTCTTGCGAACATCTGTGAATACCAATGGGGCGTGATGCAAGGTTTGGCCATGCGCGGTGACCTTGTCGAGTCCCACGGTGAATCGCCTGATGCGGCAGCGTTGTGGGTCGAAGCCGACCCCAACAACCCTGACTCTGACGGCGACACGATGACCGACGGTTGGGAAGCCGGAGGCTTGTGTTCCTACGATCCCATGCGCGTTGGCGTCAACCCACTGAACGGCAGCGACGCACTCCAGAACCCTGACGGTGACGGATTTGACGTCAACCTCGACGGCTTGCTCGCCCCCGGTGAGGCCTATGTGAACTGGCTCGAATTCCACTTGAAGGACCTCGAGGTCGTGGACGGCGCGGTCAGTTTCGCCCCGTACGAGATCCCCGAAGGCCTCGATTTGACCCTCTTCCAAGGCATGTTGCTCGGCGATGAACCAGCGCACGGATTCATCGACGATGCAGACATGGCCACCTTGGCCACGGCCGTGCCCACCGCCGTTGGATCGACGGACCCACTCGACCCGGACAGCGACAGCGACGGGATGCCCGACGGTTGGGAGATTCACTTCGCACGCTGGGCGGTGCTTGAGGACCGTTGGACGCTGAACCCCATCGACCGCACCGACCGCTTCCTTGACGCCGACGATGACGGGATGACCAATTGGGAGGAGTACAACGCAATCGACCCGGCGCTGAACGTTTTGGCCAACGTCCAATCCAGCCCGCAATTCTTCGTGACCACCATCGGAACGGCACCGACCTTGCAACAATGGCCCACCATCCTCGTGAGCGAATCGTTCGGTTCCTTTGTGTCCGAGGCCGTCTTGAACAGCAGCGGGCCAACCGCTGACCCAAACAACCCCGACACCGACGGTGACGGCATCATTGACGGCATGGAAGTCCTCTTCACGGCATGGAACGAATCCGCCCAAACGTGGACCCTCAATCCGTTGGTGGCCGGTGACGGTGATTTCGACGCTGACGGCGATGGGTTGCTCGATCGCCAAGAATTGGCCTTGGCCTTCGAACAGCCCGACAACGGTGAGGTCCACCCGGCGGATGCCCCACTCTTCCACATCGACGGTGACAACCAACAGCCGAACGAAAAGGCGCAGCGCATTTTCCGCATCCTCATCGACAAAGACACGCGTGGAAAGCGCTACTTGGCGGATTTCAACAGCTGGCAGCAGGGAGAAGTTCCCTCGGAATTCATCTCTTTCTTGATGGGCCTCAGTGATCCCACCAACGAGGACACCGACGACGACGGCATGAACGACGGATTCGAGTATTGGTTCACGTCGTGGGACTTGGAAGAAAACCGGTGGGGCATGAACCCGCTCATTGATTCAGACGTCAACCTTGACTCGGACGGCGACAGCTGGGATTGCGACGGAGACGGTCAAATCGACGCCAACGAAACCTTCAGCAATTTGCGTGAATGGGAAGCCAGAACCTGGGGCAAATACATCGCCAGATTCACCGTACCCGTCGAAGTCGGCGTGGTCTCCTTCGGCGATGACGCGATGTCGGCCTACATGAGCGAGGCAGGTTTGACGCCCTTCTTTGCTCGGGCTGCGCTCTACGACGATTTCGTCGCGAAAGGAGCGGACAGTGCGGGCCGCATGTCGGCGATCAACAGCCTTGATTCCAACAATTTCAACCGGACACTGCTTGGCGTTGCTGATCCAACGCATCCAGACTCCGACAGCGACGGACTGCCTGATGGGTGGGAATACTGCTACGCACGCTACGACATGCCGGACCCTTCGACTGCGCTTCGTTGGGCGGCGAATCCGCTGAATCCATTCGACATCAACCATGACGGTGACAGCGATGGATGGTATGACCGCACGTCGTTCGACACGCCTGCGCCTCTGGGGTCATGGTCCAGCAGGACCTTTTCCTCCTCTGGAGACACGATTCAGCAAGGCGTTGGCGATCTGCCGTTCACCAATTGGATGGAGTACGAAAACGGAACACGGCCCGATCTCAACGACACCGACGGCGACAGCGTCGCCTACAAGACGACCGTGCAAAACGGACAGGTGGTTGCGCACGAACGAGATTACAACTTGACCGACGGCCGTGAGGTGTTCAAGTAC
>DALQ01000102.1:0-48578 GCA_002496845.1 Euryarchaeota archaeon UBA495
TGAACATGGTCGCAACAAACCTCAGCCGCCCATTGCTGGAAGCCACCGGCTCGGGTCAATTTGAAGCCGACACGCTGACCATGATTGGCGACGTTGGCATGCTTCTTCGCGACGTGCACACCTCGTTGCATGACGTGCACGTCGACCTCGGCCTTGGCGAGGGGCCCGCCATCGATCTGATGGCCGGGAACCACGATTGGGGCGACGTGGTCCTCGAGCGCCGCTACCGGTCGTTTGACCAGGTCAGCCAGGGCCTCGTGGCACGCTACGCGACCCTCGACGCCAACGCCATCACGTCCACGAATCTGTCAACAGGGGTGCACCTCGACACCACGCATCTTTCGGCCAACATGCTGACCAGTGTGGACGGGCGCCATGCAGGCCTGCTTCTCGAGGACAGTTCAGCAACCGTCAGTGACCTTGACACACGCTTGAGTCCGACCGGAGTGGACGCCACGGCCTCCACGCTGATCGTCGAAGACTGGTTGGCCGACCGTCACCAACTCGGCCTCAACCTTGACGACGATTCCACCGCCACCGTGCGCACCTACGCTGCGAGCGGAGGCACAGGCTCCGCAGATGCGTTGGGAGGGGGATTCTTCCTGTGGGGTGGAAGCCCTAGCACAAGGGTGCAAACCTCAACCCACGACCGATTCACGGAGACGCCGGTGACGTTCACTGATTTGGACGAACAACCGATCGTGGCCACCATCATGGTCCATGGATTCCATCTGACCTCGGACGTCAACGGCGCGTCCACCCTTCCGCTGTTGACCGGCGGGTCGGACGTTGTCGCGTTGGCCGACGGAGCAGGCGTCAGCGACCGCCTCTTCGGTGGCCAGAGCGGTCAACGGATGCAGATTCCTGTGTTGCCCAACGGAGATTGGGTTCTCCCAAGTGGCGTCGATGCCGTCTTGGGAGCCAAGCCCGACGGAACCCCTCACGTGTTGAACGGTGATCTGACCGTCCGCCAGGGAGCAAGCCTCACGCTTGACGGCACCACCCTCCAATTGGCCAGCGGTTTCAGCGCTGAAGTGGAGACAGGGGCAACGCTGCGAGGCATTGATGGACGCCTGATGGCCGACCAAATCGCAGCGCTCGGCTCAGCCGATTTGCTTGGCCAAGACGGCCGTTTGCTCCTCGATGGCCCGCTTTCATGGTCCTGCGCCGCAGGCACCTCCGCGACCGGACTTGAGTTGCTCAAAGCCACCACACTGGCTCCAGGCTGCGAAGTCACGTTGCTGGACGGTGCGGTGAATGCGTCGGTGACGGCGTTGACCTCGGCCCGTCTCGAAGTTCAATCGCCCATGGTCGTGGACGTGCTGGACGTGGGGCAACCTGTGGCCGGCGTCAGCATCCTTGTGGCCGGTGAGCTCAGCATCACAGACCAGAACGGGCGTGTTGAAGGGACCACCACCGCGTTGCTGGTGGACGAAACCGGCAGCACGGAAACCGGGGTGATCATGGTCCGCATGGACCGCAACGGCCGCACCGATGCTGTGGCGTGGGACACCAGCGCTCCGCTCGAACACCGGTTCATGTCCTCTACGTTGGCCGGCGGGGCGCTCTCCGGCTGGACGGTGCTTGAAGCACAATGGAGCCCTTACTACCTCGACACCGACCTGACGGTGACCTCAGACGGGACGCTTACCTTGCGCGACGGTGTGTTGCTCAGGATCGCCGATGGCGTGGGCATCGACGTGAAGGGCAGCCTCGACGTGGCCGAAGCCACGATGCAGGGCCCCGGTGCGGGAGCCCGTTGGACCGGTCTGCTGGTTGATGGCGACGTGGAAACGGACGTCACGCTTCGTGGCGCCCGCGTGCTTGAGGCGAGTCCCGCTTTCCGACACCACGGGACCGGTCACGTGCAGATGACCTCCACGACGCTGGCCCGGTCCTCTGGGGCCGACCCTCTCATCGAGGTGCTTCCGGGAGCCAGCGGAGCGCTCGATCTTGTGGACGTCACCCTTCGCGATGCTGGAGGCGTTTGCATGCGGGCTCAGGGACCCAACCTCGAATTGACGGTCAACGGGCTTCTGTTCGACGGATGCGGCGACGAAGCGGCATGGTGGAGGAACCTCGATGTCGTGGCTTCGAACCTCACCGTCGGGGCCGGTTCAGGGGCTGGCGTGCATCTGTACGGTGTGCGTGGGTCCGTGGACGGCGTGAACGCAAGCATGCACGACGGAGCAGGTGCATCCATGCACGTGCAAGACATCGACGACGATTTCCGTCTCACAGATTTGACCCTCGTCGCCGGCCAAGGCACCGCGGCTTTCACCGGCGGTCCCAACCGTGCTTTGGACGTGGACGGTGTTCACATCACAGGCGCTCCGGGCCTCGACGTCGATGATTCGGCTGGTGCGTTGCAGAACCTTGTTCTCGAAGGGCCAGGCACTGGAACGGCCTTCATCGCACACCACGGACGTTCTTCCTCCTTGGTGGTGGACGGACTTGCCATCAGCGGCTACGCCCTTGGCGTCGATGCTCATGCGGACAGCAACGAGGACCCAGCACCATTGCGCATTCGTGGCGGCTCGGTGCAGGCCGACGTGGCGGTAGCGGCCGACGGCCACCCTGTCGAGTTGAATGGCGTTGACGTGACCGGGAGCATCCAGATCGCCGACACCACACTGGACCTCGTCTCAGGCACCGTCGACCTCAGCGAAGCCACCGTTCTGGGCGATGGCATCCTCGAGCGTTGGATTGTGCAGCGGTTCGTCAGCGTCCGCGACGGTTCTCCAGCAGATGGTGCATGGACGGTGACGCCTGCGTTGCCTGCCGGCGTTGCAGCAACCGCCGTTGCTCAGGGCGCAGCCGTTGACGTCCCCCTCTTGGTGGGTCACATCGATGTCGATGAAATGTTGACAACCAACGAAGGTAGCGTTTCCCTCGACGTTCCAGGGTCTCCTCCCGTGACGGCCAACGTGACCTTTGGAACAGAGCCAGTGACCTTGACGGTCTTGGGCAACCAAGCCCCAACCGTGTCCTTTGAGCGACCGATCAGTGGCGCGAGGGTCATGGAAAGCCTCCCAATCGAAGCACGGCTGAACGTGGCCGACGACCACGAAGACCCCGCAGACCTCGTGTACGATTGGACCGTTCGGGATGACATGGGCGTGGTGATGATGCGTTCCAGCGAGGCGATCGTGTGGAACATCACCGACCTTCCTGCTGACCTGTACCTGTTTGAGGTCGTGGTCACGGACGGTTACGGCGCCAGCACGACGGTTCTGCTCGACGTTGAGGTGACTCCCCTCGACACCGACGGTGACTGGACCAGCACGTGCAGTGAATTGACGTGGTACGACGAGCAGACCGCTACGCCGTGTGGGCCGGACGTCTACGACCTCGACGACGACGGTGACGGCATTCGAGACGCACGTGATGCGTTCCCAATGGACGCCTGCGCGTCGGTCGACACCGACGAAGACGGACAACCCGATGACGTGAACTGTCCCCCAGGACAATCGACGTGGCTGGTGGCTGACCAAGACGACGACGGCGACGGCACTCCAGACGTCATGGAAGGCGCCAGTGAGGACGACGGACCATCCACCGTGGGCCTTGTGGCCATGACCGTGTTTGTTCTGCTTGGGTTGGTGCTCTTGCTGCGTCGCCGTGGTGGCGGCGGACAATTGTCACAGAAGGACTTGGTTCACCTCTGAGGTGTTTGGATGAACCTCCCTCCCTCGGACATCATTGGCCTCATGGCCGTGCTCGTGTTGGCTGGAATCGTCGTTTGGGACGCGGTCTGGTTGATCCGACAATCCCGACTGGTACCCGAACTTGGCCCTGCCCCGGGGGGCTTTGCTTGGTCGAGCGGGGGCGCGGAGGAGGCCATTCGGCACTGGGGAAACCTGTTCTCGATGGCCGCCATGTTGGTGCTGCCGTGGGGCTTCATTCGCATGTCGGGCACCTCCCCGCTGTGGGCTGTGCTGTGGGACGTGCTCCTCCTGCTCCATCTCGTTGGCTTGCTCGTGCCCAAGCGGTACGCCGTGACGAAAACGCACCTCATTGCTGACGGCCAACGGTATGCGTGGGAGCGCCTGAAGTTGGCCGACCGCCAACCGCGCCGGCGCATCATGCTCCTACGGCGCGGCTGGGGCATTTTTGGCCCCCTTCCTGTGGCGGCGGAAGCCAACGAACTCACGATGGTTCGAGCGTGGATCGCTGCGGGAATGCTTGGCGGTGAGTCTTGGTCGCTGATGCTGGAAGAGGAGTGAAGCATCCGTTCAAAGACCGCGTGCGGCATCTTCTGTTCATGGAGTGGACGACGAGCGGCAACGACATTTTTCTCCGGCTGGATCCAGGCGAAGAAATCCATCGGTCCTTGCAAGAGGTGGCGGATGCGCTCAACCTCAACGCCGCAGCGGTGACCAGCGGCATTGGGCGCGTTCGTGCATCGGTCTACGGTTTCATGGACGACGACCACGTCTACCATCGACGCACCATCGAAGGGGGCGCAGAACTCGTGGCCCTGCAAGGCAACCTGGCCCGACATGAGGAAGGTCACCCGTTCACCCATCTTCATGCGGTCCTCTCCGACGACGATCTTGTCCCTGCAGCAGGCCATTTGTTCGAGGCCACCGTCCACGTGACGGCGGAAATTCACCTCCGGCGGATGGACAAGGCGTTGGCCATGCGCTGTCCGCTCGAGAACAGCCAATTCACCGCCCTGCGCCTCGGTGATGAAGTCTGAGGCGAGGCCTCAAAGAGCCTCAAGCGTGGTGAAGGTGCATGGGCGGGGCTGCGCAGGATGACGCGTCGCGCATCGCGTGGCTGGCGGAGGAAATTGCTCGCCACTCCGACCTCTACTACAACGCCGCAGCACCGGAGATCAGCGACGCTGCGTTCGATGCACTCTGGGACGAACTGAAGCGCCTTGCGCCCGATCACGCCCAGCTCCAGCGCGTCGGTGCAGAGGTCGAACCCGGCTCCGTGAAGGTGGATCATCGCTTCCCGATGCGCAGCCTCGACAAAGGGACCGGAGACGACGACGTGGTGCATTTTGTTCAGCAGACGGCCGGTGGCGCAACCCGCATTCTGGCCCAACCCAAATTGGACGGCTCAGCGCTGTCCTTGGAATACAGGTGCGGGCGTCTCGTGCGTGCCGCCACACGCGGAAGTGGCGACCGTGGCGAAGACGTCACGCGAAACGCGCGAAAGGTGGCCAACGTCCCTGAACGCCTGGCCGTTGCCGTGGACGCGCATGTGCGTGGCGAGGTCGTGATGCCCCTGGACGTGTTTGATGCGAAGTACCGCGAGGTCTCTCCGAACCCGCGAAACCTCGCCGCGGGTGCGTTGCGTCAGAAGCACGACGTGGGCAAAGCCGACGCCAGCGACCTTGTGTTCCATGCCTACGACGTCCGCTTCCTGCCTCCAGAAGAACGTCATCCGGAATCCTCGGCTCCGCCGGACGAGGACGAGGACGACGCCTTGCTGATCTGGCTTGAGGACGCAGGCATCAGGCCCGCGGACTGGACCGTCCACGAAGCCGAAACGCCAGCAGAGGTCGCTCAAGCCCTCATTGCCTCCACCCAAACGTGGAGCAACAACCGCGCCACCTTCCCCTTCGAAATCGATGGCGTGGTGTACAAGGTGACGTCCAGGATGCATCGCGACCGCTTGGGCATGACGGCCCACCACCCACGTTGGGCGTTGGCGTGGAAATTCCCTCCAGAGGAAGCGGTGTCGGTGTTGCTGAGCGTGGATTGGCAAACGGGCAGGACCGGTGCGGTCACTCCTGTAGCACGCATTGCACCGCAGGTGGTGGCCGGCGTCACCGTTGAGAACACCACCTTGCACAACGCAGGTGAAGTCGAGCGTCTCGACCTCCGGGTGGGCGACAAAGTCCGCATCGTGCGACGCGGCGACGTGATTCCAAAGATCGAAGCCGGCCTCGGCCGGGCCACGGCGCACGACCTCTCTGGGCGCCTCCATGCCGACGGGCGCCCGTTCGAAGGGGCCCTCCCAGACGCCACCTCCATCACCATCCCAACGGCGTGTCCGTCCTGTGGAGCCGCGCTTCGCTTGGACGGCGCCTTCCTCCGATGTGACGAATTGATGTGTGACGCCCGGGCCTCTCGTGCCTTGTTGTATTGGTGCCGTGCCCTCGAAATGGACGGCATCGGTGAGAAATTGGTCGACCAACTCCTCGAGCAAGGCCTCGTTGCAGGCCTCGAAGACCTCTACGCCCTGACCATGGAGCAATTGACGTCGCTTGAGCGCATGGGAGAGACCTCAGCAGGAAACGTGCTTTCGCAGGTCGAGTCCTCGCGAACCATGCCGCTTGGGCGTTTTCTTCACGCCTTGGGCCTGCCTGGCATCGGTCCAGAACTGGCCACGGCCATGGCTCAACACTTCGGTGAAGCCAGCAGCGTGTTGCCTTGGGTTGAGCGTGCGCTGGCCCAACCGGGTGAACCGGCCTTTGGACCGATCAACGACGACCGCGGCAAACCCCACGCTCAGCCCGAAGCCATACGTGACCTGTGCACCATGGACGGCGTGGGCGTCGTGGTGGCCCAAGCGTTCAGGGACGGTTTGAATTCGCGCCGCAGCACCGTCGAAGCCTTGCTTCAGTGCCTCACGGTCACGGACCAAGCACGACCGCCGTCGGGCGGGGTGCTGGAAGGGCGCTCGTTTTGCCTGACGGGCACCCTCGCGTCCCCACGGAAAGCCGTGCAAGACGCCATCAAAGCCGCGGGCGGACGCGTGGTTGGAAGCGTTTCCAAATCCTTGGACGTCCTTGTGGCGGGCGCCTCAGCAGGGTCAAAGTTGGCCAAGGCAGAGGCGCTCGGGGTCGAGGTCTGGGACGAAGCGAGGCTTGAGCAGGAACTTGGGGGCAGCGCTGAAGCAGAATCCGCCCCGTCGCCAAACACGTTGGATCGCTGGATGGCCTAAGTCAACCGTAGAGCATGGCGTTCGTTCCGCTGGACCCTTGCTCGTCCTGCTTTGCAGCGTTCATCATCGCTGAAACTTGTTCTTCGATGGCTTCCGCTTCTTGGATCAATTCCTCGATGTCGAGCGAGGTGATGGGCAAGAGTTGGTCGATGCATCGGATGATTTCTGCCGCCGCTCGAGCGTCGGGGTAGCGTGGGTCAGCCTCGGCCATGATGCCCATCACGTCGATGCCTCGTCGGTGGGCTTCGCCGTGAATCGCAGCGTTCATGCCTCGAAGCACACCACGCTTGACCATCGTCAAACCAAGGTCTTGAGCGGCCTCCCTCATGGCTTCGTTGGAGGCAAGGCCGAGCAGGTCCACCCTCTCTTCGTCGTCATCGTACTCGATGGTGGGCTCGTTGCCGTCCATGCCGACGGCCTTCATGCCGGCTTTGGCGAAGGCGTCCACGGTCAGGCCGCGCCCAATCTTGGCTTCCTTGGACCAGTCAAACAGGGCCCAGACGAGTTCGTTTCCGATGAGGTCGTTGATCATCAACTCGCTCGTCAGAAGGATGACTTGGTCGCATCCATCGATGGAACAGACCGGGCTTCCTCCGTAGGCTCGCACGGGTGGGAGCGCCCAGCCGTCGTTGACGATCGCCACGGCAGGCAATCGGGAGTCAAAGATGCCACCAATGTAGTCTAATTCCAGGTGCTCGATGAGGTACGCGGCGACAATCGGACTGACCATGCCCACCGTGGGGAAACACGAGATCACCAACGCATTCTCGGTTTCGATGTCGCCTCTGATGCGAACCTTTGGGCCAGCGGTCATACCCACGCCTGTTGGCCCATGGGCCTCAACCCTTCCGGCGTCATGGGCGAGGCTTCATGACGCCTGAGCAGAAAGCGTAGGTATGGCGGACACACACCGGCTCTCCCCGTCGTCATGGAACCGGTACGAGACCTGTCCTCGCATGTATTGGTTGAGCCGACAAGGACTTCCTCGCAAGGCCGGGATGGCTGCGTCGTTGGGCACGGCCATCCACGCGTCGATCGAAGACGTGCTGAACATGGACATCAGCGATCGTCCCAAAGCGAGCATGGGGTGGCTTCCAGATGTCGGTGAAGCCTTCCTCAAGGACCGTTGGAACGAGGAAAAAGCAGCCTTCCATGACACGCCCCGGCATGGTCGGTGGAAAGACGACCGCTGGAAAGAAGCCGTCGACGGCCACCGTGGCGGCATTGATCTCCTCTTGCGTTGGGTTGGTGTCGAGGGCCTCTCGCACAACCGCATCACGGCAGCGCTCTGGTCGCGTGTCCAAGAACGGATGCTGGCCGTGGAAGGCGAACTCATCTCACGCGACGGCCGTCTTGGTGGGCGCGTGGACCTGCTGCTGAACGAGGTGGACGACAACGGCCAAACGGTGGCTTGGGTGGTCGCCGACCTCAAGACCGGCCGGACGCCGGAAGGGAAATTGAAGCCGGAGGTCGACCGCCAGCTTCGGTTCTACCGTGACCTCCTCCTTGCCAACAATCCCGATGCTCCAAACGTTCGTGCCGAGGGATGGTACACCCTCAACCGCACCACATGGAGGGCGTCAAACGACGCCGTGCTCGAGGACGCTTACGTCGCGTGGGAGGCAACGCAGCCCACCGAAGTGCCGCTCGAGCCAACCCCCGGGCCGAACAGTTGCGGGGGGTTCTGCGACTGGAAGGCGTGGTGTGGGCATTGGCTTCGCTGGCGCCACGATTCTGGGCGTTTGGACGAAGGCGATTTCCGCGATGCGGTGGTGCGTGTGGTTCGACGGCCCGCCGGATCTTCCTCGGTTGAAGTGGAACGCTTGCTTCCAGGGGAAGGCCCTGGTGACGTGGTCGACGGTGGCGGCCGGTGCTCCATGCTCTTTGTTGGAAGCGCCCTTGAGAAATTGGAGGCACTGATGGACGAGGATGCGGCGGCTCCGTTTTTCGTTGGAAGCGCCCTTGCCAAAGGCCACCAATGGCGCGTCGGGGATTGGTGTGACGTGCTCCCATGGACGCCGCACGCGGTCTGATCAACCAAGGTGTTCTTTCAGCACGTCCACGTCTTCGGCCGCAAGGCCTGATGCGGGGGACAGCAGCCAGTTGAGGTAGGTTGGATCCTCGGCGGCGACTTCCCGCAGGCTCCGGCTCCGGTGCCGTCCGAAGGCGAGGATAAACCGCCCCTCGTCTTTGCGAATTCGGCCTTCAGCATCAAGCGGAACAAGATCCAGCAATCCCCGACCAAGGGCCTGAGCGTCACGTCGTGCCTCGCCATGAATGAGCCAATGTTCGATCTCTTCGATGGAACGTCGAAAGGCGTGCGCGTGGTCGACGGTAAACCGCCACAACAGCATCAACGAGGCCGCCGCATCAGCCCCAGCCGTGTGGGCCTTCTCGAGACGAATGCCGTGACGTTGACACAACGAGCCGAGGTTGTGAGGACGTCCGACCTTGAGCCTGCGCGCGGCTTCCAAGGTGTCCAACACGGCCTTCGGGCGCGGCGGAAGCCGACCAAGTCGCATGAATTCCGCCTCCACCATGCCCATGTCGAAACGACGGACGTTGTGACCGACCAACACGGCCCCTTCGATGGCCTCGTGGAGTTCGTCCGCCACGTCCCGAAAGACAGGCGCTCCGCGCACGTCACCGTCGTAGATGCCGTGCACGCGGCTCGCTTCAGCCGGGATCGGACAACGAGGATCCACGATGTGCTCAATGTGCACCGGCTCCCCGTTGACGTCGCTCCCCACAAGGGCGAATTGGACGATGCGAGAGCGGGTCGTCGAGATGCCGGTTGTTTCGGTGTCGAAGGCCAAGACCCGCTCACCAGCGAGGGGGTCCACGGCCATACCCACGCTTCAGCCCGACCCTCCTTCAACCTCTCCGCTTACCGCAGGGTCCTTGCCCTGTGGCTGGATGACCGTCCATGGGCTGGTGGAAACGGAAGGCTCCTCTCGACGACGAGGAAGAGGAGGAGGACCCGAACGCAGGGTTGTTGCCGTCCGACGTCGAACACCTTGCTGTTGCAAGAAGCGAGGCGGTCGAAGCCGCAGGGGCCCTTCTCGACGGGCCAACCGTGGCCGTAAAACCCGAGGAGGCTGCCGCCACACCGACGCCCGAATACGATGCAGGCGAGGTGGATCTCGACGTCCTCCTGGACGGCGAGGCGGTCGAGCCGAGCGTCGACCATTCTGAGCTCAACGTTGTCGTTCTCGACGACGTGTCTGAATTGGCGGACCCGCTGGCACATGCGCAAGTGGTCGGCGACGTGCCGGACGAAATCGACTTTGGGAACGCCGAAGAATGACGCTGGATGAACCGGACGGTTCAGAAAGTGTGGGCATACCTCACACCTCATGGAGCGAGGCGGGAGGTCCACTCAACGGGCCCTCGCCATGCTCGGATTGCTGCTGGCGAGCCTGTGTTTGCCGGGTTGCATGGACGCTCTGGACCTCACCGTGAACCCGAAGGCGAACCTCGAGGTGTACCCCGCGGTCATCCAAGAAGGCGAGATGGTCACCCTCGATGCGCGTGCTTCAGAAGCCGTTGAAGGGGTCTTGACGGAGTGGATTTGGGACTTCGGAGACGGCTCCACGGCCACGACCGTCATCGGCTTCACCTCGCACCGCTACCCTGCCCATGGGATTTACACCGTCTCTGTGACGGTGGTCAACGACCAAGGCGGCGAAGACGAATCTTCCTCGTTGGTGACGGTCAACGGCGCACCAACCATCGTGCTCGATGTGCCGACCCTCATCCGTTCGGGAGACACCGCTTTGCTTGATGCGAGCGGCTCAACCGATCCAGAGGGCGCGCCGTTGAGTTTCGTCTGGGACCTCAACCTCGCCGTGGACGGCGATGGAAACGGTCAACCCGAAGACGACGTTGACGCCATCACGCCAGAAGTGCTCATTCCGACCGAGACGAGTGGGCTGATCCGCGGCCGACTTACGGTGGAGGACACCGATGGCGGCATCGTAATCGAGGACTTCGAATTGAACGTCACTGCCCGCCGATTTGCGCTGAGCTGGGTTGAGGAAATCGTGACGGTGTCATGGGACGGTTACTTGGACCAAGGCGACCGCTGGGAAGCAAACCATGTGCCAGGAGAAGGCGTTCGCGTCATGTCTTACGAGGCGATTTTGGAACTTGAGCAAGACGTGCTCGTGCCAGCGGACAACTTCACGCTGGCGCTTGAAGTCCCCCTGGACGGCTACAACAAGCGCGCCCAGACCTCCCCAGGCAACATCACTCAGAACACCCCTGCATCGGCCGAACTTGAGGACGAAGGCCTCAACCCAACGCCAGAGGATGCCGTCTACGAAGGAAATTCGGCCGATGAGGTCCTCAGCAGGGTGCTGAATCAGCCCGGCGCTCGTTTTGGTCAAGGGAACTGGACATGGGCGGTCATCGCCGATCAGTCGGACCCTGACGGCCTCATCCCCGGCGCTCCAGACCCAGATCCGGGCAACGATTGGACGCTGGACGTTCGAATCGTTGTCCTCGTTCCGCGTTTGGTTGAGATTGCCTACGAGTGAGCCTGCCCTGCTGTGGCGGACAAGGCTATGAAGGCCCGACCGCTGGGCTGGAACGAGTCCCATGGTTGGTGAAGTCGTGGTCAGCCGAGTCGGCATCCGTGACGGCCTTTCTGTGGATCTCGCGGTTCAGATGGAACACCCCGACGACTTTGATTTCCGCCCGTCGCTCCATTTTGAGCACACCACCCTGACGGTCAAGAGCCAGACCGATGGAAGCACCTTGGCCGAGGTCACCCTTGACCAAGAACAAATCAACGCCATGATGGCCGACCGAGCCGCCACCCTCCGCATCAAGTTCAGCGTGACCGGCATGCACGGCCGCCTGAAGATCATCCACCCGATCATTGCGGACGGGAAGGCCAAGAAGTTGGCCAACGCCAATTGGAAAACCACGCTCCCCGTGCACATCGCGTGACGGGAGGTCCCACAGGACCGTTATATCCGTGGACGTGATATCTTCCACGTATGCCTCGTAGGGTCGGTTCAGGTAGTCAGAAACAAGCACGGCTGGAGCGGTTGAAGCACGAAGTGGTGCGTTTTGTTTTGGCGAATCCCGGATGCTCAGCGCAATCCATCGTGGCTGAATTGGCCAACGATCGCGCCATGCGAAATCACGGCCTCACCCCGAGAAAAATTGGCTTCTTCATTCCGAGGTACTTGGCCGACCGCCTGACCTGGTGGCAAGATCACGGCGCAGGACGTCGCGTGTATGGTGAGATCGGACATGACGTTGTCCCCAAGCGCTGACGACGCAACGCCCATGTGGCACGGCCTTGTGGTCGTGGCATGGGGGAGGTCGCAGCGTACTTCGACCTTGACGGGACGCTGCTGGACGCATCGAGCGAAAAGACGCTCACCGGGACCCTCCTTCGGCGCCGACCCTGGCGCCTTCCCGTTGGTCTGACCTCGTGGACCGTACGCGCTTTGGTCAACCTCCTTCGGGGCCGCGCTCCCTACGATGCTTTCCGCAACCGCGGGCATTTCACCGGCGCGGCATGGTCCACCCTTGAGGTCCTCTCGGAAGAACTCGCAGAGCAGGTGCTCATGCCGCGTGTGCCCCAAGAGGCCCTCGATCGTCTTGCATGGCACCGCGACCAAGGGCACCGTTGCATCCTCGTGACCGCCACCGTTGCGCCGATGGCTGAAGCCATGGGCAGGCAGCTGGGCATGGACGCAACCTATGGGTGCGGCCCCGCCGCGCGTACGGGACGCCTGTCCGGTTCAGAACGTGGCTGGTCGGTCCCTCGAAGGAAAGGCAAGGTGCCTGTCGTGATGGCGGATGCTGAAGCCAATGGACACGATCTCGCCCAATGTTGGGCCTACGGAAACACCCACGCTGACAGCTGGTTCATGCGGGAATGTGGGCATGCCATCGCCGTGAATCCGGAAGGGGCGCTGGTCAAGGAAGCCGAGGCACGTAGCTGGGAACAGGTTCACTGGCGCGCTGCCTAAGGCATGGCTTGACAGCATAGCATTGTGTGGCGGCCCCACCGCGATTCGAACACGGGTTGCTGGCTCCGCAAGCCGGCGTGATATCCAAGCTACACTATAGGGCCTTGGTGTTCCAATCCACCCACCTCTCGGATATAAGCCCGACGGGTGCGGTTCTCGACGAGGGTTCATGGGTCAGGTCCCAAAGCGGCACACATGGCGGTCACCGTCAAGCGTCGTGTGGATTTCCCGATGGTGGACATGGCGAACATCACCTATTACCCCCGCATCTACGATTTGGCACACCGCTGTTTCGAGGAGGCGTGGTTCGAAATCTGCGGCGTAGAATACGCCACGCTTGTGACCGAACGCAACCTCGGTTACCCCGTGGTTGACATCACCTCCACCTTCCAAGGCCCTCTTCGATACGGTCGAACGGCGGTGATGACGATGTGGATTGAGTCGGTGGGCACCACCAGCGTGGTGTGGCAGTACCGCCTTGAGGACGACCTCGGTCAAGCGGTGTGGACGTCGAGGCAAGTGACGGTTGGTGTGGACATGCGGACGATGAAACCGTGTACCGTTCCCGCCGATTTGCGCGAGGGTTTGTCGGCCTGCGGACCTCCAGAGGAGGCCTGAGGATGCAACCTTGGAACATCGATCCCCGCCCAGATCGTCAAGGTCCACGTTCCATTGCCGTGCTTTTGTTCCTCGGTGCGGTGCTTCTCGGGCTTGCAGGCCTAGACGCGCTTCAGCACGGGGCCCTCGAGGATTTGCCGGCCGGACAAGTCGAGATGACCATCGAAACGCCGAACCTCAACGATGAGATCGAAGTCACGCCCGAACAGTACCAGGCCTTCCATGACGAAGCACGCGAGAGCGGCGCCTACGCATGGCGGGGTTGGTCCTTGGTGCTCGGCATGTCCTTTGTGGCCTTGGGGAGCGTTGGTCTCTTCTTGCTCAAACCTTGGGGGCCGCGCCTCAGCACTGTCGGTGCGGCTGTGGCACTGGTCGGAGGCAGCGTGGGCGGCCTTCGTTTCCAATCGGCTGCCTCGTCCACGATGGAAGGCATGTTGGTCGACACCCAAACCTACCTTGCACTGGCGTGCAGCGTCATGACCGGCCTGTGCCTTGCCATGGCGGTCTTGCCGCTGTTCAACCATCGCGCGCGGCTGGCTCTTTTCCCCGAAGAAGAGTGATCACGCTTCATCGGGCCGTGGCCATTTTTTCTTCAAGGCCTTCTCGAGTTTCTCGTCAAGGGTGGCGTTCCACCAATCGCTGCCTTGCCAGATGGCGTATTTTCCACGGATGCCGCGCAGGTCGGCTCCCTCCAGACGGCAGTTCCGAAAGTTCGAGAGATTCATCCGCGCCTTTCGCAGATCAGCCCCGCGAAGATCAGCCCCATCGAAGGCGCTCTTCATCAGGTCAGCACCAACCAGCGATGCCCGACGAAAATCGCAGGCTGAGAAGTCGGCTTCCGTCAAATCCGCACCGTCGAGGATGGCTCGACGGAAGGTGGATCCACGGTGTCGGCCGCCACGCAGCAGGGCGTTGGCCTTGTTTTGGAAGGACCAGTCCAAGACCTCGGCCTCTTCGGAGGGCCCGTCCCGGGGGTCGTCCCCGGACGCGGACATCACCATGCAAGAACCTCACATGGTGCGCTCATCAAGGTGACGACGCCCGGCAGGCGTGAGCACCACGAAGCGGTTCTTGCCGCCCCCGCTCTCTGGGATCTCGAGCAGTCCTCGCTCGCGGAGCCGGTTCAGGTAGAGCGAGAGGTTGCCTGGGGCCTCAAGGCCTGCGTCCTCAAACAAGCGGGCGACCACGCGCGGGGGCGAGTCGTGCACGCCCTCGACGTCACGGAGATAGTGGATGGCAGCGAGCACCATGTCGGGCTTGCGCTCGAATCCCGCTCCGGTCACCAAATGGCGGAAAGCCGATCCGCGCTCGGGCAATTCGGCGCTTCCAATCGTCTTGGCCGCGGCTTCGACAGCTGCTTCACGGGCGTGGCGCAGGCGGTCCAATACCGAGGACCATACGCCCTCTTCTTGGAGCTCAGCAATGCGTTCTTCCACGTGATTCTTGGTGCCAGAAATCTCCACTTCGATGTCGCCGGCAAGGATGCGAATAACAGCCTCGGTCATGAGTGTGAATCATTTGCTTGCATAGTTAAGGATTGGCGGTCACCCGTGGCCATGGCGATGGTGAAACTTGTGCATCTGTGCGCGCCTCGATGCGATAGGAACATGAAGGCCGAGGCTCCAACTGTACCTATGTCCCCCCGAGGACGCGCCCAAGCTCGCGCCGTGACGCTCGTGCTCCTGATGCTCATCTCCTTGCTGCCGATGCCGTTCTCAAGCGCGGGCGGCGGCAACGGAACCCTCGATGATTTTGAGACGGGATTCCTGACCGAAGAGGTCAATCTGGCCGGCAGTACCACGAACGCATCGATGGGGCTCTCCATTCCGCGTGACGTGACCATCAACGGATTGAGCATGGTCGTGGACGTGGAGAGCGCTCTTGACACCCCAGGGCAAGTGTGGTTGGACATCGATGAGGACGGCGTGAAGGAGTGGGCGTTCGAAGGGCAAGGCTACGGGGATCTCGGCCATCAGAACGTCTTCGCACACGGGGCGTCCTCCGACTACGTCACATCCAACACCAGTTCCAACACCACGTTGACGACGGCCGATGTGCTGCTTCCCGAAAACGCAGCCGTTGACGCTGCAGCCCTCAGCATGAGCTTCATGCCCGACGTGACCACGGCCTTCCAAGCCATCGGCGAGTTGTTGGACGTGCAGGCCGGCGACATGGACGGTGACGGCAGCGACGAAATCGTGGTGATGTCCGCAGACAACGCCACAACGGGCAACGGCACCGCCTTCGCCGTGCTTGACTACAACCTCACCACACGGCAACTCGTGATGTCCAATTGGACGGGCACCTGCGACGACGCTAGGAATTTCGAACTTGGGGACTTCAACAACGACAGCCGCCAAGACGTCTTCACGTGGGCCGAACTCGACGTAGACGCCTGCTTGCACCTCTCCAACACCACAGCGGTCAACTCTAGCAACCCCCTCGCTCATATTCACTGGAACGCTACACTCAACGTCACCATGGACGATCGGCTGAAGAAAGCTGCCGTGGGAGATTTCACGAACGACGGGTACGCCGACATCGTCTCGATCCACGGCCAGGGCAGCACCCAAGGCATCTTCGTGCTCAACCCGTTTTCGCCCGTCGGGGACCAGTTTTTGACCAAATCCACCGAGACCATCTACCGTAACGGGACCTTCAACGCCGCCAACTTGCAGGACATCTACGTCGGAACCATGAGCAATCAGAACACCGACGTGACGGCCATCGTCGTGCATCGTGGTTCAAATTGGTGGAGCAGCTACCAAGGATGGGAGCTGAAATGGGACGGTCGATTAGTCGAACAGGCTCAAGGCCCGGACCGCTTCAGTGACCTTCGCGGAGGCATGCTCCCCGTTGACCTCGACGGGGATGGCGACACCGATTTCGTCTCGGGTGCAGGGAGCCTTCAGCACGTCGTTGCCATCAACAACGGCAACACGTGGGAGGTGACCGAACACAGCGATTGGGATCCATTCACCACGACCAACGCGAGTTTCGGTGATCACGACGGCGACGGCGTCCCCTCGCTCTTCATGGTGGAATTGGGTGCCAGCGACGGTTCTTCCGCCACGCTGGAGGGGAACTTGACGCATCGACCATCGAACGGAAGCGGCCTCGATCTCGCTTCTCCGGTGAAGCTTCAGCCTTGGAGCATGCCGCTTGACATCATCTTCGCCGACCTTGACGGGGACGGCCACCAAGAACAGGTCGTCACAGCAGGAGAATCTCAGGTTGGCATCTTTGTCGGAGGATGGCACCGCATCGGCCTCGACGTCGAGGGCGACGGAACGAGCGAGATCAGCACAGGCGACTATGCCGGTACTGCGAACACCACGCATCACGCCACGCTCAGCGTCACGGACACCGTCGGAGCGATCAAAACCGCGCTGACAGGGTACGTGATTGGCCTGCCGACAAGCACCGACGGTTATGGCGTCAGCATGGCCCACCTGAACTTCACCTTGGAGACGACCGCCAACGGAGTGGTCAACACGACCCTCTTCGACATCGCCTACGATGCTCGCATCACCGTCGAAGACAACCCAAGCGTGGTTGGCAACCTCTCGAATTTGGTCAATCAGCGGATGCAGTTGGGCACCGGAGACTTCCGCCTCCCTCTGCCGTTCAACAGCACCGAGGCCGGCGTGTTGCGGTTGACCGATGTGGTCGGGCCCTACGTTGACGGGGCGCCAAACATCGCACGCCCCCCTGCCCCAGAACTGACGTTGACTTCGCTGACCCCAAGCATGGTTGAATTCAGTTGGCAAGACGTGTTTGATTTCGGTGAAGGCTTGCTTGGCTTCGACGTGTACCGCGTTGTCAACGGTTCCGCGATTGACCTCGATGCACCGTATGCTGATTCTGGGCTGAACTTGACCGTGGACACCAACGTGAATTACGGCGACGTCTACGATTACGCGGTCCGTTCAAGGCACGTCTTCGGGCTGCGAAGCAACCTTTCTGATGTGCTGACCGTTGAGGTGCCGTATCCCGCACCTCCACCCGCCGTCACCAACCTCACGGCTTCTGACGTGGCGGCCGATTTGGGCGGCCATCTTTCGCTCGGCTGGGATCATGACACGATGACCACCGCCCAAGCGCACCGCGTCTTTGTGACCACTCAAGCGTTCAATTCGACCGACGGGATGAGCCCTGTGATGACCTTGGAAAGCGGTGATGCACCTCCGATCGTGGTCAACATGACCTCGGCCCTCATGGACGGGACGACGGTGCTCATGCCTTCGAGTCCGCTGATGGACGGCACATCGTACCATCTTGGCGTCGTGGCGGTCGACGAACACGGCAACACGAGTTCGCTCGTCACTTTCGGGCCGGTCGCGCCACGCAACGACAGCCTCAGGGCAGCGGTTGCGTCGCTGGTTCTCGAAGGTGCACAGAACGCCTCAGGCGTCCATCTGCTTCCAATCGATGCTCCGGTGAAGGCCACCGTGCACGTTTCGATTGACGGATCACCTCTCTCCGCCGCCACGGCGTGGTTCCACCTCGAACATGCTGGGAGCGGGTTCTCCCGGAACATCACGGGGGTCACGGACGCCAGCGGTCAACACGTCGGCTTGGACGTGACCAGCCTGATGGCATGGGAGTCGTCGATGGCTCAGAACGTGGGTGAGTTGACCTTGACCTATGGCGTCATTGGCGTTGACGACGATCCTGCGCAGCAGCCTTGGGGCAGCGCGTCAGGAAGCATGACGGCGTACGGGACGGTGGAGGTTGAAATCACTGCTCCAACGATTGTGCAGATTGCTGGAGATGAAACGTGGTCGATCGATCTCACCGTCCAAGAGGCTCTGGTCGAGCAAACCGGCGTGGCACCAGCGTTGTCGCTGGCGTACACGGTGCTGGACGCAGACGGCAACAGCTTGGGCGACGGTACCTTGGTGCCAAACGCCGGCTCCTACGTGTTGGAATCCCCCTCCACCGAAGCCGCCATGGTGCGTTTCTCACTGGTCAACGACGGCCAGCCATGGGTGCTGGTTCCCGGCGTCCATGAGGTCACCTTGGAGCGGAGCACGGACAACGGCGGCATCGACCCGGGCAACCAATCCGACAACGGACAGGGCGGCACGGACGACCCCGCTGAAGCCACAGAATTGCTGCCCTTGGTCGTCAGCGATTGCACGGTCCGTTCCTTCCCCCGCGACGCAACGGTCGAGCAAAACACGCAATGTGTGCTTCGCAATCCAAACGCATTCCCCGTGACCGTGTCCATCGATGCAAGCGCCGAGACCCTGGGCCTGATGCGATTTGATCTCGTGCAAGGCAACGGAGACATCCCTGCGAACGGCGAACAAAACGCGGTCTGGTCAATGACCACCCTCCGCAGTTTGGCGGACGAGAAAAACACCGATTTCGAAACCACCTTGGCCTATGCCTTGACGACCACTTCCAACGCTTCCTTGTCCTACGACGGCTCCATCACCCTTGCATGGTCTTTGGAAGAAGCGACGAGCGACGACAGCACCACCGACGGCTCATCCGGCTCAAACGCCCTGGTCATCGGATTTGGTGCCGTGGCGATCATCGCCGGACTCGTTGTCGCAGTCGTCGTTCTTCGACGTCCAGAAGACGACGAGGATTTCTCCGAAGACGACCTCGATGACATGGACTACGGACCCGTCAGCACAAGCCGTCGCGATGCCGTGGATTTGACCACGACGAGCAGTCTGTCGCAGTTGAAGTCCTCCGGTGCGAGCCTTGAGGACGTGCAGCCAGAAGTGAAGGAACGGCCGAGCGACGCACTGATTTCGGAAGCGAGTGGCGTCGAACTTGAGGACGAGGATGTGGACGACGAACCGACGTCCTCAGAAGAGGATTCAGACGACGACGGCATCAACGTGGATGAATTCGGAACAGAATGGTACGAAGACGAGGTTGGCACCTGGTGGTACCGTGAAGCAGGCCAAGAGGATTGGTCTGAATACAACGAATGAAGCGAGCGAGGATTCTTGATGGTCGTGCTGGCCGACGTGGTGAGGTGAACACGTGGAGACGCCGTTCAAACCCTACGCGCTGGTGCTCAACAAGGGCGCAGACCCCCGTACGGGTGGCATTGCCATTTGCGGTTTCTCCAGTTCGGGGATGGTCGGCGTCATCGCGGCCTCCCACGTCATCAGCAGCATGGGCCTCGAACAACAAGGGACGGTGCTAAACGCCGAATTCCCCGCGGTCGCGTTGATCCAGAACGAGGTGCCAAAGCATCCAGTCCGGGTCTACCAGGGCGAAGGCATCGGTGTGTTCACCGCCGAAATCCAATTCGAAGATGACAAGGACATCGCACTCGCGACCACCGTCTTGGAGTGGTTTTCCAAGGGCGGGTTTGACCAACTCATCATCGTTGACGGCCTGCTCAGGCCGGACAAGGACTTCGAAGGCGGTGACCTCTTCGGGGTCGGCACGTCTGACGCCATGCGCGGTGCGCTGCGTTCTGCAGGCATCGAGCCCATCCGCCAAGGCGTGGTTTCCGGCATCACCGGTTTTCTCTTGGGCGAGGGCGACCGATTGGGAATGGACATCATCGCCCTGCTGGCCGAAGCGCATCCCATGTATCCAGACGCACGGGCCGCTGCCATTGCGGTCGAAGCCATCTCTGATTTGACCGGGCTTGATTTGCCCCTCAGCGACCTGCTCGAAAATGCGCGCACGATCGAAGACAGCGTTCGCGAAATGATCGAACGTGCGAAGTCCGTGTTGCCCGACCCCATTGACCCCGGCCATCAGCTTGGAAGCGGCGATGGCCCTGACGTCGACCCTTCCGTGATGTGAGGTTCAGAGCCCTTGGGCGATCTGAATCACGTCCTCAAAGGGCGCATCGGTCACCAAGAATGGATTCAGGTCAGGCGCCCGAGCGGCTGCGTGGCCCGCTTCGTGGAGCGCTTCGAGCAAATGATGCAGGCGCGGTGTGCGTCCCGTACCGGTCCATCGAGGCAAATCGTCGAGGTTCAGGAGGAGGGTGGCCTGACCGTCTTGGGCCATGAGGTCGGCTGCTTCAGAGATGTGGCGCACGCCCCGCACGGTTTCACGTGCGGCATGTTCCTCGTCTTCGGCGGTCCATTGCAGCCCCTCCTTCCGCCATCCATCCAGCGCCTCAGGTGCCGGACGCGTTCGATCCAACGCACATTGTTCGGTCATTCGTCCAGCGATGCTGGCGTCCCAAAGCGGCCCGGTCCACATCGGCCCGCTGCCTCGCTCGGTTTGTTCTGGAGTGGGGTGTCGGACGAAGCGGTACGGCACATCGTGTTCCCGGATGCGCCATCCGATGCGGTCTTGCACGGCACTGGCTCCGGTTTTCGAGGTTCTGACCATCACCGAGACACGGACGTGGTGGCCGTCAAAAAGCGCCATCAGGGGCGTGATTTCACGGTCTTGGCGCGCAGCGGCCTGAGCCACGTTCGCGAGAAGAACCCGCACGGCATCGTCGTGAGCGTAATGGTCAACCAAGCCTTGGAAGCCGTACCGACGTCGGCCGCTGGCGGCGCTTGAGCCGGTGAGTGCGGCGGTGTCCGTGGCCGTGAGTTCCAACACGCCGCGTCGGGCCATCCCTTGCAGTGCAGCATCGAGGAAGGGCATGGGCGAGCCAAAGGGGTCGAGGTCAATCCACTGCCATCCTCCACGGAGCAGGGCAACGCGTGCGTCCTCCTGCGTGAAATGGACGCCTTCGATTTCACGTGGCTTCACCGCTCTTTGACGTCGCTCAGGGCGTGCAGCCACGGGTCGGCCGCTTGGGTGTGCCTCGAAGGAGGCCAAGGCCCAATCAAGGGCATGCACGTCCAGATCGTTCCCGGTCACCACCACGCGGTGAACGTGGGCTTCGGGAAGTTCCTGTCGCCATCGTCGCACCCGCACGCCCGTGGAGCACAATGCGTCCAAGACGCGAACCGGCGCGCCTTCAGGCACCAACCAACCGTGCTCCAACGCGTCTGCAAGCAGCATCACGGACCTGGTCCTCGCTGGCGCCATGGCGGGGTTGAGGAAGCCGGGCCCGATGCGCTTTGCAGGCCCTCGAGGGCGTGCTTGAGGACGTGGCTGATCCGCCGGGAGGTGGACCACGGTGCCCCCTTCCAACCAGAGATGGCCCGGCCATCCCTCCGCCTCCTGCATGAGGGAACGGGCGCGTCCATCCTTCATGGTCCATGCGGACGCGTTTCAGGGACGCCAAGCGGTTTGAGTGAGGTGCGGCTTGTATTCCTCAGGATTCGACGTCTCTTCCATCCGATCCAGCAACCAGAAGACCCAGTGGTTCGTGCCCAGCCCGTTTTCTTCGGTGACAGCGCTGGCTTCGTGGTGGATGTATGCGTTCTCGACCAGCAGCATGACGTGCCGCAACCCTGCGCCAATCAACGGCAAATACCCGCGGTAAAACGACGCCACGATGTCGAACGAAAGGTTTCGATTGAACGTCATGACCGCGTGGTTGGCCATCAATACGATGACGGAGTTGATGGCGTCTTTGTCTTCCCTTGGCATCTCTCCAAATTCTTGGAGGGTCATGCCTGGTTGAATGCGTCCTAGGTTGGCGAATCCACGCTGGACCAGCGGGTTCTCCAGTGAGTTTGCGATGGTTTGTGAAATCTCAAACCGTCGGTTTCGATTGACTTCGAGGACTTGGCGAAGACCGAACAGCAAGGTGAACATGATGGCCAAGCCGCTGAGGGCCTCGCCAATGTTCGCGGCCGATTCGAGGTCCATGGCGCAAAGGGGGGCCAACCCCGAGATGAGTCTTGCCCAAGAATAGGGAAATGGACACAAGGGCCCTTTCAACCGAAGCAAACTTCAGAAGGCGAACGACAAGTTAGCCCTTCATGACCACCCTTCAGGAGAGCAAGCGCGCCCGTATTGGGACCCTTTGTGCACTGTATTTTGCACAAGGCGTGCCGTGGGCCTTCATCACCGTCGCTTTCGTGGCGGTGCTCGTCGATGCCGATTCGATCAGCGACGATCAGGTCGCGGCCTTGACCTTGGCCGGTACGCTTCCATGGATGTTCGGTAAACTGGTGCTCGGTCCGCTCATCGACCGCGTGCGCTTTCCCGCTTACGGGCTGCGCCGACCGTGGATCATCATCGCTCAGCTCGGGATGATCATCACCATGGGCATCTTCCTGACCATCGACGACCCATTGGCGGCCGGGAATCTTGAGGCCGGTCTTTCGACCATCATGCTCTTTTTCCTGATTCACAACATCTTTGCGACCTTGCAGGACGTGAGTTCAGACGCCCTTGCGGTTGACCTTATTCCAGAAGAGGACTTGGCCCGCGCGAACGGTTTCATGTTCGCTTCGAAGGGTTTCGGATTCATGTTCTCCGCCATCGTCCTTGGCGGCATCCTCTCTGAATCCGGCTTCCAAGCCGCGTTGACGGTGCAGTTGCCGGTGCTTGCGGCCATCATGTTGGTACCCATCTTCCTTCGTGAACGACCAGGGGACCGCCGCTTCCCATGGGACGCAGCGACGGGCGAGGCGTCTTCGTCGGCCGAGTCAGACACCATGAGCCTCGGCGACATCGTCTCCGGGCTTCGTTCCGCCTTGAGCGGTGGCGCACCTGCGTGGGCGCTGCTCTTCGCCGTGATGATGTGGATCGGTGGCGGCATGGGTGCTGGCATGGGCCTCATCGACATTCAATTCCCCTTCCTGTTCATCGATGAACTCGGATGGAGCGACACCGAATACCTCGCCTTGAAGGGTGGACTGATCACCTTGGCCACCCTGTTGGGTGTTCTGACCGGCGGCGAACTCGGACGCCGATTTGGCATCAAGACCGTGCTGTGGTGGGGCATCATCGTCGGTGCCTCGTTGACCACGTTGTGGTCCTTGGGCCGGTCGCAATGGGGTGACGCGGGCGTCATGACGCTCGTGTGGATCGTGTGGACCTTCATCTGGGGCATCGTCGGCAACAACGTCATTGCTTTGCTCATGAGCCTGACAGAAAGCGACCTTGGTGGCACACAATTCTCACTCTACATGACGCTCATCAACGTGGGAGCACTGTCGGGAACCCTGCTTTCGCCGTCCATCCTTGAGGCCCTCGGCGGCAACTTCCCCAACCTCTTCCTCATCGGTGCTGTGCTGCAGTTCTGCCTGCTTCTGCCGCTGAGCAAGATCCGTGGTGCCAGCACCATGGTGTCCGAAGCTGAGTGATGCTCAGTAGTGGCTGAAGGTCGACCCCGTCGGCACGTGAACCACGCTTGGCGCTCCGTCGCTGACGACGGTGCCGACCACAGCGCTGCCGGGCATGCGCTCCGACAACCAGACAGCGACGCCTTCGGCGTGAACCGCATCCACGGCGAGCACCATGCCCATGCCCATGTTGAACGTCCTGTACATCTCGCGTGTCTCGACGCCACCGGCTTCCTGCAGCCACGCAAATTCGGGCAACACAGGCAAGGGGGCGTCGATGCGCCAACCGAGGGTGGGGTGCAGCCGCAAGAGGTTGGACAGGCCACCGCCGGTCACGTGGCAGAGCCCACGGACGCTCGAGCGGCCACCAAGATGGCCCGCATCGAGGTGCTGGAGCAGGTCGATGACGGGGTCGACGTAGATTTGCGTCGGGTTCAGGATCACCTCACCAAGGGTCGGGGCTTCTCCGTCTTGGGTCGCAAAGCGCTCGATGTGCCGGCCTTCCACCTTTGCATCGAAGGGAGCAGGGGCGGTCAGGTCAGCGCCGACGTGCTCCATGATGCGGCGCACAAGGCTGTAGCCGTTGGAGTGGATGCCGGAAGCGGGCAGGCCAATCAGCACGTCGCCTGCCTGAACGTGTTCGCCCGTGATGGCCTGATCGCGCCCCATGTACCCAAGGGCGGTTCCCGAGAGGTCGACTTCCGTGACGATGCCGGGAAGGCTGGCGGTCTCGCCGCCAGCGAGCGTGACACGAGCGCGACGGCATGCTTCGGCGAGGCTGGCACCAATGGCGGCGTGAATCTCGGGATCGGGTTTTGGCACCGCGATGTAGTCCACGAAGGCCATCGGCTCAGCACCAACGCACAACAGATCGTTGACGTTCATCGCCATGCAGTCGATGCCGACCCCAGCCCATGCGTTGAGGCTCGAAGCGATCTGCAACTTGCTGCCCACGCCGTCCGTGGCCATCGCCAACAATTGGTCGCCAAACTCCAGCAGGCCACCAAATCCACCGGGAAGATCCACCGGTGCACCCGGCGTGCCCGGCGTTCGGACGCTCCGGCCCAGGGCGCCGATGAGGGACGCCACTGCGCTGCCCTCGAGGTCGATGTCGACCCCGGCACTGGCGTAGTCCATCGCGTCGCTCATGCACGGAGGTTTTGCACGCGTCCCATGAATGCTCCCTCAAGTCAGGTGGTGCGCAGTGAGGCCCATGCAACCACGCCAACATCGTCCGGCGGACGGGGAGAGGAACCTCACATCATCGCATGAAGGACGCCGTGCGAAGGCCCCCATTCTCCAGTGGAAACCAAGGGGGGGCGTTACGCCGGGGAAGTGCTTATGTTCCGAAGACGGAGATTTGGCAAGTCCGGAGGTGTGGCCATGATTCCAATGCACGAAGCCGACCTCCAAACCCGGTGGGAATCGCTGCTGCGCGACTTGTTCAACGAGGCCTTGCACAACTTGGCCGTCGAATGGCCTGACACACAAAGCGTCGAGGTGTCGTACCGTGATCTTGAGCGTTGGGACCTCGACTTCGCCCAAAGCCTGCTCGTTCAACCGGAGCTCCACATTGAGGCATCGAAGCAAGCGGTCAAGCAGGTCTTGGTGGACGAAGGGCACGGGGCCATGGACCCCTTCATTCGCATCGTCCACCTTCCCTCCGACCAGACGCGGGCCATCTCCCACCTTCGTGCGGAAGACCTCGGCCAGATGCTCTCCATCGACGCGGTGACCACGAAGATTTCCGGCGTGCGCCCCCGCATCTACATCGCCACCTTCCGTTGCTCATCGTGCGGTCATCTGAGCACCGTGCACCAGCCAAACGAACAGGAACTCATCCAACCGATGCTCTGCGACCCCATTGACGGAGGATGCGACCGCAAGGCACGCGAGACCCGATTCACTTTGGTGGAGCGGGATTCCAGCCTGATCAACACCCAATTCATCGAACTTCAGGAACTTCCTGAACAAATGCGGGGCGGCATCCAACCCGAGCGCATCATGTGCATTGCTGAGCAAGACTTGTGCGGGCAACTGAACCCCGGAGACCGCGTCAAAGCAAATGGATCCCTCTTCATTCGCTCGCAAAGAAAGGGTGGCAAGGACACCCCGGTGTTCGACATCTTCCTTCGCATCCACTCGTTGGAGCGTCAGAACGTCCCGCTGGAAGAGGTCGTCATCACCGAAGAAGAGGTCCGGGAGATCAAGGATATCGCTCGACGCAAGGACATCTATCAGGTGCTGACGCGCTCGATTGCCCCCTCGATTTACGGCATGGCCCACGTGAAGCAATCCCTGATGCTGCAACTGTTTGGAGGCGTTTCGAGGAAGAACGACGACGGTACGCGGAGCCGTGGCGACATCCACATTTTGCTGATGGGCGACCCCGGTGTGGCCAAGTCGCAACTCCTCTCCTACATGGCCCAATTGTCGCCCCGGGGCCGCTTCACATCCGGTATGTCCGCTTCTGCCGCAGGCCTTACGGCTGCAGCTGTACAGGACGCCAATGCTGACGGACGATGGACGCTTGAGGCCGGTGCTTTGGTGCTGGCTGACCTTGGTCTCGCGGCCATCGACGAATTCGACAAGATGAACGATGGCGACCGTTCAAGCATGCACGAAGCGATGGAGCAGCAGCGCATTTCCATCGCGAAAGCCGGCATCAACGCCAGCCTGCAAACCCGGTGTGCCGTGTTGGCCGCTGCGAACCCCAAAGCAGGACGCTTCCAACCGATCTCGGACAAGCCGTTCACGGCACAAACCAATCTCACGCCTCCATTGATTTCTCGGTTCGACGTCATCTGGGTGCTGACCGACGTGGCGAGGACAGAGAGGGACACCGCCATCGCCGCACACATCCTCTCCACGCGTGCCTCTGGGACCAGCGAGACGCTCATCGCCGAGGGTACGGCCCTGGACCCAAGCCGTGGCGTCAGCCAAGCCACGAGCAACCAAGACGGCGAGGAAATCCTTGAAACCAACTTCGTGAAGAAGTACGTCGCCTACGCCAAGCGGAACATCCAGCCCGAACCCACCAAGGAGGCCAGCGAAATGCTGGTGGCCTACTACGTTGAAACGCGGCAGCAGGGTGGTACTGACCCTGACAGCATCGCCATCACCGCCCGTGCCATCGAAGGCATCTCGAGGCTGGCCGAAGCAAGCGCCCGCATCCGCCTGTCGGACACCGTCGAGGTCGAAGACGCAGAGCGTGCGCTCACCCTGACGCGTTTCTGGCGGATGGAATTGATGGGTGACAATTTCGATGTGACCACCCTCCAAACAGGCAAGAAGGGCACCGCGCGAAGCAAGGAGCGCAGGATTCTCGACACGGTGCGGGACCTTACTGCAAGCAGCAACCAAGGCCACGCCGACCTCAACGAGGTGCTGAACGAACTTGACCGAAACGGGCTATCGCGTTCCGAAGCAGAGGACCTCATCGAGCGCATGGTCACCGGTGGCGCACTGCTCCGGCCCCGCGGCTACGACACCCTCATGGTGGCGTGAAGCCAACGGTGGCGCTCATATCCGACGTGTGCGTGGCCTGTGCATGGCGGAGCCCCAAGGCGAGGTGAGCGACGCCAGCGCACTGGACCCAGAAGCCTTGGGCTTCATGTGTGGGATTGAGGTCCACCAGCAGTTGGCCACAGGGAAACTTCACTCCCGCCAATCCGGTGAACTCTACGACGTCACCGAAGAAACCGTTCCAGAGGCGTGGCCCAGGACGCGCCGTCGCCTTCGTGCAGCCCGCGGAGAAGGGGGCGCCGTTGACGTGGCTGCACGCTTTGAAGCGAAGCGCCGTCGGAGTTTCGAGTACGTTCAGTCGCCCAACGCCGGCCTCATCGAACTCGACGAACGCCCTCCACTGCCCCTTGACGACGATGCCGTTGACGTGACCCTCACCGTGGCGGCGTTGCTCGAGGCTCGCCCTGTTGATCTGATGCAGACCATGCGCAAGACGGTGGTTGACGGTTCCAACACCAGCGGTTTCCAGCGGACCACGCTGGTGGCTCAGGACGGAACCCTCCACACGCCGGAAGGTCCTGTTGGCGTTGACGTCGTGTGTTTGGAGGAGGACAGCGCAAGGAAGCTGGCCACCGTCGAGACCGAGTCTGGCGAGCGCGTCCTCTACAACCTTGACCGCCTTGGTCTTCCTTTGATTGAAATCGCCACGGCTCCGGACGTTCAAACACCGGACCATGCCCAATCCACTGCACGCGCCCTTGGTGGCGTGTTGCGTCGGACGCGCCGCGTTCGCCGCGGACTCGGTTCGATTCGGCAGGACCTGAACGTCAGCATCGCCTGCGGCGACCGCGTCGAAATCAAAGGCTGCCAGGACCTTGGTTGGATCCCACGCATCGTTCGTCTCGAAATGGCCCGGCAACTCCACTTCTACCGCTTGGCCAACACGCTCCGAGCGGCCGCAGGCCAACCCCTGCTCCTCCCCGACCGCCGTTTGGACGACGCAGCCACGGAAGCCTCGGTGGCTGAAGCTGTGGCCTCACGCTTTCCAGAAACCCTGCATGACGTTTCCGAAGCCTTTGCTTCAAGCACGTCGGGCATGGTTGAGCGCGGGCTTGAGCAAGGCCACGTGATGCTGGGGCTTGCCCTTCCCGGGATGTCCGGGTTGCTTGGGACCAAGACGCTTGACGAAGAGGGAGCACAACTGCCGCGCCTTGGCCGAGAATTGGCCGGTGCCGCCAAGTTGGCCGGCGTGCGCGGGGTCTTCCACAGCGACGAACTCCCGGCCTACGGCATCAAGGAGGCAGAGGTGAACGCCGTCCGTGAGGAGCTTTCTTTGGCCGAAGACGGCGCCTTTGTGCTCTGCCTGGCGCCGCACTGGCAAGCCTCGCTCGCGCTTGAGGCCGTGCGTGGTCGAGCACTCATCGCTCACCATCGTTTGCCACGCGAGGTGCGCAACGTCACCGTCAGCAAAGGTGCGCCATTGGACGGCACCACTGGCCCCATGCGCCCGCTTCCCGGTGGAGCACGGATGTACCCTGAAACAGACGTTCCACCGCTCGCGATGGCTCCTGGACGTTGGACGGACCTTTGCGCCAACCTTCCTCCGAGCAACGAAGAGCGACGTGCCCGTTTGACCCCAACGGGGCTCTCAGACGATCAGTGCGATCAGATCCTGTCGCGGGAACTGGACGACCGCTTCCTCGAGCACCTTGACCAACGGCCTGCAAAGGCCTTGGCCAGCCTCATGCTTGAGCATGAGACAGCCCCGACACATTTCCTGACCGACCTGATCGATCAGCGCGAGGAAGGTCTGCTCTCACGCGAGGGCGTGAAGGCCGCTGTTGCGGCCTTCCCCGAGGGCGCCGACCGCGCCACGGTCGGCGGCTGGGCCGAGACCGAAGGCCACGTGCCCAAGGAGGTTGGGGACCTTGACGGCATCATTGCAGGCATCATTGCAGAGCGCCTTGACTTCGTGAAAGAACGGGGCTTTGGCGCCATTGGTCCACTGATGGGCGTGGTGATGGGCGCCGCCAAAGGCGCCGATGGACGTGAAGTGAGCGAGCGTCTCAAGGCCGCCATTCAGCAGGTGCTCTCGTGAGAAACACGTTCGTCATCGCGCTTCTCGCCGTGACGCTCCTCCCGTTCGCATCAGCGAGCATGACCGTTCCTGGAGGCTACGTGTCCACCGCTCCGCTGGTGGTGGACGACGCCGTGCTGATCCGTTCCTCGGCCACCTTCGACGGGACCTCACCTCCAATGCTCCGGGCCTACGGCGAAAACGGAACGGTGCGTTGGGCCATCGAGGGCCCTTCGACCACGCAGCCGGACATGGCTGAAGTGCTTCTGGTGCCGGCCGGACAGGCACCGTGTGGTGCATGGCCAGAACACCTCATCATCGCATGGTCCAGCGGCCTCTTGGAGGCCCGGACGCCGGATGAAGGGGTGCCGCTGTGGCAAGCCAACACGCCTGTGCAAGGGTGGGGGATCACGGCCAGCCCGGTGGCGACCGACGACGGGCTCCTCGTCACGACCCGGACCGGTGTTGAATTGCGATGCTTTGCGGACGGCACCGTGGTGCATGCTGCAGACACGGGCTTAGGCTGGAGGAATCCTGCCACGCTGGTCAACGGAACCGTCCATGTCGGCGACGAGTCTGGTCAATTGTGGAGTTGGGTGCCGGGCGAAGCCCCGACTTCTATCGATCTGGGCGGAGCCATTCGGCACGCGCCCGTGCTGCTCAACGATGGATTGCTTGTTCACGTCCAAACCCAAGCCACCAGCCGTGTCGAATGGTTGCCTCTTGGCGAAAACGGGCTGCCTCAGCCCGCATCGGCCGCACACACCCTCGCCTCTGGGGGCTCACCCGGCATGCCCGTGGCGCTTCACACCCTCTCCGCGGCCATTGGTGATGCAAGCGGTGTGCAGATGCTCAATTGGACGGCAGAAGGGTGGGAAAAAACCCGACTGTCGACGTCTTCAGTGCAGGGACCGCTTCGGCTTGAACAGGGCCGATTGACGGCCTCAGCGAACGGACCGAACGGTGGCTTCCTCGGTTTCGCTTTGGATGGAACGACGGCAGCGCTGACCTACACTGCCGACCTCAAGGGATACGGCACCGCTCCACCCGTGCGTTGCGGCGATGCTTGGTTGCTGGTGAAGGACGAAGGAAAGGTGGTGCTCGACCCCGAAGAAGGTGGCCTCTCGTGCCCCCTGACGGTCAAGCCTGCGCCTGTGGAGGTCGAGCCTCCCGTGGACAAGACCCCCATCGTCTGGACCCTCGCCTTGATGACCGCATTTCTCGCAGGATCCGCTGCAGCGTACCGGCGAGGCCCCCTTCATGGCCTCCGTTGGGGAACGCCGTTTCTGCTCGTCGCTCTCATCGCCCTTATGCCCGCCCTGATCGGGTGGTGGGCGGAACAATCCCCCGAGGTCCAAGGAGAAACGCCATGGGACGATGCCTGGCCAGAGGCATGGCGCGACGGGCAAGTCGTGGCCTTCGAATTACCAAACGGGACCTTAGCTGTCGGCGGATTCGAACCTCGTCCCACAGTCCTCGAGGCCACCGTGGCCGCCGCAAACGAGCTTGGGGTGTCCCTTGCGACCGAAGACCACGCCCTCGGTCAGTGGGTCACGGCCGTCGATGGCGTCACCGGCGACGGATGGATCTACGAAGTCGATGGAACCCGCCCGACGGTTGGACCAGAAGCCATGGCACTGCCCTCTTCCTCCGTCCTCGTTTGGCGCTTGGCCTGAGTGAACCTTGAAGGAGCCCAGCCCGTCCCCAACACCATGTTCGCCAGCGTCGGGGTCCACGGCCCGGTGCTCAGCCCAACGGCGGCCTTGCTCTTCGACGTGGTTCTTCTCGGGGCAGCGACGGTGTTGCTCTTGCAAGACAAGCGCATGACACGGCATCAAGGCGTGCTGCTGCTGTCCTTTGTGGCCGTCGTGGCCGTGCTTCGTGTGCTGATGGCGAACCTCCCCAACGTTCAGCCGGTGACCGTGGCGGTGCTGCTGGCCGGGGCCAGCCTCGGCGCACGACGGGGCATGGCGTTCGCCATCCTTGTGACGATGTTGTCCAACACGGTCCTCGGCGATGGATATTGGACGCTTTTCCAAGCCGCCGGTTGGGCCGCGATTGCGGTGGTCGGCTCTCGCGCTCGCCTGATCGAAGACGACCGACTGCTGCTTGGACGTGCAACCCTCTTCGCGGGGCTTCTTGCGTTCCCCTTCGGCCTCATCACCAACCTCTCTCTCATCGGCGGAGGCACGGGCTTCGCACACCTTCCCGCTTTGGTGTGGGCTGGGTTGCCCTTTGACCTGAGCCATGCCCTTGGCAACGTGGTCATCATGCTCTGGACGGGCGCACTGATGCTTCGCATGCTGCTCCCAGTGGACGTTCCTGACGCGATGGCGACCCCCGGAGTGGAATCAGATGTCCACCTCGTCTGATGCAGCCAGCCTCGTCGTGCTTGTGCGGCGCGATCTTGAGATGAGCGCTGGAAAGAGTGCTGCGCAGGTGGCTCATGCGGCCGTAGGATGCAGCCTCAAGGCAAGGAAACAGGCCACGGCTCAGTTTGATCGGTGGAGAAGTGAACACGGGCGCATTGTGGTCTTGGCCGTTGATGACCTTCAGACCCTCGAGGATCATCGCGAAGAAGCGCTGACCCACCGTCTCGTGCACCATGCGGTGGCCGATGCAGGCCGCACGGAAGTGGCGCCTGGTACCGTGACCGTCCTCGGCATTGGGCCCGCTCCAAAGAGCGTGTTGGACGTGCTTGTTGGCCATCTCGAACCGCTGTGACGCAGAACCAACGCTCAAGAACTCGTCCGCAAAATTACATTCGTGCTCAAAGGGCTCTGGGGGGCGATTGGAGGGTCATCCCTCTTGGCGACCATGTGCTGTTTGCCCTCGGTGGTGCTCGTTCTGTTTGGTTTGAGCAGCGTCTCCTCCGCCGCCGCCCTCTCGGACACGTTGTATTGGGGGGGCGAAGGATGGGGCTGGTTCCGACCGACCCTGTTGGCGGTGTCCGCGGCATGCCTCGTCGCTGGACTTGTGGTTCATTTCCGACGTGACGGAATCTGCAGCCTCGATGATGCCGTCCGAGAGCGACGTCGGGTCATCAACACCAGCCTGACTGCGTTCTTCACCGCCGTGACCCTCTACCTCGTGGTGAACTACGTGCTGTTGACTGAAATTGGCATCGCCCTTGGACTCCCCTGGGAGTCCTCTCGTTTCTGGCAAGGCTGAGGCGCCGTCAGAGGAGTTTCAATTCCCCCGTCAATCGGTCGATCAGCGAAGCTTCGGCCGGACCAATCGCCACCACGGTTAGCGAGCCGCTCGGAATCTGGGTGTGCCCTGCATCTCGGATGGCTGCTGTTGGGAGCCCTGCCGCCTTCGCTTGCTTCTCCATCTCAAGCAGGTGTTCCGCATCGTCTCCTTTGACGCACACCTTCCGTTGGCCTGTGGCCAACCATGCTTCAAGCCGCCCCCGGTCTTTCTCCCGGACGCCTGTCATGGCACTGATGCTCGCGTGACCAACCTGTGCGGCGATTTTCCCCTTTCCCATCTTCAGGCCGTGGTTCACCACGAGCACCAATTTGCACGCTTCCTTGGGCAGCGGTCCCGAGGGTGGGGGGGCCGTCCAGCGGTGAAGCCAACTGCGGAGGCCCATGCACAGGCCTTCTGCGTAAGGGCATGGAGTTGTCGCCGCCGGACCGTTCATGGCACAGGCCTTCGTGGGTGCATCATGCGCCACTGGCCGAACGACCGCATCGACCTCCGAAGCGACACGGTCACACAACCCACTCCGGCCATGCGTGAAGCGATGGCTGCCGCGCCCGTCGGCGATGACGTGTACGGCGAAGATCCCACCGTGCTCGAACTTGAGCGCCGGATGGCCTCCGCGTGTGGGATGGATGCCGCCCTCTTCTTGCCTTCAGGAACCATGGCGAACGCCGTGGCCGTTCGCACGCACACGCGCCCAGGGGACGAAATCATCCTCGAACGGGAAGCCCACATCTACCTCTACGAAGGTGGCGGGTTTGCGGCATTGTCCGGATGTTCCGTGGCCTTTGTTGACGGCGATCGGGGCCGGATGGCTCCGGAACATGTTCGAGCGGCCGTCAGGAAAGCAGATGGTTCTGGAAGCCACTTTCCAGATGGGCGGCTCATTTGCATTGAGAACACGTCCAACCGTGGAGGCGGATCATGCTACGCCCTCGATGATCTGGATGCCATCGCGGCGGTGGGCCGCGACACTGGATGCGCCTTGCACGTCGACGGGGCGCGATTGATGAACGCCGTGGTGGCCACGGGAATTCCTGCAGAACGCTTGCTTCGCGGATGGGACAGCGTGGCCATTTGCCTCTCAAAGGGCTTGGGCGCTCCCATGGGTTCCATGTTGGTGGGCGGTGCGGACTTCATCGCTCGCTCGCATCGGTGGCGCAAGATGTTCGGAGGGGGCATGCGTCAAGTGGGCATCGTGGCTGCTGCAGGTTTGCACGCCCTTGAGCATCACGTGGAACGATTGGCCGAAGACCACCAGCGGGCTCGACGGATTGCTGAGGCTCTGTCCCAACACCCACGCGGGCAGGTTGACCTTGCGGGTGTGGAGACGAACATGGTCTATTTTGGCGTCGAAGGATGGACTGGTCAAGAGACGCTTGAGCACCTGGCCTCGCACGGCATCGACGTGCTCACTCTGAACGAAGGAACGTGCCGCATGGTCATCCACCTTCACGTGACCGATGAGGACGTGCACCACGTTCTTTCGGCCATCTCTGCCATTCCCTGACTCGGCCAAGTGGAAGGTTGAAGTCGCGAGCATCAAGTCCTCTCTCATGCGCCGCGTCGCTTTGCTTCTGGCCGCTTTGCTCGTGCTGCTTCCGCTGAACGTCCAAGCCGGCACCCCAGTTGCGGTCGACGATGGAGCGGTGTTTGGCAGCCACGGGGGGGCCGTCTCATCGGCCAATTCCAGCACCCTCGCCTCCTTGTCTGATTTGAACCCAGTGTTGGAGGACTACACTGCAACGTGGTGCACCAACTGCGTCGACGTGGAGCATGCGTTGGAAGACTTGGTCGCGGAACGTGGAGGGCAGATTTTCGCTTTTCATCGCTCAATCGGTGAGACCGAGGACCCCTTTGGTACCGAAACCCTCGACCAACGTTGGGAAGAGCGCTACGACCGCCGTGCACCGCCAACGGTGGTCTTCAACGGCACCACCTACGTCATCGGGAGCGTGCCAGCAGGTGACAGCCTGTTGGACGATTACCGTGCTCTGGCCAACCAAAGCCTCGGGCTTCCTGCCATGTCGTCCAGCCACTTCACGTGGACTGCAGCACAAGGCGGCAGCACCACCGTCACGTGGGATGTGAACTTGCCCCTGAGTGAGGCATGGGCCGGGCACACGTTTGGGCTTGAAGTCTGGGTCGTCGAGACCACCGCAAATTACCCACAAGGCAGCAACGGCCAAGGCGATTACCCCCACATCGTTCGCAGCATCACGGCGGTCGATCAAGTGGTTTGGAATGAAGTTACGGTGCTTCAGGGCAGCACAGCTCTGGCGCTTCCCACAGCGTTTGACGGCGATGATCTCGAGGTTCATCTGGTCCATACGCTGTCCCCGCCCGAAGAACCCGACGAGGTTGAGGACGTCCCGCTGCCTGCGGAATCCAAAGAACGCACGATACCTGCTCCAGGAGCAGGATTGGCCTTGTTCGCTTTCGCGGCCGCGGCTCGACGCAGAGCCCTCAATCCCTGAGGTCTTCTCGAAGACGCCAATCGTTGAGCATCCCTTCGTCAATGAACTCCTCACGGGGGTAGTTCCACCACCAAGGGACATCGCCTTGGGCCCCGATTCGATGCTGCCATCGGTTCAATTCCCGGGCCAGTCGAGCTTGTGCGCCACGGGGCCAACGACGTCGGCGTACGAAATGGAGGGGATCGTCACCTTCGCCCCACCCGGCGAACCGCAGCAATCGACGGAGGAATTGGTGCTCTCGATGGTTGCGCACCGTGAATTGGAAGCCGGTTGGCAATTCCACGTGGTAGGGCGTTCCAGCGCCCAAACGTACTTCGCGCCCAAACCCCGAACGACCCAAAATCGTCCACACGCGTGCATACAGATCTCGAATCCGCAACGGCGCATCACGGATGTCTTGCCGCTGTTCACGTGGCCCCGCATCGTCGCGAATGTGCACCCGGCCCCGAAGGGCGGCGAAACCTTGCATGGGATTGACGTCCTGCAGCCCCTGGTTGAGGACTTCGTTCATGTTACGCTCAACCCTCTCGCCCAAGCCCAGCCCGTCCATGTGTTCACGCATCAAACGTTGGAACCGGCCGGGGACCCCATTGTAGCCTCCAGCAGGGGGGTTCAACCACGCATGATGTCGCTGACGCCGTTGCCGTCCGTCCAAGGTGGCATCAATCCATGCTTGGACGTACTTCTGCTGGTTCAGGACGGTGCCATTTTGCGCGTTTGTTCCACTGTACCAGCGTGGATGAAACGTACGGCGCTGACCTGTCTCAGCAGGTTCGAACCAGGGCAATGCTTCGCTCAACGCTCGATCATCAACGGGCTCATTGTCCCTTTCGTAGGCAGGCGACATGGTGTGCATGAAGCGATTCAACGGTTCGATGGTCGCGGACGTGCCCACGTCGTCGAGGAGGGCCAACACCACCGAAGCAAGCACGTCACCCAGCGGGAGGGACGGGCTTGTACGGTCCTCGGTGATGCACAAGGGTGGCTCGATGGGGCGGCCCTGTCCATCGATTCCTCGCACCACAAAGGGCGCCATGTGGGCTCCAGGACGAACTTGCATCTCGTATCCGTGGCCAAAGCGACCCCGGATGAGCAAGCGCTCGCCTTCGACGTGGGTTCGTGCCCTGTATTGGTTCAAGACGTCGCGCAGCAGCACAATGGAACGGGCGAGGGCAGGAGCCACCTCGTTGCGCTCCTCGCCGTTCCATGCGACGGCAAAAGCGTGCAAGCGTGCTCGCTCTTCCGACCAAGGCGGAGCGAGCATCCAAGCGAACAGCCACGCCCAAAGCCGCGGATCGCGCGGGACCTTGATCGTCAAAACATCCCCTCCTCTCGCGAGGCGAGCGACCCTGAACGACATGCGTCCTTGGTCACTGCTCAACGCCTGTGGAAGAGGCCGATGCCCCACTTCCTTGGTGGTGTTCCATGCGGTCACCCAGGGCTCAGATCGTCCTTCAGCAAGCCGTTGAGGTCGTTGACGAATGAGCTCGTTCAGGGCTTCCCGTTGTGGGCCTCTTGCTCCACGCCCCTGCCATCGCATCGGTGGGCTTTGATCAAAATCGGCGATCCAAAGGGACGTGACGTCGTCAAGTGGAGCATGCAGCCGCTTTAGGATGCTCAACCAACGTAGCATTGGTTGAACCGGGTGGGTTTCCTGAATCACGTGATGAGCGCCGAATCCCACAGGCTGCATAGGAACACGGATTCCGGGCCCTGAGACCGAAGCAGCGGCCATGGCCAGCCCAAGGAGATCCCACCCACGTCGGCTTGGACTGCACATCAGTTCCAGCACGTCTTTCCATGGAACTCGTGCAAAAGGACCTCGGCCGTCGATGAGCACCCCTTCGTCGGAAAACTGCACAAGTTGCCCTGTCTCCAGCGTGACGCCTTGAGCCAAAGCACGGTGATGCTCTGGCGCAAGATCCTCAGAAGTTCGTGCCGCCTTGGCCGCTTCCTCAAACGCCGCCTTGCCAGCGTGCCAGACGGCGATTGGGTCCATGCTCGGATCCTCCAGCCTGGCCCAATTTCCCGCCTCCAAAACCCAAGGCGCGTGCTTGAGATGTGCCCAGCGGGCCCGAGAAGACGTCATGCCTTGCAAGGTGTCACGGGCCTCACTCACCAAGGGCGGACGCACCAGATCCAACCAACGGTGATCTCCAGTGGTTCGCAGGATCGAGGTGCACAAATCGCAGTATTGCTGCCCCTCGTGGTGTTCTGCCTGACAAATGGTGCAGGACGTCATGGCCATCCAAGAGAATGGCGCATGACCTCTTTTGAACCAGCATCGATGGTTCCGCAAGGTGTTCAAGAACCCTGACCGGCCATCGGGTCGTATGCCGTCCCTCGAGGTCGTCCCTTTCGGACCACCTCCCGCGTGGGTCGAAGAGGCAATGGCACAGGAGCACGTCTTGGTGGTCTGTGCAACCGAGGGCCAGCGTCGTCACCATCTCCGCCGTCTCGCTCTTGGCGGGGGTGCCGTGGACGCTTCTCGTTTGACCACGGTTGGACGGTTTTTGCGCCATCTACGCGCCGACGTCGGGTTGCCAGAGGCTCACAACGATCCTGCCTTGCATCTCTTGGCGTTGGATGCAGCTTGCCGAACGTTGGCCGAAGCTGGTGCTTTTTTGCTGCCGGCATCCACCTGGAGCATCGGCCGGACCGAACGCCTGCTCACGCTCCACGACCGTTTGGCCGAGGAAGGACTTGAGGGCCGAACATGGGATGACGACCCCGGCATGGCCCCCTTTTCTCAAGCCATCCAAGACGTGGAATCCGCCACGGGGAGGCTTCACCCTGGCTTGGTTTCACAGCACGTCACGGCCGCCCTTGACGCACGACAGGGCGACGACCCACCGTTTGTGTTGGCCAATGTGCAGGGCATCCTGCTTCTCCCCGCCCCACCAGATCACGGGGGGTCTCAGGTCTCGTTGTTCAGGGCCGTGGAACGCTTTGTCGCCGTTCACGTGTTGCGAACGCCCGGGGCCATGCGCACCGGGTTTGGCGGAGCCATCCTCGAGGACGTTCATCCCATCACGGCCGCAGAAGACGTGCCTGATTGGTTGCCGCCCCACCCTCCCTTCACCACGGAGGCGCGTGGTTGGGACGTCATCGATGAGCACGTCGAGCGCGTTCAACGTGTGGCCTTGCAGCGCCGAAGCCATGGCCCAATGGCCGCGATGGACCTCGTCGTCCAGCATCGGTTGGCCGGCCGCGAAGGTCCTGTGGTCATCGTTGACGCCGACGAAGGCCGTCGTGCCGCGATGGTGGCCGAATTGCAATCACACGGTTTGACCGTCAGCCATCGCTCATCTCTGACCCCCTCGCGCGCGGTCACTGGACTTCTCCGGGCCGCCAAAGCAGGGCTTGGGCCCGAGCAATGGAACGTTGAATCCCTCATCGCCTTGGCTGGAGGGGCTTCCATGGGCTTCGACGTGGGCAAGGTCGAGGCCCTCCATCACCCGACCGAACCGACGTGGCAACCAAAGGGTCATGCAGACCTCCTCCGTACCGTCGCAAGGACGGCCCATCTCCGCGGCGGACATGGTGCATTGTGGCGCTGGCAACGCGTGCTTGGGTCCATGCGACCAGACCCTCACCGCGGCCGCGTGACTCAACAACGCCAACAGATCGAGGAAACCGCATGGTGGTTGGAGTCCATTGCAACCCTCTGGGCGCCCATTTCGGACGCCCTAGAAAGCGGGCCATTCTCCGGACCCATCACAGGCGCAGAACTCCCTTTGCCCTCCCCACCAACCTCGGTGGTGGCTTGGGTTGACATGATGCTTGGAGCAGCCGATTGGGACATGCTCCGATCCCGTGCGTCACGCTTTGACGCCAGCGTGGCGGGCCTTCATCACCTGAAGGAACGGTTGTCTCTTGGCCTCGAACCGTCTGCGGTCGGGCCCCGTGCGATGGATGCACTCGAACGCCTGGTTGCTCACCCCCCGGGTCCAGTCTTGGGCACGGAAGGGACCGATGTGATCGTCGCGGCCCCAGAGGAGGCGCTTGGACGACCGAGCGGACTGACCGTTCTTGCAGGTCTTGATGACGAGGCGTGGTCCATGCGCCGTTCGGATTTGCCATGGTGCGACCGAGCCAGCCGCGTGAGCCTTGGCCTCTTTGATGGGGACCTTCCTATCCGACGTGGGCGCCACGTCCTGGGCCAGCTTGTGGCTTCTTCCACATTCGTGGTTGTGTTTGACTCCTCGGCGGAAGATGGAGCAGGCCCGTCTCCTCCGCTGGCAGAATGGTTGCTTCACGTGCGCCGGAACGGCCATTGGAACAGCATCAACTCAGCACGTCCGGCATGGCTTGCCTTGGGCGAGGAACCCGATGTGCACGGATTATGGGTCACGGATTCCGACGGCACGCTGTCACCACGGCCCGGAGGTTTTCGCAACGGGCATGCAGGCCGAGCAGGGCGCCGACGCAGGGACCATCGGCAACGAACAGGCTTGGATCTTGACGCTGGGCGAGGCGTGCCCCTGCCCGTGAACCGTGGTGCATTGCTCGCCTCGGCCGCCCCCAATGTGCTGCAGGACCGGGCCCGGCGCCAACCAGAACTCCAAGCGTTGGAAACGGGCGAGGTCTTGCCTTGGTCGCAAGCCGCTCGTTTGCAAACCACCTCGCGGCTGAACCTCCGTCCTACACCATCGGCGGTCGGGAAAGCAAGGAAAGTCGCCCTGCAGGACAATTGGCCTCACTTGGGTGTGCGGTTGAACGGCAATGTTGTGTCCGTCACCCTCGACCCCCGTCCCCTGGCCCCACCACTGTTAGGCGACGGGGATTTGCATGACGTGACGGGAGGCAACGGACCTGGCCGAGAGGCCGCCTCGTGGTCGCCAAGCCGTTTGCAAGCATGGGTGGCTTGCCCCCGGAGGGCTTGGCTGGAGCAAGCGTTCCGTGTGACCGGCGAAGACCGGGGGGCCGAAGACGTGGATCGCAGAGAACAAGGGGACCTCGTTCATCGGTTTGAGGAGGCTTCGATGCGTGCCTTCGGCACGTGGTCTGACGAAGGATGGCGCACGTCTCCCTCGGTCCCGTTTGCCCCTGAAGACCTGGACGCCCACTGGCTTTCCGTCGTTGCTGAGGTTTTCGAACAAACGCCTTGGCTGGGGCGCACCGACGCCGTGGCCACGCACCGACGTCGTGCTGCCATGGGCGATGCTCCTTCTGGGGCGACCACACCGGGGCCATCGACCACGCCGGACGGAGAACTGGGCCGCTTGCTGCTCGCCGATGCTGGATTGTCCGGCGTGGCGCCCATCGCTGCGGAATGGGCCATCGTCAACGGCGAAGGGGAGGTTCCAGAGGTGATCTTCAACGAAGGCATGGAGCCACAACCGCTTCGTTGCAGGATCGACCGTGCCGACGAAGTGCTTCTTGACGAAGCACGCCGCAAGCGTGCAGTGGAGGCAGGATTGCTGGGGGAGGATGGACCGGAACGACTCGTCATTCTCCGCGACGTCAAGAGCGTCGTAGGGCCCGAACGTTCGAAGGTCCAAGACCGCCATCTTCGGGCCTTGTACGACGAAGTTCAACTCGCGGCCTACGCCTTGGCATGGGAAGCAGCACGACCGCGGGACAGGGTCGTGGGCGTTGGCATCTCCTCCGTGGGATCAGACACCTTCCATCACGTGGAACTGGACACCGCGTGGGCCGAGGTGCTCGATGGGATGGACCTGGGTCTTGTGACCGCTCATCTTTGGCAAACCCACCCTGCTGCGCTTCGGGACGGAACCCCATGTTCCCCCTTCCGTCGTTGGTTGGAAGAGCGGGCCTTGACCATGGCACGAGCGGTGAATGCCTCTGCTGAAGGTCAGGTGAATCCCACGCCCTCCAAAGCGTGCTCGTCGTGTTCGGTGGCCTCAGCCTGCGGCGTGGCCTTCCTTGGAGGTGGTCGCTGATGCACCATCCGTTCCGGCACGCCCAACGCCTCGGGCTGGATTTGGATCGCCACATTGTCCTTGACGCTGGAGCAGGTACCGGCAAGACCACGGTGATGGCCGAGCGCTACGTTCAGCATCTCTTGACGGGCGCCCAACGCGCGACGTTGTTGACGCCACCGGGAACCCGTCCTGGTCGGCCAGGCGCCGGTGCATCCCTTGAGTCTCCACGGGATCGTCTGACGCCGGAGGCTTGGCCTGGTTTGCTGCCCACCGAGGTCGTCGCCATCACCTTCACACGAAAAGCGGCAGCATCCCTCCGATCCCGCATCAAGCAACGCATCACCGCCATCCGCGGTGAAACGGTCGAGGGTGACGACGAAGGCATTGTTGACGTCCGCTGGCGCGGACGTGCGGAAGGCGTGGTGGACCTTCTTTCGTCCTTGTTGGACGACGCACCGGTGACCACCATCGACGCCTTCCTGAACCGCTTGGTGGCTCCATACATCGACGAATTGATGCCACGCCGTGTCGACGGTCACGTTCCTGAGGAAGGGATGGAAACCCTGCACGATACGGCCATTGCGGCCGTTTGGCGCCTTCGAAACCCAAGCGATGCCACCGCCTTCCAAATCCCCAACGGCACCGCCGTCATCGAAGCGCGTGACCGGCTGGCCTCCTCCCTTGGTGGCCACGGTGCAGCCCATCGGGTTTTCAGCGCCATGCTGCGAAACGGGGCTTTCGTGGCCGAAGCACGCCGTGCGCTCCACGCGTCGACCGCAGGCTTGCCTGTGGACGATCAGGCGCTTCGTACCATGGTGGCCACGCTGGCGGAAGGGCCCGACTTCACCGACTTCCTTGCCACGCTTCGAGCCGCCTTGCTGGCGTGGCACGGGCACGTGCTGACGCGGGCTGGCGATCACGTGACTCCGCAGGAAACCAAACTGGGACACCAACAAACACGGTTCCGTGAATTGCGGCGGTGGTGCGATCAAATGCCTGCCGAAGACGGTTGGTCGCAACTCCGCTGGTTGTATGGAGCCTTGCGGATTGTGATGAGCGGCACCAACCTCTCCAAAGGAAAGTACGGGTCTTGCTTCCCAAGCAACGCGCTGCCCAAGGACGGGGCTTGGCCAGCGGGGTGCGGCGCCCCGAAACGCAGCAAGAATGCCGACGCCGCCAAGTTGGCGTACATCGATGGCTTGGAGGCGTGCAAGGCCACGGTGACCGACCTCTTCGACGACCCCCAACACCGTTGGTGGGCCACCCTTGCAACGGTGGCCGTTGAACTCGAGCCTGGATTGCCGTTCACGTTCATTCCCCTCGACGCCGACCTTTGGCCCACCCCTCTTGCTCACCCCCTCCCCGTCGCGCCTCCTGAAGGAGACCTGTGCACTGGGGCTGACTTTGCCGCCGCACAGATGGAGGACTTGTTTGTGGTGCACGAAGCCAACGGTCGTGCCCTGAACATCGTCAAGGGAGAGCGGGGGCTCATCGATTTCGAAGACGTTCAACGCATGGCAGCTGACCTGCTGTTGGCCCGCTGCCCGGAAGCCGTCCGCGACGGAGCATGGCCAGAAGAGGTCGTCCATGCCCTCGATCATCTCGAGGTGCCTTCACCGGACTCTGTCGAGGGGCCATGGACGGACGCGCACATTGAGCGCGCAATCGTGCTGGCCGGAGACGACACGGCGCTTGTCGAGGACATCCAACGTCGGTGGGGCCGTCTGAAGCGACTCCGGCGCGAATTCCGTGCCTTCATCATCGATGAATTCCAAGATACGAACCCTGCCCACCTTCGTCTGCTGGCCCGCCTTTGGGGGCCACGTCAGCGCATGAAGGGAGAACCCGCAGGGCCTCTGAGCGCATGGGATCCCACCGTGTGCGTGGTCGGCGACATGAAGCAGTCCATCTACCGGTTCAGGCAAGCCGACGTTCGTGTGATGCGTTCGACCACGACCGCCATCCGTCAGATGAATCGATTGGAAGCCGAGGAACCACGCCTGGCTCCATACCGAACAGAGGGAGCCGGTCGTGACCCGCGACCGGAAGGCGATGGGGGTTCGATGGGCAACTACCACGAAGCCAGCGAACACACCTCCGGAGGCCGTGGCCGTCCGTGGGGCGAAGTGCACTATGGCCTCCTCCGCCCGGGCGTGAACGCCAGCGATCAGGTGGCTCAAAATCGCCTCGAGGGGCACATCGAACTCGATGAGAACTTCCGCACGGCGCCCCCGCTCATGGAGACGCTGAACGGTCTGTTTGAAACAGTGCTCGGGCCGTCAAGCCGCAGCATGAGGGGTGAGTGGTATGCCGATCCTCAACGCTTGGACCCCATTGGGAACGTTGAGGGCACACCCCGCTTGGAATGGCTGGTTCCTGTTCGGCGTGATTCTGAAGAGGTGAGCGAAGACCTGCTCGTGCCTCTTTCCCCTTTCGATGACCCTCGCTCAAAGGCGGTTCATCTTGAGAACGAACTCATCGCGGCCCGGGTCGCAGCTCTCGTGTCGGGCGCCTCGATCCGGGTGGGCGACGGCCAAGAAGCACCAGACGATGGCCCGGTGGATCCTTCCAACGTGCTGATCCTTGTCCATGCTCGGTCCCGTTCGGCCGATCTTGTCGAACGGTTGCGTGCTCGTGGGGTGCCGGTCATGGTCGATCGGCAAGGCAACCTGCTTGAGCAACCCGTGGTGCGACCGCTGGCTGCAGCCGTCGAAGCCCTCGCATGCCCTGATTCGACGCACGCTTTGGCGGTGCTTGCACGCTCCTCTGCCTTCGGGCTTGCCGATGACGTGCTGCCGGACGCCTTTGCTCGGCTGAGCGAATCCGGCAACGTCTGGGATGCCTTGACCGTCGCTGAGGGCCATCACAGCGGCATTGCACGTCGCTGCCAACACCTCGCGGCATCAGGGGCCATTCATGCCGTCGTGGACCTCCTTCTGGATGAATCGGACCTTCTGGTGGCTCACTGCACCGATGCGGAACGCCAACATGCCGAACGCTTCGCGCTGATGTTGCGGGGGATGAGTCAGGCAGAGGGCGACGACCCCGTCGTCCTGCACGAACGGCTCACGACCTTGTCAAGCCTCGAGCGCGACGGTCCACCCGCCATCGTCGAGCCGTCGGGTGGAGCGATCGAAATCATGACCATTCACAACGCCAAGGGCTTGGAACGAGAGGTCGTGGTCGTGGCTGGCCTCTTTTCAGCCGGCCGCCAAGACGCCAGCCAGGAATCCCGCGACAACGTGCGCGTGTTGCCCGATTTGGTCGTGGCTCGCCCCCGGCCGTGGCGGGCGCTTCCCGCGCCGCAAGACGGCCTTTGGCGCATGGCCAAAGCGTTGGGCGACGCCCAGGCCAAGGCGGAACGTGCCCGTCAATTCTACGTCGCCTTGACCCGCGTCGAGCGTCATCTCATCGTCGCAGGAGCGCCTGAGAAGGCCACCGTGGACGAGAACGGGTGCCTGATGTTGCCGATTAGCGACACCGCCACGCGCACCTTTGGTGACCATTGGATGGAAGCCCTGTCTTCACGCGGGCAAGACGTTGACGGTGATGCATCGCCATGGTGTCCCGTGCCTGTTGAGAAAGGAACGGCCCTGCAGTTGAACCCCGCCGTGCTTCTGGAGAACGCAGGCCTTGGAGAAGAGGCCATTCCGTCGTTGCTGATCGTGCACGACCCCAGCGCGGCGTCCGACGCTGCCACCCTCACGCCCCTGGGTCGATTGGAAGCCACGCTTGCCTCCCTTGTGGATGAGGGTGAACCAGAACCCGTCGCAACCACAGCGGTCGATCACCGCCTTCGCATCACGCCGCATGGGTTGGACGCCGCCAAAGCCTGCCCTCGTCGCCATTGGCTTGAGCGTGTGCGCGGTTGGCGACCCGAAGCGTTCGGGCATGCCGTGACCGTGGACGGCGAAGGGCTTGACGCCAAACCTCGAAGCAGCGATGCCGCGGATGAGGACACGGGATGGCCCGCACCGACGGTGTTCGGAACCATGGTCCATCGCGTCGTTGAACTCGGCTTGCAAAACCCCGTTCAAGGGGCCGCAACCCCCGCTCTTCCGTCGTCGTGGACCGGCGAGCAGCCGGACAGGTTGCTCGACGAGGACGTGCTCAAGCGGGTGTTTGCAGAGCACGGCCTCGAAATGGCCGCCCATCCGCAGGTGGTGGAACGCATGACCCACTTGCTTGGTTTGATTCAACGAGGGCGTTTGGGTCGGTTGGCACGAGGTGACGAGCAATTCGGTCGTTCCCTTGATGGATTGCGCACAGAGCACCCCTTCTTCGCCATGCTCGAGGTTCCTGGTGGACCGGTTTCCGTGACGGCGTGGACGCGTGAAGGTCGCGTGGACGTGGCGACGGTGCAGCGCCCCATCGCCGAGGTCGAGGGCCGAATGGACCTCGTCATTGCGGTTCAGGACAACGCCCTTGGTGCATGCTTGCAGGTCGTGGATCTGAAGACCACCGGGTGCTTGGCTCCTTACCGGCCCGACGACGTGACACAGGGGCATCCGCTTCAGGACCTCAGCGGCATCGGAGAGGACGGTCGCACTCAAGCCGAACGCGATGAGTTGGCCCATTACGCGTTGCAGTTGACCCTTTACTCCATGGCGCTTGAAGCACAGGAAAACGCTCGGCCCGAAGAACAGCGCCGGCGCGTCTTGCCTCCTGCGCTGCTTGTAGCGGCCTCTGGTCGAATGGTGGAGATGTCCGACGAAGAATACGCCAGCCATCGGTCCGAGGCAGAACGGCTGATGCGTTGGAAGGTGCAACTTTCCGTGGACCACGAGTCGGTGGCCGAGCCAGAACGCCTTCCAACTGAGTCGGCTGAACCGTGCAAGATGTGTCCATACTCACGTGGCATCATCCGTTTGTGCGGACCTGTAGGGGCGGAGATTGGCCCTCTATGAGGGACACCGTCCGGCGATGACCAGCGTGCCAGGGTCTCCAGCAGCGCGCCACGTTTCGATGGATTCGAATCCGGCCTCGGTCCACGCCTCCAGCCACTGCGCCTCGGACATCGTCGTCATGTGGACGCCGACCTTTTCCGGCCAATCGAGGCTGTCCTCGTGTTCGGCATAGTGGTCCACGCCAACGATGGCCCAGCCACCAGGTTCCAACCACGCGTTACGGAAGGTGGCGAGCATGGCCGCAGGGTCGTGCAGGTAGTACAGCACCTCCATGGAGATGAGCAGATCAAAGCGTCCCTTCGGCGTCCAATCCGGAAGCATGGCGTGGTGATAATGGCCTTCGGGATCGACACGCTTCGCCTTCTCGATCATGCCCGGAGCACCGTCCACGCCTTCCGCATGCGAGCAGAACGGCACCGCAGCGAGTTGTCGGACCACCCATCCGTTGCCGCATCCAACGTCAATGGCACGGAAGCCGCGACCAAGGGCTGCGGTGCGGGCGAGCCCAAAGGCGAGCATTTCTCCAACAGCGGCCGCATGGCCTCGCTCCATGCCCTCATCACGGCCTTCTGTGGCCCAGTCACTGAACACGTCCACGGCCGGTCGCACGTCCGTCATGCGTCTGGCTTCGGGCTGCATCGCATCATCTTGGTGGTGCAAAATACCATCACATTCCGGACGTGTTGCCGATGCATGGCCGACCTCGACGGTGTGCTCTACCCCCGCATTGAACCTCATCTCGAAGGCATGTTGGACGTCAGCGACGTGCACAGCGTGGCGTGGGAAGTTTCCGGTCATCCCGAAGGGGCGCCGGTGCTCGTCATCCACGGCGGCCCAGGCGGAGGCAGCCAACCCGATTACCGCCGTTACTTCGATCCAAACCATTGGCGCATCGTGCAGTTCGATCAGCGTGGCTGTGGCCGCTCGACGCCATGGGCTGAACTTGAGGACAACACGACCATGGCGTCGGTGTCCGACATTGAGCAACTCCGCGAACACTTGGGCATCGAGGAATGGGTGGTGTTCGGCGGCTCGTGGGGCTCGTCGCTCTCCCTCATCTACGCCCAGCACCATCCTGAGCGTGTGCAGCACCTCGTGCTCCGTGGCATCTTTTTGTGCCGTGAGAGCGAATTTGCATGGTTCTACCAAGAAGGTGCGAGCCACATCTTCCCAGACGCGTTCGAAGGGTACCGAAACCACATCCCTGAGGCGGAACGCGGCGACCTCATGCGCGCCTACTACGCTCGCCTGACCTCGGACGACGAAGCCGTTCGACATGCCGCGGCAAGGGAATGGACCCGGTGGGAAATGGCGACCAGTTACCTGATTCCGAAGGCCTCAGCGGAACTCAAGGCCGATGACGTGCAGTTTGCCGTGGCCTTCGCACGCATCGAATGCCATTACTTCACGAACGGGATTTTCATGCCGTCCAACTTCATTCTCGACCACGTGAGTCGTTTGTCGGACATTCCGATCGACATCGTCCAAGGACGCTACGACGTGGTGTGCCCGGCCCGCAGCGCGTGGGACCTGCACACCGCGGCTCCGCACAGCCATCTGCACATCATTGGCGATGCAGGGCATTCGATGACCGAGCCGCCCATCGCCGCAAAATTGGTGGCGATCATGAACGGTCTTCACTGAGGCCGGTTGGCGACCCAGTTGAACAAGTCGTGGAAGATTGGACTGAGCGTCCTGGCCTGCTCGGTCAACGCGTAGCCCCCCGCCTCTTCGCTGTCCGCTGTTTGTTCGATCAGGCCGTGGTCTTGGAGCTCCTTCAGGCGGCGTGAAACCGTCGTCGAGGAACTGTCCACCCGTCGCTTGAGGTCAGTGAAGCGCATGGGGTAGCCCTTCTGATCGAGCACCAGCATGATGTGGAGCGCTTTGGAACGGGTCAAGATTTCCAGCAAATCGTCCATTTGGCCGTAGACAGGATCGCATGCTGCTTCGATGTCCATCGTCTCGCCCGCATCAACGCACGCCGCTGTGCCCATAAATGACAAGTCACGCCAGTGGTACTTGGGGGGGGCGGTGACTGCCTCCACCACGCACCATTCGCCAGAAGCGACGCACCTGAAGCGTCGTCTTCATAGGGTGGTGGACGGTCGAACATGTGAGCATAGGCTCGGGTCGATGAGGATGAGCGAAGAAGGCACGGTGACCGACGAGGTCCGCATCCGCGAGCTTGAACAGGCCCTTGAGACCGAAACGGACCGTCTGAAGAAGCTCTACGCCGCCTATGAGCAGCAGGAAAAAGAGTACTTGGACGCCAAGGCAGAAATCGAAGTTCTTGAGAAGGAAATCGTTGACCGTGAAATCGAGAAAGAGGCCATGGAAAACATCCTGATGGAGAAGGACCTCAAACTCCGCGAATTGGAAATGTCCTCCACCAAATCCGCCACGTTGGTTTCACACCTCGAGCCGGAACTTGAGAAGATGGAAGAGAAGTACACCCGTGAAAAGGACCGTCTCGGAAAGGTCTTCGCCATCGCCGAAGAACTCGACAACGACCTGAAGCTTGCCGTGACCGAAATGAAGGCACGTGACGGCTGGTACGTCGCGCACATGTCCCTCTTTGAGGACCTCAACAAGGCCATTCAAGAGCGCTATGAGATGATCGAACAGGCCGTTGAAGCCGAACGTGCCGCCCAGCAGAAGGCCGACGCTTTCGTCGAGCGCATGGATTCCATGGTGGAAGCCCGCGCGGCCGAGATGACCATCGAGGAAGCCGAAGGCGCCATCGCCGAGGAAGCCTCCTCGACCTCCTCAGAAGACCAAATCGTGGTCCCTGTTGGCGTGGTTGAAGTCGCCATTTCTCCCGGGCCAGACGGCGAATACGGCACGGACGACGACGAAGTCGAAGTCCGCGCGCGAGGCGGCAGCGACGATGAAGCGGAATCTGAGGAAGAAGCC
>DALQ01000102.1:48898-63032 GCA_002496845.1 Euryarchaeota archaeon UBA495
TGAGGAAGAAGCCGAAGCCGAAGCCGAAGCCGAACCTGAACCCGAAGCCGAAGCCGAAGAGGCCCCCGCTGAAGAATCTGCGACCTGGGACGACGGCGAGGACCCCTGGGACGGAGCGTGAACGAGCGAATGGCTTGGCTCGCCGAGGGCTCCTCGGCGATGGTCGTGACCCCCATCGTGTCTGGGTGCGTTGTGCTGCTGATCTCAGCGTTCATCGACCCGCTGTTTGGGTTGGGCCCCTTGCTCGGCGTCCTCCTGCTTTGTGGTGCCTCGTGGCTCCTTCTTCGTTTTCGAGATCCGCCTCGGCGCATCCCACAAGACGCCGGCGTCCTTCTTGCTCCAATCGACGGCACCGTTGTGCACCTTCGTCGCGAACGCCCAACGCACCGTCGTCCTGAGGCCAACACGCCCCCTGACAAGGTCATCGAGGACCTCGGCGGTGGACCATGGATCGCCGGGGCAAGTTCCTCCTCCTTCGCCACCGAGCAACGCTTTGCTCCGGTCCAAGACAAAGGTAAGGACGACGTGTGGTGCTTGCGCATCGCCGTTGGGTCCCTCGACCTCCAAGTCCATCGCACGCCGATGGCGGGGACGGTTCGCGCCGGCGAACATCGTCGGGCGGTCGACGGGCTCTCCGAGCGCCTCCGATGGGTCATTGAATCGAATGGCCGACGTGTTGAGCTCCTCGCTCATTTGGTCCGACCCCGCCTCGCCCTAACGCCGCTGGCCGTTCCCGGCGAAGAGGTGCGCCGCGGGCAACGGCTGGCCTTCATGTCGACCACTCCCGTGTTGGAACTTCGCGTTCCGGCGGACGCTTGGACGCCTGCAACCACCCTGCCGAGCATGGACGAGCGGGCCAACGGTCAAGAGGTCCAAGCCGGGACCACCGTCTTGTTCCACCCCTTGTGGGACGCGGAGGAATGAGCGTGAATCGGACCCTTCCCGCGGCCGTCGCCTTGCTGATGTTTCTCATGCCGTACGGGTATTTTCAGGCCGGCATGATCGTGTACAGCGGCGCGACCTTGGCTGAACCGACCTGCGAGGACCATGCCCCCTACAACACGCCAGCCGCTTACACGCCCCACCTCTGGGGAACGGACATGATTGAGGCCGCGGCCAGCAACCTCACGATCAACATCACGGCGGAAGCGCCGGACGGTCTTGCGACCTGGTCCATGCCGGTGTGGTCCAACGCCACCGTTTCCATGGAAGAGGAGCCAATCGACCTCAAGGCGTGGGTCATTGAACAAGACCCTAACGAACCGTGGGTGCTCTTGGTCCACGGCATCCGTTCCTGCAAGGCCAACCACGAGGTCCTCCTCCCCGGCGGAATGCTGGCCGAGGCTGGATACAACGTGGTGATCATGGACATGCGCGATCATTGGGAAAGCACGCTGGAGGACGGGCAGGTTTCGGCCGGACAGAAAGAATGGCGCGACGTTGTCGCCGTTTGGCAGTGGATCCAGGACGAGAAGGGGGTGCCTGCTGAACGCATCGGCGTGATGGGGGCCTCGATGGGAGCGGGCACCGTGGGCATCGCGTTTGCCCAAGAAGAGCGCATGGCCAGCGTGTTCCTCGATTCACCGTTCTCCAACATGGGCGACATCATCGTCGAAGAACTCGCCTTCAGGGGGTATCCTACTTTCCTGAAGGACGCCGGGATTTTTGCCGGGCGCGTCAGTTCTGGTGAGGACTTGGTCGCGTTCAACCCCATCGATGGGGCCCACGCCATCGGCAACCGGAGCATGACCATCGTCCACGGTGAAGACGATTTGCGCATCCGAATCCATCATGGCGAGTCGATCTGCGATGCAGCAACAGAAGCGGCCACAGACCCAACTCGGGTGAATTGTTGGTTTGAATCGAGCCAAGTGACCTTTGACAGCACCAACGACGGAAACGTCGTGGAAGGACACGTGACCTTGATGCTGACGCACACGCCGATTTACGAACAGCGCTTGCTTGAGTGGGCCGACGGCCTGCGTGCCACGGCAGGTTGAAACCGGGTTCGTTGCAGCCGGAGTCGAGGGACATGGCCACACGGTTGACCTTGGTCGGGCAGGGCGAGAAAGCCCAACGGGTGCATGACCTCGTGAAGGCGCCGGCCAACACGCCAGAATCCCGGCGACGTCAAGCCAGTTGGGACGCGAGCCGCCCGGCGACGGTGTACACCACGCCCGAGATGTTGCCCGATGGAACGCCGTGTTCTGCGGCCACGGTGATCCTTCGTACCAAGGGATGCCATTGGTGGTGGTCCAGCGGCTGCACCTTCTGTGGTTACTTCAACGACACACGCGATGACGTGACAGAGGCTGATTTGCAGGCGCAATGGGATTGGTCTGCGGCCAAATTGAACGGCTTCGCGGATGTGCAGATGGTGAAGGTGTACACCTCAGGTTCCCTGCTTGAGGACCGTGAAATTCCCGTGGGCTTCCAAGAACGCGTGCTGCGTGAATGCGCGGAACGAGGACTTCACCTGATCGTCGAAAGCCGGACCGAACAACTCACCCAAGCGAAGTTGGCTTGGGCCACGTCGATCAACGCCGACTTCACGGTCGCCATTGGACTCGAAGCCTACGACGACGAGGTGCTCCGTTTCCACGTCAACAAAGGATTCAGCGTTCGGTCGTACGACCGCGCCGTGGCCAACCTGAAGGAGGCCGGTCTTCGGGTCAAGGCGTACCTGATGTTCAAACCCCCATTCATGAGCGAAGCCGACGCCTTGGACCACATCGTGGACTGGATTGCGGCCATCGCAGAAGACGCCGATGAGATCTCCATCAACCCGATGAACATCCAAGGAGGCACCGTCATCGATCGTCTGCACCGTGCCCGACAGTACCGTCCACCCTGGCTCTGGTCGTTGGTCGAAATGATTCGCCGCGCTCACCCCCTCGTTCATCCAGAGGGTGGCGTGAACGGTGACGCCGACCAAATCAGCCGGCTGATTGTTCACCCGACCGCGGGCGGGCGGGTTCGTGGTTCGCACAACTGCGGATCGTGCGATGCGGACGTCGTTGCGGCCATCGAACGCTACGCTGTTTCGGGCGATTTGCTGGAATTTGACGGTCTCAGCTGTGCATGCGAGGCCCGCTGGGCGGCAGATTTGGACCTTGAACGGGCCCTTCCGGCCCCGCTTGGGCTTTCACCATCGCGGCGTGCCCCTGCCGCTGAACGGCTGAGGGCGCCCTGACGCGGTTGTCCACCTTCGCTGCCTTCGGTGGTGAATCTTTATGTCCGTGCCTCAGGTGGGTCAAACGCCCCATTGGGGCTCCATGTGGTGGCTCCTTTGGCATCAACAGACATCATCCACGAATCCACGGTCGGCGATGCCGAACCCGAATCCAGCCGAATGGTCCTCGTTCTTCTCGGCGTTGGGCTCCTTGGCCTCTTTGCCTTGTTCAGCAATGTGTTTGGTTGGGACAGCGTCCCGGTCCTTGGCGATCTGGTGCCGTTGCTCGGGAACCTTGGCGGCAGCGGAATCTGGTACTACCTCATTGGCCTGATGGTGGCCGCCGCGGCCATTGTGTCAACGGTCATCGGCGAGGTGCTGTCCGAATAAGGGAGGTGTGATGCATGGAACCTGTTTTCATTTCCGTCGGCGTGATGGTCGGCGCTCTTCTCCTTGTCGCGTACTACGTCCAGAACGGCATTGGTGGCATGAGCACGCCGATGCAGACCCTTGGGCGATTCTTGCTCATCAAGGCCCCTGCCGGCGCTGTGGACCTGTTTGACGACAGCGCAGGACGCGGTGGCCAAACGTGGGCTCGCTTTGGGCTCGCTTGGCTGGTGCTCGCCGGCGCTCTCGGCTTTGTTGCCCGATGGCACGACTGGGACGCCACCGCCCTCGACTCCCTCGCCAGCCTCGGTTGGTCGTACGACGACGGCAGCGGCCTTGCTACCACCGTGAGCACGACCTTGCGCACCGGTCTGGTGATGATTTTCATCGGCACCACCCTGACCGCGGTGGCCCGCACCTCCGGTGGACGGCTTTGCAGCGAGGCCAGCGCCTCGATGATGGCCCTCGTCTTCAACAGCGTGTCCCTTTTCACCCTCCTCCTTCCAACCGTTGCCGGCCTGTTTGGTCTGGATGCGGCCACGGAAGACCTCCTCGTGAAGGTCGTTTCCTCTGTGGTGCTGCACAGCATCGTCGGTGGAGCCCTGCTGGTGAACGTGCTCATCACCTTGGCCAACCGTGGCGAGGCGCCGGTGACCTACACCAGCTGGTTCCTTCTCAACGCCCTCGTGGTCATGCTCGTGGCGCCGTTCCTCTACATCGGTGGAGAGCTCGCTGGCGGCACCCAAACGGTGTGGCTCGCACAAGCCGCCCTCGAAGGTTGGCTGCCCCTCGCGCTGATGCTTGGAACGGCTTACGCCGTGATCCCCGCCGCCGCAGAGCGTGCCATCTGGTCCTCGTCGCTCTCGACGGTGTCTCTTGCCCTTCTGTTCCTCACCGTTCCCGCGGTGTCCGTTCGGCAGGTCGACGCTCCAGTCTTGCTCGAAAACCTCGGTGGCATCCTGATGACCTTCGGTATGCTTCCGCTTCTCGCCGCTTCGGTCAACCTTCTGCAGACGGCCCGCTCTGGCGCCTCTCAGGTCTTCTCCACCCCTGCCGGCCTTGCCGGTGTGCTGGCGATGTTCCTCCTGCCCATCTACGCCGTTGGTACGTACTTCAGCGGGATGGAGACCCTGGTCGGTGAAGCGACCCTGCATGGCCTCAACACGTCCCTCTCTCACGGCCTCTTCTTCTCCGTCGGTGGTCTGCTGGCCCTCTCCGCAACGATCGGTTACCTGCCGCAGGCCAACGGTCGTGCTCCAGCCGAAAGCGGCGGTGCGTCCACGGCCGTCTGGATGGTCGCCCTCGGCGGCTTCCTCGCCACGGTGTCCACCGCCCTCTCCAGCCTCGCTGTGCGCGCCGTCGAACGCAGCGTTTCGGACGAGGACGTCCTCGAGGCGGTGTTGGCCAACATGGCAGGCTTCGACCTCGTCGGGGCCTTCCTGTTCTACGGCGTCGCCCTCGGCTTCATGGTCGCGGCCTCGGTCAGCGTCCGCATCGGATTCTCTCCCTCCACCGCCACGGCATCGGTGGGCAGCGACATCCGCTCCTACGCGCTTTCTGTGGGCACGACCAGCATCCGTTCCTTGCTTGGACGGGGCGTTGGACTTGACACGGACCTCATCATCGGAAGCGGCGAGAAGGCCGCCTCTGGGTCGACGGTCATCGCGGTCCGGGCCGACCTCCACAACGACGAGGTCACGGAATTCCCTGAATCAGAATCCGAGGCTCCTGAAGAACTCCAGATGCTCGCGGACTTCCTTGATGAGACCAAGCAAGACGTGTTCTCCTTCTTCCGGTCCATCGACCTCGACGACAGCGGCTCCATCGACGCCCGCGAATTGCAGAACGCTCTTCGCAGCGCCAAGATCGCCAACCTTCCTCCATGGGACATGGGTCGCCTCATCGCCGCCATCGACATCGACGGCGACGGCCAGATCAACCTGCCCGAGCTCGACATCACCGTCGCTCGCTTGCGCAGCCCTTCCCTTGAGGAAGAATGAGGGGGGTCCGCCCTGCGCATCGGGCTGGTCGGAAAGCCCAACGTCGGGAAATCCACGTTCTTCGCGGCGACCACGCTGGCGAAGGTGGACATCGCCAACTATCCCTTCTGCACCATTGATCCGAACGTCGGTGTGGCCTTTCCACGTGCTCGCCTGCCTTGTCCGTGCGGCGAACTTCGTGCGCGGCTCATCGAAGAGGGGCGTTTCGAGGAGACCGATGACGGGCGCGGAGGGGCCATCTGCTCACCAAGAACCGGCACATGCCAGGGCTTCGAACGGCAGGTCCCCGTCGCGTTGGTGGACGTGGCAGGTCTTGTCCCGGGTGCTTCCGAAGGACGTGGACGCGGCAACGCCTTCTTGGCCGATTTGGCCGGTTGCGACGCTTTGATTCAGGTCGTGGACGGTGCTGCGGCCACCGACGTTGAGGGCAACCCGATTGCTCCAGCCAGCGACCCAGTGGCCGCGGCCGCGTCGATCGCTCACGAAGTGACCTTCCTCACGACCGAATTGGAACAGTGGATTGCCGGCGTGTTGGCCGACGGTTGGTCCCGTGGTGTTCGCCGTGTCCAAGCCGAGGGCGAACGCGGGCTGCAGGGGTTCCTTGTGGAGCGGCTGAGCGGTCTTGGTGCGACGAACGCCCTCATTGGATCTGCCTTGGATGCGCTGCGGAACGGTGGGCACGACCTTGGGCAACCATGGACGTGGGGCGATGAAGAGATGGGCACCTTGGCCAAGGCCCTACGCCGGGGCTTGTTCCCCTTGCATGTCGCGGTCAACAAATTGGACATGGCTCCGGAGGGCGTGATGGATCACCTTTCCCTCGAGGTTCCGGCGACCGCCTGCCTTGCGGACATGGAGTTGGCCTTGCGTCGTGCTGATGCTGCAGGTCTGATCCGTTACCGGACGGGAGACACCGATTTCCTCGTTTCAGAAGACGCTCCTCTGTCGGATGCTCAACGTGCTGCCTTGGAACGCATGCGCGGTGCGCTGTCCACGGCGGGTGGCACCGGCATCGAAGCATTGCTTGACGCGGTGGTCTTCGGCACGCTTGATCGCATCGTGGTTTACCCTGTTCAGGATGAAGGACGATGGGTCGACGGCGACGGTCGCGTGCTCCCAGATGCCCTGGTGGTTCCTGCCGGCATCACCGCCAAGGCGGTCGCAGGCCGTGTGCACACCGATTTGGAAGCCGGCTTCATCCGTGGCGTGGACGGGCGAACTCGACGCGTGGTTGGGGCAGATCACGAACTCGAGGACGGAGACGTCCTCAAGATTCACGCCAAGACCTGATTCAGTGGCCTTTGGGGCGCTCATGCGCTGGTGTCAAGCGGGCCATGTCGCTGGTGTACTTGGCGCGATAGAGCAGGATCTGGGCTGGAAGAAGCAAGGTTCCGATCCCCAGCAGAACGAGCACGTAGGTCCCCCAAGGAGCGACGCCAGTGAGGAAGGAGATCCAAAGCGTCCATCCCATGAGGAGCGTGATGGAAGGGCCCCACCGACGCGAGACCACGGAGAGCCGTGATGCGATCAACCCTTCATCGAAGAAGGTCGGGACCTCCTCCTTGCTCACGAGCCCTTGGTCGAGGGCACAACGCACGCAAATCTGAGCACGTGGCCCGTTTCCGTGGATGAAATACTCCCGCGCGAAGGTCCCGTTGCAGGATCGGCAGAGCGGCATGGTCTCCCTCAAGCCCGTCGACCGGCTCTCGTCCTTTCAACCATGCGCTGCGTCGAGGAAGGTCCTCAACAGCCGATGGCCTTCTTCGCTGCCGATCGACTCTGGGTGGCCTTGCACACCGTGGACGTGAAAATTCGGTGAACGTAGGCCCATGGTCACGTGACCTGAACGGGCGTTGACGTGGAGGAGATGCGGATTCACGCCTTCAACGACGAGTGAGTTGTACCGTACCATGCGCATGGCGCGACCGGAGACATGGGCAAACAGGCCGCTTCCGTCATGGACCACTTGAACCGGACGACCATGCACTGGACCGTGCGGGTCGTGCATGACGTGGCCGCCGGCCGCAAGGCCCAACGCCTGATGGCCAAGGCAGATGCCGAGAAGCGGGGGTGTCTCGCCGTTCACCGCCAATTCTGCCAACCTCATCGACAAACGCGCTTCCTCCGGGCGTCCAGGTCCAGGGCCGAGCAAAAGATGGCTCGGACCTGCGTCGAGCAAGGCACTCACGCCTTCTTCCACGTCATGGGGTCCGTCCGGACCACGCCCCTGCATGACGTGCACATCGTGGCCGAGTTGCATGATGGCGTGAGCGATGTTGTGGGTGAACGAATCCAGGTTGTCGACCAACACCACGGTCCCGTGCGGGCGGTCTCGTCGTTGTCCAAGGCGGCCACCAAGGGGGGCGCCATGTGGGACGTTCAACGGCGTGATGCGAAGCCCCCCTCGTGTGCTGGTGCGGGGTGAACCCCACCCGGCAGCACTCAACAATGCGTCCGCTTTCCACACAGCTTCCTCGATTTCACGCGCCGCCACGCTTCCGATGGTGATGCCTCCACCTGCCACCACGTCAGCTACGCGGCGTTCGCCTTCATGGCGGACCTGCATGGTCCGAATCAGGATGTTCCATGCACCATGGTGGCCGTCAGGATCCCACCATCCAATGGAACCGCACCAGAAGCGCCGTGGCTCGTGCTCGACGGCGTCTATGGCGGCACAGACCACGGTGCGCGGGCATCCCGTGATGGAGCCTCCAGGGAACACCGAGGCAAAGGCAGACGGTGGGTCGACGGTCAGGGTAGAGCCGACGTGCGACACCAGGTGTTGAACGGTGGCGTATGCTTCCACGTCGTACCGCTGAACGTGGACCGAACCGGGTCGGCTGATGGCACCGAGGTCGTTGCGCATGAGGTCGACGAGCATCCTGTGCTCTGCCGTTTCTTTCTCGTCCTCGGCCAGCGCCCTGCGCAACGCTTGCTCTTCCAGCGCGTCGTTCCCTCGCGGGTAGGTGCCTTTGATGGGAGAGGTTGTGGCATGACCTGCATGGATTCGAAGAAGGGATTCGGGAGAACTTGAGAGAAGGTGGTGGTCCAAATCCGGGGCCCACGTCCACGCTGAGAATGGAGCAGGGTTTCCCTCGAGTAGGCGGCGCATGACGTCCCAAGGCTCGTCTGGAAGCGGTCCTGTCCATCTGCGACCGATGTTGACCTGGTACATCCTGCCCTCGACGATGGACTGTTTGACCTGCTCAATCGCTTCCGCATGCCGGGCATCGTCCATCGAACTCTCAGGTTTCATCGGTCGTTCAGACGGGGGCGGCGTGGGCCGTTCATCCGCAAGAGGCACGTCCTCTGCCCATGCGTCTCCTTCGGTGTGAAGTCGATGGGCGGACCCTGTGGCATGATCGATGAGCAAAGCGCCGTCCACGGCCCAGATCACGGCCAACAACGCGCCCCCAAGCGGAGGGTGTTGGACGTTGATGGGCTGCGTCCACTGCACCAAGTCATAGGCAAAGGCACCGGACAAGAACGGCCGAAGGGGCCAACCTTCGGTCTGCAGGACGAAGGGTTCTGGAGAAAGCATGGCCGTTTCCAACGCACGCATGAGGTCGGCCAAGTTCGGGGCGGAGAGGGTTCGATCCTCGTGCCATGCTCCCTCCCTCCAACGCTGAACACTGGCGGTCAGCGGGCCCGCCTTGCTCCACGCCGGCTCCCCTTCCAGAGGGTTGTTCGCCGTCTCTCTTGGCGGCAGATCCTCGGGCTGACGAAGCACTGCGCGGCAACGCGGAGGACGAGCAATCATCGAGTGTTTGGCCAGATGGCTCGCAGGTCCTGTGGACAACAACATCACTTCGTCTGGGGCACCAAAGGCCCCAGCGCCGGTTCCAAGGTGGCCCATCAGGCGCAACCCCTCCACCGTGCGAATGACGTCCATCACGGGGCACCTCCGAGTTTTGTCCAGGTGGCTGAATCGTTCATGTGATCCGTGTACGCAGCGGAGCACACGTCGAACAGCCGTTGACTCGGGGATGCAAAGGGCACGCCATCGATGGTGTCAACCGAAGCCACACCAAGCCCCGTGCCCACCAGCACCATCGCCGTTGCACGAGCGACCCGTCGCTCATTCAGATGCCCGCGTTGCAGCGGGAGTCCTGCGTCGCTCAAGCCCTTCATCAGCGTCGTGAGGGTGATGCTGTCCACGCCCCCGTCGTCCTCGGGCGCGGCCCAGACCACACCGTCGTCGTCCAGCAACAAGGGCGTGGAGCGACGCTCGTCGACGATGCGATGTTCGTGGACCAGCAGCACAGCATCGGCGCCCATGGCATCGCCTTGTGCTGCCGCTTCCGACGCCCATGACCATGCGCCATGTTTGGTGCCGGTGATGCGACCGGCCCACCGTGGCGCAGGGACGGTGATGGCGTCCACGTCGGTGAAGGCGTTGCGTTCGCGGAAGGTGCAGGACCAAGCGTTGTCCGACCATCTCAGGCGGACCAAACCTTCCTCCATACGTCCCTGGCATGCCATTTCAATCGCATGCTGTGCTCCATCCAATGCCGGTGAAAGCCTCAGCGCGGTTGCATGTTTTTCCAAACGGGCAAGGTGCAGATCGAGGTCCGCCACGCCACGTCCCGGTTGGAACAGGAAGGTCGTGAACACGGCATCGCGCGGTCCTGCAGGCATGCGCTCACCTCATGCATGCCGCTGTTGTGCTTCAGCGCACCGGTCAGAGCAAGTCGTCCAAGAACGAGGTGTCCAAACCACCTTGTTTTGACGGGGTTTGATTGTCCAATCCGAGGTCGCCGAGCAACCCATCGATGTCGTTCGTTTGGGCTGGCGAGCGCGTAACAGGGGCTTCCATGCGGGCTGGGGCGAGTTGCTGAGCGGCCGCGTAAAGATCCACGGACAGGGCTTCAGGGGCCGCCAAGGCCGAGGATGGGGCAGCGGGCGCGGGTGCTGCAGGTGGCGCTGAGGGCACAGGGCCGGTCGGGATGGGTCCGAAGGCGTCCTCTTGGATGCCCCACGTGGCTTCTTGCAGGGTGTAGGTCTTGCTTCCACCACCGCCGCGTCGGCGCAAGACGAGCAGAACGAGCAGGAGTGTGATGAGCACCAAGCCTGCGATGATGGCGTTCGGGCCGGTCAGGTAGGTGCTGAAATCCAAACCGTCGTCCACGGCTCCCTCGGGTTCGCTGCTTTCGGTCAACGGCGCAAGGAAGACGGGCTCCACCGTCTTTCGCTCAAAGGCGTCATCAACAGGTGTGACGGCGATGTACCAGCCGGTCGAATTCACAAGTTGAGGGAAGGCATCAGCGGTGATCTTGAACGAGCTTGAAGTCAAGACTTCCCCGGCCAGTGTTGCGGACTCCACGTCTGCATACGATTCATCGGCGAAGTAGACACGGTAGGCTCGGACCGAGGGGTCGTTGGTGTGATCCCATGCCACGAGCACGTCGGTTTCATCGAGCCAAGCGACCGTGACGCCGGCGATTGGTTCGAGGTAAATCCCGGGGTCTTCAACGCCATCGTCGATGGGCTCAGCGGAGACGCTGACCAGGTCGGTCAGGTGGGCGTTACCGCTGGTGTCGCGCACCACGACCGCGAGATGCACCAAGGATCCCGGTTCAAGCGAACTTCCGTCAGAGTAGCGATCAACCACCACTGGGAAGACCGGGGCGCGACCGAGGATGAGGCTCGGTGTGGCGCTTTCACTGACCCGGTTGAACGGAGCACTGAGCGCATAGACCTCGTAACTGTCCACGTCGCTGGCCGTGGAAGGCAGGAACTCCAGCAGCACCGCACTTCCGTCGTCATTTGGACGATCGGTGGCCACCAATTCCTCGATTCGGTCCGGTGCTTCTTTGTCGGCAAGGTTGTCCACCGCAAGGGCGTCACCCGTGGCCAGGTCGTCGAGATGGACGTTCCCTCGAAGGTCGTGCACGGTAACGGCCACATGCACGGTCATCCCGTCCTCAATGGGCACCATGGACCAGGTCCCGTCCTCGTTTTGGTGGAGGGCTTCGTTCATGGTGATCTCAAAGGGAGACCCGTCGGAATCGATTTGTTGCGTGTCAATGCGCAAGGCGGTGCTGGAATCGCTGAGAAGGCCGCCTTGATGCCATGCGCTGACGTTGGTGATTTCCTGCGTGAAGGTCCAGACAAGGTAGTGATCGAAGTCGTCGGCAGCAGACGGAGAGAACACCACGTCGACAGCCGTCCCGTCATCGCCGGGGTGATCGAAGGCCTGCACGTTCTGGAGGCGGGAGGGAGGCGCCCCTTCGTCGATGACGTTCTTGTAAGGGATGGCGTCGTCAATGATGGTGTTGTCACCAAGGCTCAGGTCCACGTTCAGCCACACGTCGTGCGCCGTTACGGCGGCCAAGTAGGTGCGACCGTCCACCAGCGCTCGACCGCCGATGTCGTCCACCACCGTGCCGTTCGCGGCGCAATCCGTCACCACTTCGGCTTCTTCGAAGACGAGCGTTCCGTCGCGCAGGGCAGCTGCCGCGTCCGCCACGCGTGTGGCGTACGCGCCGTCGGATTCACCGGCTTGGTCGATGTTTTGGAGGTCACCCAGTTCGTGGAGCCAGACGGTGTAGAAGGCACAATCCACGGCCATCGATGGCGTCCAGGTCACCAGCAAACGCCCACCCTCGTCGTTGGGAGCGTCCACTGCTTCGACGTTCTCAAGGGGAGGAGGTGCACGGCCGTCGTCAAGGCCACCGGTGGGAACCACTGGGCCAAGGATGAGGGCGTCGCTGAGGTTTTCTTGCCCGGCTTCATCCACACAGGTCAGGCCGATCCAGTAGACACGACCGGGTTGCAGGCTGAGGAGGGTTTCGTTTCCTTCCGTCTTTGGAAGATCAAGAACAGGACTCAGTCCAAGGACGTCGGTGCGCTCCACCGTCGAGGCGTAGAGGCGGGTCGAGGCATGGTCCAATGAAGTGCATCGCTCCCAACGTACGTCGAGGTCTCCGTCGGCGGCGTTGCTCAAGGTGGAGGGCATGGCTTCGCCGCTGTTCGGCGGGCGAGGCACCTCGTCGCTTGGGCTTGCCGGGCCAAGAGGCATGGAAGGCGTTCCAAGGCGTCCATCGGCGTATTCGACGACGATCACTGCCTCGTAGGCTCGTCCGTCCACCAAGGGAGAACCTCCTGCGGTCAACACGTCGGCTTGCAGGCGGCTGTGGAGGGCGATGGCTGCGTCAGGCTCGATGTTCGAGGTTTGGAGGTCTGCAGCCGTTGGAGGCGTGGCCCACCCATCCTCCTTGACGTAGACGAGGTAGCGCGCGAAGTCGTCGTCGTGAACCAGGGACCACGAAGCACGGAGCGCTCCACCACCGTCGTCAGGTCGGTCGGAGAGGTCCAGCAGTTCGATGGGCGTCTCCGTGCGGCTCCAATCGTAGATGAGGCGTACCTCCATCGAGCCGTTGACCGGACTGAAGAGTTGTGTTTCAACGGTCAAGTTCCCGTTGAGCATACGCCCGGTGTCCACGGCGGATTGAAGGCGATTGACGAAGGCGTCATCGGCCATCTCGAACGTTCCGTTCCAAAGCAGGAGATCGGTGGAGGCCCAAACAGCCGCACCTTGTGAGGTTGAACTGAACACCAACGGAAGGGCGGTGGGCGTCAGTCCGCCAGCCGTTCCTGCGGGCAGGGTCAGTGCGTCCACGCCCACGAGGTCAAGCAGGTCGATGCTGGTTCCTGGATGCAGGTACTCGGTCACGTCGGCAAAGCCAGTCCCGACCCCAAGGTTGAGCGGCGTGGCTCGGAGGCTGGCTGCGCTGGGCACTGGCAGGTAGCCGGGTGGAGCGCTCCATGCCGCCAAACCGTCGTCAAAGGTACTGGCCCAGATCGCACCGCTGGCGTCGAGGGCCACGTCGCTGATGCCGACGACGGTTTCAGCGGCGAGTTGTGCATGTGCTGCTGAAGAGGCCTCGACGAGCACCAATCCGCTGGCGGTCATGAGGACCGCGGTGGTGCCGTCGGCCACGATCCGTTCAACCCGCTGATTCGTCGGGGTGCGGTCAAGTCCCTCCTCGAATTCTTCGCTCAGGGCGTTCCAATGGGTCATGGTGCCGCTTTCCGTCGCGATGTGGAGGCCCCACCAATCGGCGGACACGGCGGTCACGTCGTTGGACGGAAGTTGGTCAAACCGGTGGGTGTCGTCTACGACAAAGCCACCCGGGGCGGTAGAAGAAGCGCCAAGGACGGTGGCTCCTGGTCGCGAGGTGCCGAGTCCGTCATGCGCCAGCAGCACTGTGCCGTCGGTTGCGTTCCTGAACAGACCCCACGTCGAGGTTTCGAGCAGGCCAGAGGTGTCGTCCCATGTGGCGATCATCTGGTCCGTGGAAGCGTTCCACAGCGCCAGGCCACCGTCGGTCGCCAGCAACACCTGTTCGTAGCCAGCACCATCAAACCACGTGAGGACGTCCTCGACGTTGTTCGAGGCAAGTCCGTTCACGGTGGTGATGGGCGTGTCCCAACCGTCCATGCTCCGATCAAATCGGCCCACGCCAGCGTCGGTGGCGATGTGGACCACGTCTGATGCCGAGGTGCGGGACAAGCCAAGGATGGTATTGGACGGCAGACCGCCAAGGGCACCACCGTCGACGAAGGCGTCGCT
>DALQ01000102.1:63437-113665 GCA_002496845.1 Euryarchaeota archaeon UBA495
GCCGTCGAGGTCGTCGGAAAGGCCGTTGCTGGCCGTGGACCATGTGCTGTTCACCAGGTCAAGGGTCAGCAAACCAACACCTTGTCCACCGCCGTTGCCACCGCCTCTTGGCGCGGTCGCGACGTGCACGGCTTGGCTGCCAATGGCCAGCGAGCTGGCCCGCATCCCCGAGGGCATCACATGGCCCTCGGTCCACGTCAGGGTTCCGTTGCTGGCCACATCGCCAATCAACAGCGCGCTGCCGCCGGTGGAGCTCCCGAATCCTGCGATGGAGTCGTAGGTGGCCGCATAGAGGGTGGTGCCCGATCCGGCCAAGGCCGAGACGGATCCTGAGTTGAGTTGGATGCGACTTCCGATGAGGGACGCACCGGTGGACGGCCACCACGTGCCGACCTGACTATAGCCGGAGCTCAAGCCGGGGATGCCGTACACAACCGCCCCGTTCGATGCGCGGTCCACCGTGGTGACGAGGGCTCCTTGCTCTCGGACGGTTGGGATGCGGTTGGCGACGTCGTACACGGCATAACCTCCGTCTCCATTGTTCGTGTCGTAACCCACGGCAATGGAAGGAGCACTTGCGGGCCCGACCGTCGCCATGGCGTCGTAGTACACAGGCGAATTGCTCATGCCGTCTGCACTGGTAAGTTGGTCGACCACCTGATTGGTCGCCAGGTCCCAGACGATGACGCCAGCGCTGACCGACCAGAAACCAACGTGCAATTCTGTACCCGAGCAGGCCAGAGCGGCCGGTCGAGCGTTGGTCCCGAAGTCTTGCCCATCGATGACCACGTCCGCCGCGACCCCGTTCGGGTCCACGCCGATGACTTGGGCTCCACCCGACAGTTGGAAGAAGGCCGTCCAGACCATGCCGTCGCACGCCTCGATGCTGATCGGATAGGCGTTCGAGAAATCGCCGCCGTTTGAGGAGAGCACCGTGGTCTGGGTGCCGTTGGCGTCCTCCATGATCACCACCCCGTCAGGATCCCAGCCTTGGCCGCTGGTGGCGCCGATGAAGAGGACGTTTCCGTCGGTCCAAAGTTCGTAGACTTCAGGCGTGCTCGTGGACGTCCAATACGTGGACCACGTGCCTGTGGTTGGATCGTAGGCGCCGACGCCATCTTCGGAGGCGAACAAGACGTTTCCACCCCATTCCACCATGCCGCCACCCATCGGGTAGCCGCCTTGGCCGTTGGGCAAGTCCGGCGTCTCGCTGGCGGACCAGCCCAACACTCGAGTGCCGTTGGCGTCGAGCACCTCCACGCCGTCGTCACCGTATTGAATCCATGTGTCGCCGTTTGCGGTCTGTAGGACCTCCACCACCTCAATCGAGGTGTCTGGAAGAATGTCGGACAGCCAACTGTTGCTGGTGGCGTTCCAGCGGACGATGCCACCGCTTCCCTCGATGTTCCACCATTGACTGGAGACGGCACTCGCGACGATGACGTCGCCCATGCGACCCATGCCCGCGACGTCCAGGCTCCCCTCGTTGAGGTGTATACCGATGTCGAGATAGTTGGTCGCTGAAGAATAGTCGCTGGTGTCGATGCGGTAGATTCTGTCGGAGGCCGTGCGTTGGTTGTAGTGGAGCATGTCACCGATCATGATGAGGTCGTACGGATCGCCGTTATCGTAGTACAAACCGCTGGTTTTCTCGATGTCGACCAACTCGGTTGAGTTGATGACGTCAATGAGTTGGAACCCGTCGTCTCCACCCACCCAGAGGGTGTTGGCTTGTGCGCCGGCCACCAGCCCGGTGATGCCGTTTGTGTCCAACACGCCGCTCGAGGTCCACAGGTTCTGCCATGCTCCGTTGGTCAGATCCCATCGTGCCACACCGATGCCGTCCAAGCCGATGTAGGCCACGTCGTCGACCACGGCCACAGGCGCGTTGTCAGCGGCTTGGGTTTCCCAGGTGTCGACCACGGTGAAGGAGCTGCGGGCGATGACGCCAACGCCGCTGAGTGTACCACCGAAGATGTGCGTGCTGTTGTGGCCGAGCGAATAGGTCGCCCAGTTGGGCATGCCGTCGTACACCGTCAGGCACTCGTCGATGTCCAATCCTCCAGCAGAGTCCACTTGCCAACGGCAGACTCCGAGGTTGGTGGCGGCATACAGATACGAGCCCAAATCCATGAATTCGAAGTGCTGGCCGGGCCGTTCGTCCCAGTTGCGTCCACCAGGAACGTTGTACGCACTGCTTCCGTCCCACAAGATGGCCCCGGATTGGGTGCCGATCGCAAGTTCTGCAGAACCGCGGATGTTCGTCACCTCGATGCTAAACACGTCGTCGCTTGGCAAGGCGCCTCTCGCGCCGTTTCCGTTTCCGTCGAGCAGCGGCTCGAGGAGTTCTCCACTCGCAAGGTCAATGCGGACCACGCCGTAGCCGTACAGGCCGTAGTGCAACACGCCTTGGTACTCTACGATTGGGGCGTAGAAGGATTGGTCGATGCCGGTGCTGCCCCACGAGGTCTGCCATGCAGGGCCGCCGTCCAAATCGAGCCGGAGCAGGCCTCCTTCGCTGGCGAGGTAGGCGGTGCGGTTGTAAATCGCCACTTCGCCCGTGGCGTCCGCGGGGACGTCACTGGTCGTGCCGCTTTCCCATGGCGCGTTGCCGTTGGTCAGGTCCGTCAAATTCCAGACGCTGACGCCTCCGTCTTCGTGCGTCATCACGACGTCCCTTTCGTCGACAGCAAGGCCGACGATGGCGTTCCAGCTCGGGTCTCTCGTGTATTGTTGAAGGCTCCCCGTCGCACCGTCGATATGAGCCAAACCGTGTTCTTCGGTGGCCACCCAGAGGGCGTCGGCCGTGGCGACCATCGCCGTTGGCACCCCAACGATTTCCGTGGAACCGGTCCAGCGGCGCTGCGTTGAGTTGTACACGGCCACAAGGTCGTCGCCTCCGACGTGTACTTCGTCGCCATAAGCCGCCACCGCGGTCATCTCTGAGATGGGAGGGCTCGTGGCCAGCACGAGGTCGTTCTGAACCATCGGTGTGGCGCCTGGTGCCATCCTGAGGAAGGTCCCGGTGCCATCTCCGATGAGGAGGGTGTGGTTGCTTGGTGCACGGAGGCCGCCCGCAGGCCACCCCATCATCACCGGCACGTCGCCTCCAAGGCCTGCGTCCGAAAGGTCGGCAGGACCGTTGTGGGTGGTGAAGACGCCTGAGTTGATGTCATAGCGTTGGATCGATGCGCCGGCGAGCACCCACAACTCGTTGCCAATGACCTCAAGGCCGTTGATCTGGTCATCGGCCAACCAATTCGCACTGGACCATGTCGCCTGCCAAAGGTTGAGTTGAGGATTGTAACGGCCGATGCCCGCATCGTCCGAAGCAAAGAGAATCTGTCCGCCCATCTGCACCATTCGAGTGATGACGTCAGAGTGGAGCACGTTGGCCGTGGTCCAAATCGTGGACGTGCTTGATGCAGGGTCGTAGCGAATCACGCCATCGCCGGCGAGGCTGACGTGAATCAGCCCGTTGAAGACCTCCATGGCGAGGATTTCTGCGCTGGCAGACATGGGGAAGGTGTTCGTGGTGCAGCCCGACAAAACCGACCACGTTCCGTCGGTTGAACGCTCGTGCAGGCACGCGTCTCCGACGGCGATCACGTTGCCGCTTGCGTCGGTGGCCAAGCGCTGAATGGGAGCGTTGTTTCCAACGGTACTTTCGTTGAGTGGAAGGGGGGCCAAGGCACCGGTGTCAAGGTCCAACGCATGCATGGCATCGGTGCCAAGCACGAGGACTTGGCCGTGGCTCACGTCCACTTCCAAATCCACGATGGTGACGACGTCGGGGATTTCGACGATGTCAATGGTCGGAGGTGCCATGGCCGCATCGATGACGAGGACGTCGTCATCCACGGCCAACCACAGACGACCGTCGTCCGGGTGAACGGCACTCGCCCTGGGTTCGAAGGACAATGGTTTGAGGGACACCGTCGGGTCTGCTGGGGCCAAGGCCTGGATCACAAGGTCGGTGACGGTGGCCCCTCCCGGCAAGGTCCAACTGGACGAGAGTCCGCTGGTCGAGGTACGTCCCATGAAGGGGTCGCCGCCGTCAAGGTCCAGGGTTTGACCCATCCACCCTTCGTTGCTCAAATCGAGCAGCGCTGAGCCAACCGATCCACCCGCGATCATCAGGGGCGAGTCGATGATCATCCCATCAGCGCCGGACACGCGCAGTTGGAAGGAGACGTTGTCCAGGGTGGCGCCCGGGGCGAAGGTCAGGTTCCAATCCGCGCTTGCAGGTTGGATTCCATCAGGCGTGATGGCATCCAGCGTGACCCAACCGGTGTCTTCGCTTCCGTTCATTGGCCAGACGGTTCCACCAGCGTCCTCGTGGGCCATGGCGTTCGGCATGATGAGCGGGGTTGCCAGACTGAGGAGCATGAGCGCAACAAGTCCAGTTGCATGCAGCCGCATGCCACTGGAGACCGCTGCCATGCGCCCTGCCATGTTTGCTTGGTCTTCGTCGCAGGTATAAGGAGTCGGTTTGCATGTTTAAACAAACATCAACCCGGAAAGCGCTTGGTCCCTCATTCAAGCATGCGAAGATGCCCTTCGTCGTCCACGCCTACGAGGCGGATGGTTGAGGTCCGTCCGCTGATGGCGTTCGGGGAACCCGTCACCGTGACGACCTTCTCTCCTGGGTGCATTTGCCCGGCCTCGACCATCGCCTTCACGGCCGCACCGACGGTGTCCCGTGAACGCGGTTGTTCTTCGACCAAGTGTCCGCTGACGCCAGGGAGCATCGTGGTACGTCGCAGTGCACGCATGCGGTTGGTGATGGCCAGAATGGGACGCTGCGGACGGTGAGCGGCCATCAAGCGGGCGGCACTGCCGTGCCGTGTGGCCACGATGAGCCGGGCGGCCCCCACGTCCGCGGCGAGTTTGACCGCCGCTCCGGTGATCGCTCGGGTGCTTCGGAACATCGCCAGCGCAGGTGGACTTGGAAGTCCGTCGATGGCCATGGACGCACGTTCAGCAATTCGAACCATGGTCGAGACAGCCTCAACGGGGTAGGCTCCCGTGGCGGTTTCTCCAGACAGCATTACAGCGCTCGTGAACTGGCGGATGGCCGTGGCCACATCGCTGACCTCCGCCCGCGTGGGCCGTGGATGATCCACCATTGATTCCAACATCTGCGTGGCCACGATGACCGGTTTCCCGCGTGCGAGGCACATGCCAATGATTCGTTCCTGGGCCGCGGGGACCTCCTCGAGTGGAATCTCCACGCCCAAATCACCTCGGGCGACCATCACGACGTCAGAAGCGTCAACGATGGCGTCGAGGTCGTTGAGGGCAGCAGGGTGCTCGATTTTGGCGACGACCCATGTGTGCAGGCCCGCCTCAGCGATGATGCGGCGTGCTGGCTCCAAGTCAGCTGCGCTTCGTACGTAGGAAACGGCCACGAAGTCCACGCCATTGGCAAGCGCGTGTTTGAGGCACGCCTCGTCTTTCTCACCAATGGCCGGAAGGGAGACCATGGTGCGGGGCACGTTGATCCCTTTTCGCTCGCTCAGATGCCCTCCGTCGAGGACCTGCGCGGTCACTGTTTCGCCCATGATGGATTCAACTTCCAGCCGGATCAATCCGTCAGCGAGAAGCACAGGATCTCCGACTTGGAGCTCTTGAGCCAACGAAGCGTAGGGCACAGGAAAGGCAAGGTTGCTGACGTCCTCAGCCAACTCTTCTCCGCAACACAACGTCACGCTGCTGCCGCGCTCAAGGTGGACGGTGCCAGGAAATCGACCAAGGCGGAGCTTGGGGCCGGGCAGGTCGGCCAAGACCCCAAGGGGACGACCAGAGGCGTCCTCAGCGGCCCGAAGACGCTCGATGGTGGCCGTTTTCGAGGGCAGGTCGCCGTGCGAATAGTTCAGACGAGCCACATCCAGACCGGCCTTCAGCATGGCCGCGAGGGTCTCCTCGTTGTCGCAGGAAGGTCCGATGGTGGCGATGACGCGTGACCTGTGCACAACCAACAACTGCCTGCGACGGTTCTTCAACGGTCCTCCGTAGGCGAGCGCACCAACCGGAATTGGCGGTGTGCCAAGCCACACCACAGAAGGCTCAAACCGGGGCGCGTCGCCGAGGGCCCCGAGGAAGATGGCAGAAGCATCGCGCGAAGAGCGCCTCAAGCGGGAAGCCTTGGAGTACCACGAGGCTTCGCCCCGTGGAAAAATCAAGGTCGTGCCCACCAAGCCCCACGCCACGGCGCACGAACTTTCCCTGGCCTATTCACCGGGCGTGGCGTACCCGTGTTTGGAGATCGCGGAACGTCCTGAGGACGCCTACCGCTACACCTCCAAAGGAAACCTCGTGGCCGTGATTTCCAACGGTACGGCCGTGCTTGGCCTTGGTGACATTGGTGCCTTGGCCAGCAAACCCGTGATGGAGGGGAAGGGTCTGCTGCTGAAGACCTTCGCCGACATCGACGTGTTTGACATCGAAGTCGACGAGACGGACCCTGAACGCTTCATCGACACCGTGGTGGCGATTTCGAAAACCTTCGGAGGCATCAACCTCGAGGACATCAAGGCTCCAGAGTGCTTCGAAATTGAACGACGCATCGCTGAGGCGACCGACATCCCGGTGATGCACGACGATCAGCACGGTACGGCGATCATCTCAGCCGCCGCGCTGATCAACGCATGTGAACTGCAAGGGAAATCCATCGAGGACGTCAAGGTCGTCGTCATCGGTGCTGGCGCCAGCGCCATTGCATGCGCCAACCACTACGTGGCCTGTGGCGTCCGACGCGAGCACATCACGATGTGCGACAGCAAGGGCATCGTGACGAAGTCGCGTTTGGATGCCGGAGAAATCAACGCCTACAAGGCCCCATTTGCCCAAGACAGGCCGGCCGGCGACCTCAGCGACGCGCTGGTGGGGGCCGACGTCATGCTCGGCTTGTCCCGTGGAGGATTGGTCACCGGCGACATGGTGGCCAAGATGGCCGAGCGCCCGATTGTGTTTGCGTTGGCCAACCCAACGCCCGAAATCTCGCCCGACGAGGTCAAGGCGGTCCGCGACGATGCCATCATCGCTACCGGTCGGTCCGATTATCCGAACCAGGTCAACAACGTGCTTGGATTCCCCTACATCTTCCGAGGCGCGCTCGACGTTCGAGCACGTGACATCACGCAGGGCATGAAAATGGCCGCCACCCGAGCTTTGGCTGAACTGGCCAAAGAGCCCGTGCCGGATTACATCTCAGAAGCGTACGATGGACTTGAGATGCACTTCGGTCCCGAGTACATCATTCCCAAACCCTTCGACCGACGCGTGCTCATTTGGGAAGCCAGCGCGGTCGCTGAAGCAGCCGTGGAAGAAGGCGTTGCGGGCTTGTCGTCCGACGATTTCGATGCATTGCAGTACCGAGAGGAACTCGAAGGACGCCTCGGCCAAAGCTACGCGCTGATGCGCAGCGTCATCAACCAAGTTCGTGGCCGAGGAAAGCGCATCGTGTTCCCTGAAGGGGACCAAGAGCGCGTGCTGCGTGCCGCGGCTCAATTGTCGGATCAACAGATCTGTCACCCCATCCTCTTGGGCCCGCCCGACCGCATTCGCCGCCGCATCGAGCACCTTGGTCTGGAGTTTGAGCACACCATCGTCAACCCGAGAAAGGACGAGCGACGAAAAGGCGTCTACGCGCCAGAATTGGCCAGGCAACGGGCGAGGAAAGGCGTCACGCTTGCGGATGCAGAACGGCTCCTCAAGAGCCGCCCGTACTTCGGTTCGAGCATGCTGAAGGCCGGCGATGCCGACGGCATGGTGGGTGGCGTGGGACGAACCTACGCCGACGTGCTGAAGCCCGCCATTCAGAACCTCGGAACGCATCCAGAAGGCCACTGCATCGTCGGATGTTACGTGGTGTCCGTGGCAGGCCGCCTCATCATTCTCGCCGATGCGACGGTCAACATTTACCCCGACCAACGCACGTTGGCTGAAATTGCCGTTCAGACCTCGAAAGTGGCCCGACGCTTCGGCCTTGAGCCCCGCGTGGCCATGCTTTCTTTCTCGAACTTTGGCAGCAACAGGGAGCAACGCAGCACCCGCCTCGAAGAAGCGGTGGCGACGGCACGAGAGTTGGACCCGACCCTGCTCATCGACGGCCCCATGCAGGCGGACACCGCCCTCGACCCCAGGGTCCAAGCCGAGTACCCCTTCCTGAATTTCCAAGGGCCTGCCAACGTCTTGGTCTGCCCCAACCTTGCCGCTGCCAACATCGCCTACAAGTTGCTGGAACAACTGGCAGATGCAGAAATGATCGGCCCAATCCTCGAAGGCACCACCTTCCCTGTGCAGATCGTTGCACGGAACGACGAGGTACGCGACATTGTGAACATGGCGACGTTGTGCGTGGCCGATGCATGCCGGGGCGATTCCTACTGGGATACGCTTCGCTCCACGTCGTCCTGAACTTCACCGTCTTCCCAGCGGACCGTGGGACGCCGTGGTCGCCACACGGCTCCAGTGACAAAACCGGCGACCAAACCACCGAACAGCAGGTTGGCCCAACCTTCCAAGGCATAACTTCCGAAGCCCCGCACCACGGGAATGAGGAAGGAAGGAACCACGCCGATGAGCAAAGTGCTCAATGCTTCGATGCGAATGTTTGCTGCGCGATCGGCTTGTTTCGGTACCGTTCGTGGAGGCGTGGTGCGTTTCGGACTCAACACAAGCCGCAGCACCGTGCCTGGAAGAGGTCGGTCCATGGGGACGGAGGATGTGGCCGTCGCCGTGATTTTGTGAGGGTGGACTTCGATGCAGGCCAACTGCTCCATGAGCGGGCCGTGGCCTGATCCCTGCCTTGGTCGCCCGTCCATCGGTGCACCCCGATGGTTCGAGAAGGGCGCATCAGCCAGCACCTCGAGCGCCCCCTGTTTGGGTTTGAGTACCCCGCTTTCTCGGGCCATCGTCCACTCCGCCAAACTCGGAGGTCGAACCTCGAGGCCCTCATCGACAAGGGGGCGAACAGCAGCGCAAATGCGCTGAAGCAGCGCGGCATCCACGCCGTCATGGGCGCCCTTTTGTTCGCCCTTCTCGAGACCACTGAGGGATGCCACGTCTTCCGCAGAAAGGGGCGATTCGAGGACGTAGAAGGCAGGCAAGCGCACTTCGTGCCTCGGCCGTTGGCCGGCGTGGATCCATCCTCCGCGGTTGTCCCCCACGTGGGTCGTGCCCGCCTTCACTTTGGCGAAGGTCAGGGGGCCGACCTTCACGCCATCACGCTCCGCGGAGCGTGCCACTCATCCCGTTGTACCAAGCCATCCCCGCCTCGTGGTCGCGAAGCTGATCGAATTGTGGGAAGGGGAAAACCGATCGCATGTAGCCGAAGGCGGCGAAGTCGACCAAATCGGGCTGGTCGCCGCCAAAGAAGGGCTGGCCCTCGAAGGCGCCGGTGAATTCACTCAGCAAGTCATGCCAGAGTTTCTTCGGCGTTCGCCCGTCCTTCTTGACCCGCTTGCGGGCGATGATGCCCCACATGATGGGGAAGCCTGCCCAGGCGTACAGGCGCTTGGAGAGAAATCCGAACTTCTCAATCTTCGAGATGCGTGTGGTCGTCTTCAGGGCGGAGCCAAGGCTGCCGTAGAGGATGGGAACCGTGGCTTTCGACATGTGTGTGTCCACCCAGGTCATCCATTCGTCTTGACGGGCAGCATCGCCGAGCGCTGCAAGTTTCCCGTCGTTGTAGGTGGCGTCGATATGGCGCAGGAGGGGCGTGGAGTCAACGATGTGGTGACCGTTTTCATCGGTGAAGACCGGGACTTTGCCCCAATCCCCGGCGAAGGCCACCTCCTTTCGGATCTTCATGCCGTTCACGGGGACGTAGTCCACGTCCATGTCGAGGTGTTCAATCAGGCCGCGTACCTTCCAACAGAATGGACAGGAATACAGTATGTGAAGCGTGGGTCGCTGGCCCATGATGTTGGCTGATGGCGGCGTGCTATCAAGCCTGTTCATCCACTTCGTCCGGATTCCACCCGGGCTGCCAGAAGGCCAAGTCGTCGAGCCACATCAACCATGCTTCATCGTCTCCGTTGAGCAGGCGGTAGGCCCGTCGTTCCAAGCCGAGGTGTCCTGCATCATCCAGCGTCCCCTCAGCGTTGGCCTCGCGCCATTCCACTTGGAGTTCCCTCACCCGCATCCGTCCGGCCTGAGGCTGGTCGAAGTGACGTTCGCACACTTCACGCAAGGCGGTCAACCATGCACGCGTGTCCCGGCGCAGCGGTGGATTTCGGTCCTCGTGGCGGGACCGTCGTTTCCACGGCAAACGCCAGCCCATGGTGCTGGTTCGGACCGACCTGCTTTGAGGTTGTCCAGCGAAGAACCCATGCAGCAGCGCCTCATGAGCGGTGCATGGGGCGCATCACCGTCCACCTCCATGGCCGCCCCAAGGAGCGGTCCATGGTTGCGGGCATTGAGCTGTACACCACCCGGCTGCGCCAGCGCGGCGTTCGTGTCCAAACCCACCCTGGCAAGACCCCGGTTGAGGCGTACCTTGCTTCGCCCCCCGAAGGCGCTGAGCGCATCCTGCTCGACGAGGCAGGGGATGCTCCCGACAGCCTCGCCTTCGCCGACATGGTTCGGGCATGGGGCTTGTCCAGCGAAGACGTGCACCTGATGGTCGGTCCTCCTGACGGTTGGGGCAAGGCGGGCAAGGGCGTGCGCAGGCTCTCCCTTTCTACGCTGACCATGCCGCATGAACTCGCCACCGTGGTGCTGCTTGAGCAACTCTACCGGGCGACAGAGATTCATCGCGGGACTGCCTATCATCGTGGGCGAGTCGAGGACGAAGAACGGACTTGAAAGCCGACGCCCCACACGGCGCATCGTGGGCCCCTTCTCCGACGACGCGACCTTGGTCTGGGTCCTCTTGGGCCTGCTGAGCCTGATTGGGCTCCTGCTGGTCCGTTTGTCTCGCCAGCAACCCTTCCCAGAACCGTCGTTTCGCTATGGTGCAACCTTGCTTGTGATCGCCGCATTGCTCGCCATGGGGACCGCCGCTCCACGCCCACTTGGCGTAGATGGATTGCTGGCGTTGTTGAGCGTGCTCGGTGCGTTCGGCGTCCTTGCAGGCCTCGCTCACATCGTCCGAACCCGAAGGGACGTGATTGTGGCGCCGTTGTCCGGCTTCCTGTTGTGCGTTGGCATTGGTGGCCTTATGGCCCGCACATGGTCCACGTTGAGCACCGTTGAGCAGTGGGTCGATTTCTTGGCTCTTGTTCTGCTTGGGATGGGCCAAACCTACCTTGTGTTCAGGGGCTTGTTGATCGGCAAGTTGCCGCTTGCATGGAGTCAGGCAGGCATGGTGGCGCTTCAGCGTGGCGCACTTTCCGGTGAGCGGGGGGCCATCGCGTGTTTCGAACGTGGCTGGGCCACGGATGAGCCGCACCTGAATCCAATGGCCTACCTTGCGCTTCATCGCATTCATGCAGCGCTCGAACAGCCTCAGGAAGCTGAAGGCTGGGAGGCGTCCTTGGTGTCCTCCGGCGGGGAAGGTGCGGTTGCCTCGGCATGGATTGAAGCCGTGGAAAGCGCCATCCTTCGCGTGGTGCCGGACGCGCGCCAGCGGTGGCCAAACCGCGAAGAAGCATGAGCATCGAATACAGTGACTTATATCACAGCACGTCGATTTAGGAACATGGCAAAACAGCGTCAGGGTGGCCGATGGGTGTGGATGGCCCTTGTGGCTTGGTTCTGCGCGAACCTCCTCTCCCAGTCCCTGTACATGGGCCGCTATGGTCTGCCCTACGACGCTCAACTGCTCTTCGAAGGCCTCGGACCTCTGTATGTGCCCTTGCTCGTGGCCGAAGGCCTCCTTTGGCTGGCCGGCGCGGGATGGTTGATCCATCGAGGTGTGCATCGGGTCACCGCTGAGAAAAAGAACGCCACAGTGGCGTGAAGGCTCGATGCCTTGAAGGGCCCTCGGTGGGTTTTCTTCTCACATGAACGTGGACGAAGGCACGTACGCTGGCCGACCCATGTCGCCAACGGCAGCCTGCCATGCGGGTGAGGGCATGCCTCGAAACGCCTTCCTTGTCTCCATCGATGAGGCACGAGGCTTGCTTGTTCAGGGGCGACGCAGTCTCGCGGTGCTGCAAGCCTTGCACGACGACGTCAACGCGCTTGCCGAGGAAATTGAGCATCTTCTCGACGGCCTTCCTCCCGAGCACCCTACGGTCAAGGAGGTCGCGGACCTGACCGCACGGACCATCACGGAATGGCAAGAGGTCGTTTCAGAGATGGAATCTCACGGCACGCACGTGGTCAGCCTCGACCCCGGGCGCCTGCAATGGTTTGGTGTTGTGGACGCCCGCGTGGTGGCTTTTGGTTGGGAAGAGGAGGAAGACGACATCGAGTGGTACCACGAGATTTCAGAGGGCTTCCTGCAGCGCAAACCCTTGATAGAGGCCTGACCGAGGACTGAGCATGGTGCGCATCACCCGTGTCCACACAGGAACCGGCGACGACGGTACGACGGGTTTGGTGGACGGCAGCCGCCGATCAAAAGGCGACCTCCGGCTCGAAGGAGTGGGGCTTTGCGACGAAGTGAACGCTGCGTTTGGCTCAGTTCGTGCTGCAACGCTTTCCCTTGACGGCTGGCATGACGACGGAGGGCCGCGCTCCAACGTGCGCCGTACAGGGCAAGTGGTCCTCGCAGCATTGGACCGTTTGCAAAGCGAGGTGTTTGACCTCGGAGCCGAAGTTGCGACGCCACCCGGTGGAATGCCAGAAGGCATGATGGTGCTGGGTCAGGAACACGCCGACGTTCTGCTCGAAGAGATGGACGAGATGCTCGAGGAATTGCCGCCCTTGACCAGCTTCATTCTCCCTGGAGGATCTCCGCTGATTGCGAGTTTCCACCACGTTCGTGTCACCGTGCGCCGGCTTGAACGGACCTTGGTGGCCTTGCGCGAATCTGAGGGTGAGCCAGCGGTTCGGAGCCTTGTGTTGGTCTACGTCAACCGCTTGTCGGATTGGTGCTTTGTGATGGGACGTTGGTGCGCCCTTCGTTTGGGCGAAGACGAGGTGTTGTGGAAACCCCTCGGGCGTCGTGGTTCTGAAGACGGCATCAGCAAGATGCTTCGATTGCAGCGGCAACACGACGACGATGTAGCTGGCGTGTGATCAATCTCGACCCAAGCGTTGCATGTGCGCCCGGGCTCCAAGAAGGACCTGAAGCCCCGCATCGTGGGTCAGTTGTGATGCTGCCGCATCCCAATCCAGCCAGAGATGGCCTCTGTGCTCATGAGAGAGCACGACGTCAAGGGATTCCGTCTCGGCAAGGTACCAATGCACTTCTTTTTCGATGCGCCGTCCTTTGTGCGTGAAGGTGTACGCCGTCTGGCGATGAAAACCTTCCACGAAGGACACGTCGACAATGCCCGTCTCTTCCTTCAATTCTCTGCGCACGGTGGCCTTGTGGTTTGCATCGCTTGCTTCGATGTGCCCCTTCGGGAAATCCCAGTGGCCTTGTGGATATTGGAGCAACAGCACCGCTCCAAGGTTGACCAACACGACGCCGCATGAGGTCTCCATGGGGTCTTCCACCCGTGAGGTGCTGATGGCCTTTCCTCCCCACGGCACGTTCATGTCCCCCCATCAACCGCCTTGCGGCATGGTGGAAGCCCTCTTTCCCGAGGTCCACCGCATCGTGGCCGATGCGGACCTCGACGGGCTGTGCGCTGCGGCCATCCTCCAACGCGCCCTTCCCGACACAGAAGTCATCTTCGCTCACCCTGCTTTGGTTCGAAGCGGGCACCTCGACGACGTCATCGATCACAGGACCGTCATCGTGGATCTTCCGTTTCACCCGTCATGCGGCTGGTACGTGGACCATCACCTGACCAACCGGCCCGATGAGGCCACTGCTGCCACCTTCAAGGCGGCCGGAGGTCGCTTGGATTGGGCTGCAGAACCGTCTGCCGCCAGGGTGGCGCACAACCTCGTGGCTCCTGTCAGTGACTTGGCGCATCTGGCCACGCTGATGCCCTTCGTTGATGCCATCGATTCTGGAGGCATTGAGCGCGATGTGTTCCTTGCCGATGGGCCACTCGTCCGCTTGGCCCGTTGCCTTGGGACCTCGCAGACCGACTTCATGCACCACGTGTTGCGTTTGCTTGCAGAGGGGGCCACGGAAGCCGAATTGATCGCCGATTCCGAAGTGGCCGAACGGTTGTTGGCCGCCGCCAAAGATCGGCAAGCGGCCATTGACGCCGTCCGTGAGCAAACCACGGTGGTGGACCGATTGGCCATTTGCAGGATGGATGGCTTGCCTCAAAGGGCCAGCGGCTACCTCATCACCGCCCATGTCGGTGAGGCTGCTGACGCATGTTGCGTGATTCATGGGCACGTGGATGGAGCCGTTGATCGCGACGACCGGCCGCCCTTGTCGGCGAGTTTCTACGCCAATTCCTTCTTTTCCGGGCGTCGAAAGGTCGACCTGTCCCGCTTGGCCACCTCATTGGACGAAACAGGAGGGGGTCATGCGAACGCGTGCGGATGCCGCGTGCAAGCGCTCAGCGATTCAGGCCAGCCCGAAGACCGTCCGGTTGAGGCGGAGGACGTGGAGCGAAACCTCGCCCATTGGCTCAAAATGTGGGCCACGTTGCCTGAGTTGACGTGATCACTCTTCTTCGCGCTTGCTTGGAGCCGAGCCGCCGCCCATCCATTTGGGCGACCACCAGTTCAGCGGCCCCATGAGGCGCATCGTGGCTGGAACGACCAGTGCCCGAACCAGTGTTGCGTCGACGAGAATGGCGAGGGCCAAGCCCATGCCGAACATCTTGATGATGGCCACTGAGGCGAAGATTTGGGCGCTGAACACCAGCACCATGATTGCAGCAGCAGCCGTGATGAGGCGACCGGTCTTTTGCAAACCGTTTGCAACGGCCAGCGTGTTGTCACCGGTGCGCTCCCATTCTTCGTGGATGCGCGAAAGCATCAGCACTTCGTAATCCATGGAAAGGCCGAACACGATACAGAAAAGCATCACAGGGGTCGTTGGATCGATGGGTTCCGGTGTGAAATTCATCAGTTCGTCGATACCAAGTCCGCCTTCTTGGAAGATGAACACAAGCATGCCGAAGGTGGCCGTCACGCTCAGGATGTTCATCACCACGGCCTTCAGCGGAATGATGACGGAGCGGACCTGGACGAAGAGAATGAGACACGTCGCGAAGAAAATGTATGCCATCGAAATGGGCAATTTGTCGGCCACAGCGTCAACGACGTCGAGGTTGTAGGCAGCAAGGCCACCCACCAACGGGACGGTTCCGTTGAACGCATTCCACTCTCCTCCGTCACGCTCAGAGCGGATGTCGCGGACGGCCTCGAGGGCTTCGGGGCTGTTCCAATCGTCGACCAAGGTCAGTTGGATGAGGGTCGAAGCGTTGTCGGCGCTGATGAACCCGGCGCGCAATGCCTCACGTTGGCCCGCCTGTTCTGGCGTCAGGAACTCCGCAGGCGCGGACCAGAACTGGACCACGTCGTCTGCGGTCATGTTGGGTTCGAAATATCCTGGAGCAAATACGTGCTCAACGTCGTCTCTCTCCAAGAGCGTCATGCCCAGGGCATGGACGTGGCGGAGTTGTTCTTCGTCGAGTGGGTGTGCTGCCGCATCGTAAGCAAGGAAGAGGGATTTGTCCGAGGCTCCGGCCCAGATGATTTCCATCTCTTCGAGTCCGTTGCGCGACATGTCATCAGGAGGCAGCGAACGGATGCTTGTGACGCCCCATTCCGCGTTGAGGAAGGGTGCGCCTGCGCCGAGGAGTAGGATGAGAATCGGTACCAGCACGGCGACGGGCTTGGCCATGACCGCGTTGGCGATCCATGCCCAGAAGCCGTCTTCGGAGACGGTTTGGTTCATGCCAAAGGGCACCCGGAACCGGTCGATGTTGTCGCCAAGCACGGCCAGGAAAGCGGGGAGCATGATGACCGAAGTCAGCATGGCCAAGGTCACGGCGAGCGTGCCGCCGATGCCAAGCGAGGGCGCGCCAGTGTTTTCGAAGAACAGCAACCCCGTCAGGCCGATTGCGACGGTGATTCCAGAGTAAAACACGGCACGGCCCGCGGTGGCCGAGGTCACGGCCAAGGCCGTTCGGATGTCATGGCCGTTGGCCTGCTCCTCACGGTAACGGTACACCACGAAGAGGGAATAATCGATGGACACGCCCAAACCAAGCAGCGTGATGATGTTCCCAGCGAAGTTGTTGACGTTTGCACCGTCGAGGGTGGACAACCAAATCGTGACGCCGAACGCGCTGATGACGGTCAAAATGCCGATGCCCAGGGGAAGGGCGGCCGCCACGAGGGAACCGAAGACGATGAGCAAAACGGCGGCCACCAAGGGAGCCGAGCCAATCTCAGACTTGATCAGGTCGTCCTTGAGCCGCAGGTCGAACGTCGCGTCCGTGGCCAGAGGTCCTGCAATGTACACCGTGACGTCACCCTCGTCTTCGAGGTGCATGTCAGCGTCAAGGATCGCTTGCTCCATGTCCTTCCAGTGCTCCTTGAGCAGGGCTTTCGCCTCGCTTCGCCCTTGGGTGATCTGCACAGAGGAGCGGGACCACTCGCCGTCGTCGGAGACGTGAGCGCTCCTGTTGGCCGCGTCGACGTCCCATGCCCGCACCACATGCACCGTGTCATCGTCTTCCAGATGGGCGACGACGTTGTTCACAGCAGCAACGATGTCGGTGTCGCTTGGTGATCCGTTGGGGTGGTGGACAAGGATGTAGAAGGTCTCCGTGTTCTCAGCGTCGGGGTCACCAAAATCTGCACCAAGGGACCTGAACACCTCGCTCGATTCCAAGTCGCCTTCGCCAAAGGATTCGGCCCAATCTGGTTCGACAAGGACCATCATTGAGGCCAAGCCGAGGGTGAAAACAAGCCCAACGGCGAGCACCATTTTTGCACGGTCGTGGGTGAACAGGCCGAGTTTGTAGAGCAGGCGGTCTTCGAACACAGACGGGTCAGAGCCGCTTTCCATGGCGGTTCGCGCCTGCAGGTCTTTTTGAAGCCATGTTCCGAACGTTCAGGACAACACAGCAAAGGTGTAGAGAAATCCCAGGAAGGCGTGCACGCCGACGAGGATCAGCATGAGGTCTGCGGCCCTTCCATGGCGTGTACGAGAGGCCACGATGCTCTCTTTGGCTTCCATCGCGGCCAAGGCCTGCCGGCCCTGCCGTACCGTGGTCCAAAGCACCCACAAGCCAAGCGGACCCGTCCAGCCATGGAGGTTGGTCGGAAGCAGCATGGCCGTGATTCGTCCTTCTTCGATGTACCCGGCGGCAGCACGGGCCAAAATGGCCACCATCACCAGACCAACGGTGGCCAACAACAGGCGTTCCCCACTGCGGACGTGTTCCGCCAAAGCCTCCTTTCGTGCTTCGCCCTTCAGCGTCCCGCCACCTTTGCGCCAACCGTGTTGACGAACGAGCCACATCACGAGAAGCAACGCCAGAAAGGGGTGGACGAGCAACAGGGCAGTGGACAGCGGCTCCATGACCCTCCTTCGAGCCTGTGTGAGCCCTCCTCAAGACCTTTCGTTCTGGAACGGGCCCACAGCGCCGCACGGCGACGCATTGAAAGACGTCGAGCATAGCCGAATCGCACGGGGGGTGGGGGCATGCAAGAACAGTACCTCGCCACATGCCTCACATCAGGCTTCAGTCGGCCGATGCGAGCGCCTCAGCGCGTGGCCTTGGCGACCCGTCAGGACGAATTCAAACTCTTGCAAAAACCGTGGCAGGGCATCTTGCTGCTCGCCTTGCACGAAGTGGAGGCGCCCGGCGTTGACGAAGACGACGACGACGGGCCTGCTACGCCCGCTCGAATGCCGCGAGGTGCCCGCAGCCGCCGCGGTCGCCGCGGCGGTCGCAGTTCAGGGTCTCCTTTGGACCACCTTCCCTCTGTTGATGACGTGTTGAACGACGCAAACCTTCCCGCGGCCTTTGGCTTCGCCGTGTTGACCGCACGAAAGACCCTGGAGGCGGACGAATGGGACGAAGCCCACGATGCTCCGCTCCAGGAACGCCTTGACGCGTGCTTGAAAGATGGCGTGCATCCTGTGTGGGCCGATGTCGCCCGACGCTGCCCCCTTCTTGCTCAAATGTCCGGCTTCCCAGAAGCCGAAGTCACCGAATCGGTCACCGACGTGGGAGCCCTCGACCTGACGTTGGCCGAGATCTCGGGGGAGGACGGCGCTGAGCTGCTCGCTCTGATCGAAGCCGCTGAACCGATGGTGACCGAAGCCGCGCCCAAAGTGGCGTTGAACACACTGCTCGCCCAAGTTCGTGCTCGCAAGAGCATCAGCCTTGACGCCGCGTTGATCGACCTCGAAGGTGCCCTCAGCGCCGTTCCAGTGGTGGTCGCCCAATCCCTGGGGCTGCCGCTTCCTGAGGCGTCCATCGAAGCGCTCGCATCGGTTGACGAAGGCCTCGCCAACAAGCACCGGGATTTGGCGGACCTCCGCCAGGGTACGGTGTCCGATTGGAACGCAAGCCGTGGCGCAGGTTCGGAGACGTCCTTGGATCGGATGCGTCAGCGCTTGGCGTGGATGAAGCCGGACGATTCCGCCGCCAACCTTGATTCTGCGACCTTGGAAGAAGGCCTCGCCATGCTGGAGACCGCCTCGGCCCCAGGGCCTGTGGTGGACCGCGTACGATGGTGGCATCTTGGAGCCTTGGTCAACGAAGGACGCCAAGAAGACGCCGTGGCCTCGTTGACCTCGCTTTCTGTCGACGGAGAAGTCGACGCCAACGCCCTCGGGGACCTTGTGGTCAGCATCGACGCCGTGGAGGCGACGGATTGGTTGGCAGGGGTGTGCGAGCGCATGGAAGCCCCCGCCCGCCTCCAGATTGCGGTGCATGCCTCTCTGCCTTTCAGCCCACGCATGACGGCGTTCCGCAGTTTGCAAGACAGCGGTTTTTCCTTTTCAGCGGAGGCTTTTGATGACCTTGTACCCGTCATGTTGGAAGGTCAAGAAATCCGTCGTATGTCTCGGATCTTGATCGAAGGCCAACACGCTGCTCGCCATCCTTGGTTGGTCACCATGTGCGCTCATTTGCTGGCCGCCCGGAAAGACATCGAACTCTACCACGGCGTTCGAGCCGCTCGGCTCGAGTTGCTCTCGTCCCTGCACGAGACCCAGCCACCAAGTGCATTCGGTGCAAAGACGGCGTCCCTCATTCAACTCCTTGAGGGCGGCGACGCGCCAGAGGACTTGTTCCAAGACATCGTCCAGACGAAGTCGGGCCTCCTCGCCTACAAGCAAATTCGCAGGGCCCTGCTCGAGGGCGGTGACGGCGTGGTTGATGCGAAGGTGCTGGACGAATTCGACCAAGCCCTCGAGGAAGGGGACTTGCATCCCATCGACCGTGGCCTGACGAACGCCATTACGGCCACCCTCCGCCTCAATGCGGCCATCCAACAGGTGCAGAATGGGACCTCCAACGCGCAAACCGTGACGCTCATCGACGGCCTCATGGCCGGCGACAACGTTCCCACCCGGCGCATTCACGCCATCCGGCAGTTGCTGTTTGACCACGACCTGCCTCTCCCCTCGCTTGTTTCGTGGTATCAGGACCACGATCCGCGCTCCCCGTGGAGCGTGGTGGCGCGTGCTGCGCTGGCTTCCTCCGAAGGCCAGCACCTTCGTGCGGCGCAAGAGTACGGCCGTGCTGCGAAGCAGCAAGGCGCCGTTGATGCTGAGGAGGACAACGAATTCGCCTTCGACTTCGAACACCGCGTTGCCCTGAACCGCAAGTCACTGATCCACTACGCCTTCTGCGGTGAATGGAAGCGGGCCATCGACCTCGTGAACGAGGAGCCTGGGCTGAAAACCTCGATGACGGAACGGTTCCTGCTGTACCTGCGCGTGTCTCACACCGCTCACAACGGCGCCACTGACGACGCCACCCGAATCATCCGTGATGCGGTCAAGGAACGCGAAGTGGTGCTGGAGGAGGACGACGAAGGAGAAGTTCGGGAGCGCACCCGCATCTGGTACAACGAGGACCAACTCGACCTCTTCCTTGCCTACCCCGACGCACATCCAATCCCGCTGCCAAAGAACCCGTTCATCGGGCGCGTCATGGCGGCGAAGAACCTCTCCAGTCAGCGGCGCAGCCACCGTCGTAATTTCGACCAGCGCTATGCGCAACTGATGGACAGCGCTCCAGTTCCCGAGGAGGTGTACGAATTGGCCCGTCGAGCGGCCGATGAACACGCCCTGACGGGATTGATGTTCCTCGAACGCGCGCTTTCCTCCAAGCGGTTCCGCTTGATGCAGCAACGCCAGATCGAGAACTCGATGCGTTCGCTCTTCATCATGAAGCGGGACGACATCGCCGTCGCGGATCGACGCCACCTGCGCCATCTCAAGCTCTCTCCGTTGGTGCTGGTGGACACGAACGTGCTCGTCGACGCGCTGCTTGACCGGCTGATCCAGCGCTCAGGCCGGAGCGTCCGCGCGGGCCTTGCCATTGACGCCAACCGAGACCTGCATCACCACCTCGAACGGCTGGGGGCCGCTGGCACCATCCAACTGATGTTGCCGAATCCGGTCCGCCATGAATTGACCTCGATTGCACGAGGAGCAAACGTGCTGAACGATCGCCTTCGCGAAACCTTCGCGACCCCTGACGACATCGAAGCCATCCTCGAGTCCACCAACGTGGAGGAAGCGCTCAACGACGTGCTTTCGTCCTTCGAAACGTGGGCCAAGCGGGAGGAGCGTTACGACGACGAAGCGATGGAAGACGACCGCGTGACTCGCCTCGATGCCTTCCTTGTTCAACACCACGACGTCTACGACGAGGTCACGGCGATGAAGCGTCAGCGCGGTGCACCACAGCGCACCGCAATTGGGTCAGGTGCTGAGGTTTACCCCGAAAAGGAGGACCGTGAAATCATGTGCTTGGCGATGCGTTTGGCAGAGATTCCGTTGGAGGATTTCGGCGCAGTGCTTGTCGCAACCCGGGACAGCGACTTCACGCTGGTCGCCCCATCGATGCTCGAACACCTTGGTTTCGGCGTGATCAAGAACGCTCAGACGCTCAACCAGTGGTCGGTTCGCTGAGGGCCTAGGCCGTCGGTGGTCTACGATACGACCCAGCCGTTTTTGCAGGCACTTCGGCCATGGGCCGGTGCAGAAGGACGTCAGAATCATCCTCAGGCCATGTGGGAAACCATGGCTTCCCCGAAGGCGCTGCAGGAAAGCAACGTGGCATCGTCCATCAAGCGTTCAAAGTCGTAGGTCACGGTCCGTGCCGAGATGGCGCCTTCCATGCCCTTCACGACCAAATCTGCGGCTTCGGTCCAGCCCATGTGACGAAGCATCATCTCAGCTGAGAGAATGAGGCTGCCAGGGTTGACCTTGTCCTGGCCGGTGTACTTTGGAGCGGTACCATGGGTGGCTTCGAAGATGGCAATCCCAGTGTCGTAGTTGATGTTCGCACCGGGAGCGATACCGATGCCTCCGACTTGGGCAGCAAGGGCATCGGAGATGTAGTCGCCGTTGAGGTTCATCGTGGCCAGCACGCCGTATTCACGGGGGCGCGTGAGCACCTGTTGCAACATGGCATCGGCGATGACGTCCTTGACGGTGATGACCGTTCCCGTGTTTGGGTTGGTCAGGGTGCACCAAGGGCCACCGTCCAGTTCGGTCGCGCCGAATTCTTCCTTCGCAATCTGGTATCCCCAGTCCCGGAAACCGCCCTCTGTGAACTTCATGATGTTCCCTTTGTGGACGAGGGTGACGCTGTCGCGGTCGTTGTCGATGGCGTACTGAATGGCGGCACGGACGATGCGCGCCGTTCCTTCGCTGGAAATTGGCTTGATGCCAATGCCGCTGGTGTTGGGGAAGCGGATCTTGTCAACGCCCATTTCGTTCTGCAGGAAGGCGATGACCTTCGCCACGTCCTCGCTGCCGGCTTCCCATTCAATGCCAGCGTAGACGTCTTCGCTGTTCTCACGGAAGATGATCATGTCCACGTCACCGGGCGCTTTCACCGGGGAAGGGGTGCCTTCGTACCATCGCACGGGACGCACACAGGCGAACAGATCGAGCTTCTGTCGAAGGGCCACGTTCAGGCTGCGAATGCCGCCGCCGACGGGCGTCGTGAGCGGCCCTTTGATCGACACCAGGCCTGAGCGCATGGCTTCAAGCGTGGCCTCAGGGAGCCATTCTCCGGTGGCGTTGAAGGCCTTCTCGCCCGCGAGGACTTCCGACCAAGCAATGCTGCGTTGGCCTCCGTAGGCCTTCTCGACGGCCGCGTCGATGACGTGAATCATGACCGGGGTGATGTCGATGCCGATGCCGTCCCCTTCGATGTAGTGAACCGTGGGGCGGTCAGGGACGGACAGGACGCCGTTTTCGAGGGTGATGGGGGAGCCTTCGTTTTCGCTCATGACCGGGCCACCTGTCGGCTGTTCTTGAATCCCTCCCCGCGCTTCGGCCTTCCTCCTTCACGAAGCATCAAGACGGGCCACGCTTCCGCCACGGCATGAAGGGCGAAGTGCACTGGACCGGCGGAAGCAAGATGGCGTGTTTCAATGACGCGAAAGACCGCCTTGACCTCGATTGGAATGACGGCCCCTCGCCCATGCAGGTGATGCTCCAGTCCGTTGGGGCCTGCACCATTGCTGACATCGTGACGGGACTCAAGGACCGCGCCTTCACCGAAGTGTGGCTTGAGCTCGATGCAGAACGTCGCGCAGAACCACCTCGGCACTTCACGCGCCTCCACATGGTGTACCACGTCAAAGGGGAGGTCCCCGAGAAGCTCCTGCACCGGTTGATCGAGAAGAGCCACAGCACCTACTGCAGTGCCTCAACGTCCCTTCGAACGGACGTCGAGATCACGTGGGGTGCTGAGATTCATGCACCCTGATCAGGCCTGAGCCACAGATCCGCCAACGGCTTCATCGAGTTGTTGAGCACCTTCCATCAGCGCCTTGGCGAGCACGTCATGCATCGCATGCCACGCTTTAGGCAGGGCTTCGGGCGGAGCCATGGTGGTCCAACCGCTGTCGTTCATCACCACGGCGGCGAAGGGGTGCATGGCCACACCGTTCAAACTCGTCTGGGCGCGAGCGACCAACAGATCCCCGTCCTGTTCCACGTCGACGTGTGCCACCTCCAATGCAGCCTCGGAAGGAAGTCCAAGCCGACGTGGGTCCACGGCCAGGCCACGTTGCACCAGCAAGGCGATGACTTTCCCGACCATTTCCGTGCTCAGCGTTCTCGTGGAAGGAACGGTTGGTGAAGGGGTGTTTGCCTCGGAAGCAGGGGCATGCGCCTCGGGTTGGACGGTGAATGCGTCGACCTCGTCGTCTTCCACCAAGGCGGCCAATGGGTCCTCTTGACTGGCTTGAGGTGCGGCGGCAAGCAGGCCGAGCACGTCGTCGTCCACGGAATTCGTGGCTGGGGCGGGGGGCTCCACGCCCAACTCGGCGAACACGTCGATGTCGTCGTCCATGCCCCAAGGTCCGACGACACACGTTTCAACCTCATGCCTCCTCGTTCGAACGAGGGGGACCATGCGCCACGTTGCTCTGGTCGTCGTGCTCATGAGCGCCCTGATGCTTGGGCCTGTGGGCGTCGCTTTCCCAAACGGCATCGGTGAACAGGGTGATGACGGTTGCCTGTGCCACGGAGGTCCATCTTTGGAAGACACGATTCATCTTCACGGTTGGCCGGAAACCTACACGCCAGGTCAGGCCTACCCGCTCCACGTCAATGCAAGCGTACCCGAAGGCCTCAACGGGGGCTTCCGGCTTCTCGTCAACGCCGGAAACCTCACCGCCAACGCCACGTCAACGGCGCAGGCCATGGAGGGTGGATTGACGCACACGACCCCTTCCTCGATCCGTGAAGGCTGGACGGCCCTTTGGGTCGCCCCCAACACCACCGACCAAGCGGTTCGTGCTGTGCTTCACGTGAACGTGGTCAACGGAAACGGGGCCGAGGACGGTGATCAGTGGACCAGCTTGGACTTGGTTGCGGTTGGCCCAGACCACGAGGGGCCAATCGACCCTCTACGTGAGGACGGCCTCACCCCAGCCGTCCTTGGCATCGCTGCCCTTGGGCTGCTCGCGGCCTTTGGCCTCTTGACCGTCGGGCTTCGTGAACCGGGGGAGGAATGATGACCTTCGCGTGTTTGTCTTGAACGAGCGTCATGTTTGGGATGGGCGATGCGGGACAAGTTCTCGTCCAGCTTGAGCGCTACTTGGCCGACGGACGCGAGGAAATCACGGAAGTGATGGCTCGTGACCTCGTCCAGCAACTTCGCGCAAAACGGGGGCGCGATGTCACGGAACAAGTCCACCTCGTGAAAGCCCTGAGGCTGCTCAGCGACGTGCTGCTTCTACGTGGAAAGGTCAAGGACGGTGCAGCTGAAGTTCGCCGATTGCACCGCGAACGGCGTGCGCTGGAACGAACGGTTCGCCGTGCGGACCCTGCCCTGCTGGAACGCCTGACGCCAGCGGCCGAGGACCATCTCCGCTCCCTTCGGGCCGCCGCCGCCCTCGGTCGTTCAGGGGGTGCTCGAAAGGCCCTGAAGCGGATTGGGCGAACCCGCCCAGGCCACCTTCTTGCCCACGTGGAAGCCGTGGAACGACTCGGCGACGTGGCAGGTCTTGGGCGAAGGTTGGGCGATGCGGCTCATGCAGCAAGGCCGATCCAACAAACAGAACAGGGGCTGCATCTTGTTCCTGCATCTGCACCTGAATCGGCCGTGGACCTTGCTCGTGTTGAAGCGGCCTTGGCTTCTTGCAAGGACGGCCGGGCATCGGAGGTTCATGCGCTCCTCCAAGCCGAAGGGGCGTCGTTGAGGAACAAAGAGGCCGAGGCACAGGCCAAACTGCAGGCGGCCATCGCCTCATTGGAGCCCACGCATGACTACTACGAGTACGGCTGATTGGTAGCGAGGGATGGATTTGAACCATCGATCTCCGGGTTATGAGCCCGACGGGATATCCAGACTACCCCACCTCGCTGAGCAGAAGGCGAAGCCACCTCCACTTCAACCCACCGCCACAACATGAACGGCGCAGGACGCACAAAGCGGGGCATTTTTCTCCTCCCGCGCGCACCTCCCCTTCATGCGAAACGGAGTTCTTCTGACCTTGCTCCTCCTCAGCGCCTCCCTCGCCGGGTGCACCGGGGCCTCTGGTGACGAAGCGGCGGCGGACGGTGTCGACCTGAAGGTCTACTACGACGAAACTTCGGGCGTGGTGGAACAATCGTGGCGAAACGGACAACAAATCGGCAGCCAAACCGTGACGCTGACCTTCGATTTTGCCCGCGTTACGTCCACAGACGACCCGCTCGTGGCCTTCTTTGTCGCGCCAGGCGACGGTCGAGACGAGATCGTCACGGACGCCAACCAGACTGCGAGCATCGACGTGGAATACGCGACTCACGGTCTCTACGCCTTGACGTATGGCGCCCGCACCGAAAGCGGAGGCGAGGCTTCCGAGGAGATTACGGTGAGGATTGATCTGCGGCTGAACTGGCAGGACACGGGCACCACCAACCCTGACGATGCCTCCATTCGGGTGATGACCGACGGGACTCAGGGCGTCGACCGTGTCGACGTGACGTCAACGGTCGCCAACATCGGGAACGTCGGTGGCGTGTTCGGTCGCGCAGTGTCCGCAACGTGGGAACTGCTCGACGGCAGCGACGGATTGCGCGCCACGGGAACCGCACAAATTGCAGACGGTCAGGAAGAAACCTGGGAGGGCTCCAGCGGGCCTGCAGAAGCGGACGAGGACGATTGGGTGCTTCGCATCACCCTCGATACGGACGACGAGAACGTGGACGTGACGAGCGTCATTGACGTGCTCCATGCCGAGGCGGAAAGCCCGGCCCAACCGTTCACCTCCGATCAGTCTTGAGTGAACAAAATCTGAACTGAAAGTGAATCAAACGCGGACGTCGGGACCTCAAGTGCGGCTGAGCACCTTCCAACCACGGTTCGGGGTCCATCGGTCCTTCATAGGTGGACGCCCAATCCTATGGCCAAGGAACGTGAACCCATGGCGACCAAATCCAAGCGCGCAGCAAGCAAGACGAAGAATGAAAGCACCTCCGAGGAAGACGACCTTCTGATGACGGAAGGACCCGAGGTCAAGGTCAGCATCGAAGACCTCCCAGGCGTTGGCCCCGCGACCGCAGAAAAGTTGCGCGAAGCCGGCTTCGATGAGCTCTTGGCCATCGCTGTCATGTCGCCTTCCGAACTCGCTGAGCAGGCAGAACTTGGTGAAGCGGTTGCGAGCAAAATCATTGCAGGTGCCAAGAAAATGGCCAACATCGGAGGCTTCGTCTCTGGTGGCGCCCTGCTCGACCGCCGTCGCGAGGTGCTCAAACTCTCCTCCAAGGTCCAGTCGATTGACGACCTCCTCGGCGGCGGGTTCGAAACCCAAGCCCTTGTCGAAGTGTACGGCGCCTTTGGATCGGGCAAGACACAAATCGGCCACCAACTCGCCGTGAACTGCACCCTCCCCGTGTCGGAAGGCGGCCTTGACGGCGACATCTTCTACATCGACACCGAGGACACCTTCCGCCCTGAGCGCATCACCCAAATGGCACGGGGCCTTGGCCTGGACCCAGACGCTGTGTTGAGCCGCATTCACGTGGCGCGAGCCTACAACTCTGCTCACCAGATTCTGCTCGTGGACGAGATCAAGCGTCTCAGCCGCGGCATGAACGTGAAGCTCATCATCGTCGATTCGCTGACCAGCCATTTCCGTGCGGAGTACATTGGCCGTGGAATGCTCGCCCAGCGCCAGCAGAAGCTCAACCGCCACCTGAAGGAACTCAAGCAAACGGCCGACATCAACAACGCGATGGTTCTGGTGACCAACCAAGTGCACTCCAAGCCCGATGCCATGTGGGGCGACCCCACCAAGCCTGTTGGTGGCCACGTGCTGGCCCACGCCAGCACCTTCCGCCTCTACCTGAGGAAGGCGAAGGGCGGCCGCCGAATCGCTCGGCTGGTCGACTCCCCCAACCTCCCTGACGGCGAGTGCATCTACCAGGTGACCGAGGAAGGCCTCCGCGACTGATTGGCGTCAGGACGAACCCCTGCAAAGGGGGCGCTTGGGCCCGGCTCCTAGCGGCATCTTCAAGCCTGTTTGGAGGAGCATCAGCACGATGCGCCATCTCATTGAACGGGTCTTGGAATTGACCGAGGAAGAGCAAGCGGCGCCTGTGGAAGCCCCTCCCGCAGTGGAAGGCCACGCCACGGTCGAGGAACTGCGCTCCCTGCTCGAATCGCTTCAACCACGGATCGGCGTCTATGGCGTCGGCGGAGCAGGATGCAACGCAGCCAACCGTTTGTTCGACGAAGGATTGTTTGAGAACACGTATGTCACAGGCTACGCGATCAACACCGACGCCCAAGCCTTGCTGATGTCGTCTCTGGAACAGAAGGTGCTCATCGGACGCACGGCGCGTGGCCGAGGCGCCGGCGGGGATCCAACGAAGGGCGAAGCCGCCGCCTTGGAATCAGAGATGGCTTTGCGCCAAATCACGAGCGACACCCAACTTGCGATCATCACGGCCGGCATGGGTGGAGGCTCGGGCACGGGCGCTGCAGGTCATGTGGCTCGTTTGGCCAAGCAACAGGGCGCCCTGACCATTGCCGTGGTCACCTATCCGTTCAACTCAGAGGGCAAGCTGCGCCAGCAAAATGCGGAATGGGGCCTTGAGCGCCTTCGAGAATTCTGTGACACGATCATCGTCATTCCCAACGAACGCCTTTTGGAAATCGAGGACGTCCGTGACCTTCCATTGGCCATGGCCTTCCGTGTCGGTGACGAGTTGCTGGTTCGGTCCATCATTGGCGTGACGGAACTGCTGACCATCGACGGGATGGTCAACCTCGACTTCGAGGATTTGCGTGCTGTTGTACAGTCCGGTCATGGCGTGGCCATGATTGGACTTGGTTCTGCGAGCGGTCCTGGCCGTGCTGAAGCAGCCACACAGGAAGCACTTCACTCGCCGTTGTTGGACCTCGACGTCTCCGATGCACGCGGCGCGCTCATCAACGTGGTCGGCGGACCCGACCTGACGCTGGGAGAAGCCGAACGCTGTGCGGAGATGATCCAACAGCAGGTCGCGCCCACCGCTCGCATCATCTGGGGGGCGGCCGTCGACGAATCGCTCGGCGACGAGCTCCGTGTCATGTTGGTCTTGACCGGTGTGAAATCCGAACAAATTCACGGTTCGAATGAAACGCAGCAGTTGAAGGCGCTGAAAAACCGGAACATCGAGTTCGTGAACTGACCAAGATGGGAGGCATTGACCGTGCGTTTGGCGCTGACCGGAGCCCCCGGTACGGGCAAAACGACGTTGGCCGGCTTGCTGATGTCTGCGTACGACGTGCATGCGGTCCGTGCATTGGCGGAGGCTTGTGGGGCTCTTGGAACGGTCGAAGATGACGGAGCCCATCCAATCGATCTCGCCCTTCTTTCCACCTACGTTGGGCGATTGGAAGGAGATGTGTTGGTGGAAGGTCATCTGAGCCATCATCTCCATCCAGACGCCGTGGTCGTCTTGCGCTGTGCCCCCTCCATCCTCAGCGAACGCCTTCGTTTGCGGGGCTATGGTGCTTCCAAAATTCAAGCCAACACGGAATGGGAATTGCTTGGTGGGGTGCATGCCGAACTTCGTGATGCAGGGGCTGATGTTCCGATGTTGGAACTTGATGCAACCTCGGTTGGACCCGACGCTTTGGCCGCGCAGGTCTTGGCTTGGCGTGACGGAGGATACGCTCGACAAATCGAACCGCTCATCGATTGGCTGGCTGATCCTAACCACCTCCCATCCTGAGGGCTGAGGCCTTTCTTGACCGATGCGCTCATGTGACGTCGTGGTGGAGGCGTGCCATGGCCTTGGAGCAACTTCGCAGCCGTTGGGAGCGAGCCCTCCCTCCGCTCATTCGTCGTCTTGACGGAATTTCCGTCGACGCCCTGACCTGGTCAGCCCTCCCTGTAGGAATCGGCGGTGCCTACCTCATGGCCACGGCCACCTACGACCAGCAAGGCGCTCTGATGTTGATCGGTGGAGCGGCCCTGATGGCGCTGGCCATGCTGATCGATGGTTTGGACGGAGCCGTCGCCCGCGCCAGGGGGGAAGTGAGCCGGTGGGGCGACATGCTCGACCACACCATCGACCGTCTCCTCGATGCGACATGGGTCCTCGCCCTGGCGCTCAACCCTGTGTTTTGCGGGCAACCCTCGTTTGGGTGGACAGCGGCATGGTTTACCCTCCTCGGCTCATACATGGGCACCCAAGCCCAAGCGGTGACCGGGTTGAGGAATTACCGCGGCTTTAGCAGGGCGGATCGCATGGTGTTGACGCTCGTCAGTTTGGTGGTGACCGCCGCCCTGATTCCTTTCGATGCAGCCATCTTCGGGACCGTTGACGTCCTTGGTGGCGTGCCGATCACCGCGATGAGCATCATGGTCCTCATCTCCATGCTTGGTGGCGTCTGGACCTTCTTGACGCGTTTCCGTCAAGCAGCCGGCGACGTCCGTCGAATGGATGCTGAGGACCCGCTCCCACAACCCAACGCCTCGGACGAGTGACGCGGGTCTCAGGTCGGGCCAAATGACCTGCCGTGTTGAGAAGCCCTCATAACCACCGAGTGGCACGTTTCAGCGATGGGTGGCGACATGCACGTGAGAAACCGTTCCGCAACGGCCTCAGGACTCGTCCTGTTGTTTTTGATGTCCACGCTGTTGGTGGTCTCGCCAACGGCGATGGCTGACCCCAACGTGGACCAGATGTCCTGGTACCAAGCACAGGGCCTCAGTGCTGCGTTCGACCCCCAGACCGAAGTGACCACCATCACGTGGGACAACATCGACGAATTCGACAACAGGATGGCTGAATTGCTTGATGCCACGTACTCCGTGTACCGTCACGAAGGCCCCCTCAACAGCAACACCCTGGCCGAAGCTGACCTTGTGGCCACGGTCGAAGCATGTGCGGACACCATCGGTGGCGGTGGCGGGACCAACTACCTCAACTGCCGTTCGTCTTCCATCCACCCAGGTCACGTCATCGAGTACCCCGTCCCTCCTGGCGAGAACGCCTTCGTGAACTACACCGTGACCACCCAAATGGGCAACGGAACGGTCTACGCGATGTTCCTCCCCGGTGATTCGGTCACCGTCGTCGGTGTGCAAGAGTCCACCCAAGCCATCCGCACGCCCTACAACTTGGCCGGTTCCTTTGACCGCGTGACTTCGACGACGACCCTGACGTGGGTTCCCTACCACATCCTTCCTGGAGGAGACGTGATCCCCACCGAGGGGCCAGATGCGGCCACCATTCTCGTCTACCGCTCGGAAGACATGCCGATCACCCGTTCGAACATCACCACGATGCTGATCACGAACCAAGCCCAACTCATCGCCAACCTGAGCGCAGAAACGAGCACCTACGACGTGTCCATCAACGCAGGCACACAGCGTTCTGCCTACTACGCCATTTCCTACTACCTGCCAAACTGGAACGGCCCAGCGTTCGACTACGTCGACTTCCGATTCCTGTCCAACAACGCGATGACAGAATCCATTCTTGAGGACAACACGCCCCCTGCCTCACCTGTCGGCGTCAGCGCGAACTTCCAAAGCGACGTCAACAACGGCACCGCCGTCACCTGGATCTACTGGGAAGACGCGCTCGGTGAAGTCAGCGAATCCTACCAGATTTACATGTCTGGAAACAGTTTCTCCACCATTGAAGATCCAAACGTGACGCTTGTTGGTACGGTGACTGAGGACGTCGAAGCCTTCGCATACACCCTTCCAACCGGACGGTTTGGCTCCGCCCACTACTGCGTGGTGACGGTCGATTCGTTCGGTGTGTACAACGCTGGCACAACGTCCAACAGCTGCACAGGCGCTGTGTACGAGGACGCCTTCTCCAGTTGGATCAAGGAACCCACGTTGGTCGAAGCGGCCTACTTGGGCCAGAGCACGACGCAAGTCACCTGGGTCGATCAACTTGGCATCACAGGCGAGCGCTACCACATTTGGCATGCAAACGATCGGCTGAATGGTGCGGAATTCATTGAGAACCAGACAATCACGTGGCTCGGAACTGTTGACGAGGGCGTTGGCGTGTTCAACGTCACCGTCCCAACTGGTATGGACCGCGACGACTCGTTCTACTACGTCACGAGCGAGGCCTTGTACGGGCACCTCACTGGACCGGCGATGTACACTGGGTTGGTGCAAAACGTCGCTGGCCCGATTTACGAGGACACCAAGTCGCCCCGTTCCCCCGACATCACGACCGTCGAGGTCTTCGGTGACGAATTGTTGGCCCGCATCACGTGGATCAACGAGGACACCGAATTCGGTGAGCGTTACTACATCTATCGGCACTTTGGCGAGCCCTTTGCGGAGAGCGTGGTGTCGAACCTCACCGACGAGGGCTGGGAATACATGTTCGGGCCAATCGAGGAAGGCAACGGTCTGACCTTGGTCAGTGACGTTGCGGTGGAACCGGGATTGGACCGGGAGGTCTACTACGCGGTCATCACCGAAGACGCCTACGGCAACGTGAACCCCACCATCTTCGAAGGGGACAACACCAAGCGTGTCTTGGAGGACACGTTGGCCCCGGACATCGAACTCACCATGATCGACGCGACAGGGGCGCCCCACAATTCCCCCTCCCTCGTCTCAGGCGACTACTCGATGCTGGTGTCTCTGAGTCAGGACATCGGCGATGCGCCTGTGCCCACCATCACCATCTCGAGTGCAGACGGCACCGCCATCACCTCTGAAAACGCCATCATGAGCATGATTCAGGACAACTTGAACAACCCCGACAAGGGCCCTGTGTTTTCCATTGACTTCGCCATCCAATCAACGACCGCACCCGGTGCACTCGGCATCGTTGTTGACGTGCAGGACGCTTCGGCCAACACCAACCAGTTGCAGAGCGTGGACCAATGGTTCGTTGACGCGCAATCCCCGCAAGTGACGGTCTTCTCCCCGTCGTCTTCGACGGACGAGGACGGTTCGAAGTACCTCTACGGAAACGAGGTCACCGTCACCGCCAGCGCCACGGATGACGTTCGAATCGACCGGATGCAATACAAGATCACCTACAACCTCGACGGAGAGACCCTGTCGCTGCCTTGGACCGACACCGAGGACATCACTTGGATGGACGACAACAAAACTGCGGTGATGTCGATGTCGATTCCCTCAGGGAACTTCGCCATTGGCAGGCATCAGGTCGGTGTTCAAGCGGTCGATGCTGCAGGCAACGTTCGCTCGAAGACCGTGGTGTTCACCATCGATTACTGCAACCACAAGGCGGACGGAACCACGCAGTGCGTCTATGAGAACGAGGTGGCAGGCATACCTGACCCGGTGGAAGTGTTCCCGGGCGCCACCGACCCTCCATACGTGATCATCTGGGGTCTTGCGGGACTTCTGCTGCTGACCATGGTCGCCGCTTTCATGGTGGTCATCACCAGCATGCGGAGCCCCAAGGCCAAGAAGAAGGGCGACGGGGACGATGACGCCGATGATGATTGGATGTCCGAGTTCATTGGAACGTCACAGGACCTCGACATGGCAGCCATCACCGGCACCGAGGCCAAGAAGGAGCCAGAGTCAGAGCGCAAGAGCCTGGACGATGACGACGATGAAGACGATCCGTTCGCGGTCAACAAGCCCACGCAAAAGCGCCGTCGCCGCAAGTCTTCGGAACCTGAAGAGGACGAGGATGAAGACGACGATGACGAAGAGGACGGCTTCATGGAAGCCCTCGAAGAGGCGAAGCCGAAGAAGCGTTCACCGCCCCGAAAGCGCCGCACGGTCTCGAAGTCCTCCGACGGCGATGGAGCGCCAAAGCGGCGAACACCGCCGAAGCGTCGCGCCGTCAAGCGAAAGAGCGAGGACTGATTCCTCCATCTTCCGCGGAGTGGTGAAGGGTGACGGACCGTCGATGGCTCAACGTGGCCCTTGCTTGTGGTCTTGTTCTGCTCCTGCTTGCCGGCTTGGGGCGCGTGGGGTATTCCACGGAAGGCACGTTCAACGACATTCCCGCTCCACCCTCGGACGACCGCATCGTCTTCGCCTCTGATCCACTTCCTGAACATCCTGCACCTGCCCTGTTTCGCGTCCAGACCACCGTGACGTGGGACCGAGACGACGTGTGGGTGGCGGTCGTGGATCAGGCCGAGTGGGAACGCTGCAAGGACGCTCCCGCCTCCTCCTTCTTCGGCATCTGCACTTCCAACGACCTGAGGGCCGAGGTGCTGGGGACTCCTGGCACCGGCGAGGAGGGCCTCGTGTGGAACGTCACCGAAGGGGTGCATTGGGCCGGGTACGGCAGTGTGGGCACACCCTCAGGGGCCACGCTTGACTTGGCATGGGAAGCAGACGTGCAGTTGGCCGGTGCGCCAACGGCCTTGCTGATGCTCATTGGGGTTGCTTTGATCCTGTACGGCCGTCCAAGGCGTGCTCATTCCACGCCGTCGTAATACGATTGAACGGCCTCGTTCAACGCACGTGCTGCAGCCCGCTCGTCAATGGCCAACGTTGCTCCATCGCGACGAAGCGCACGCCCTTCCACCCAGACGTCGAGGCAATCCGCCCCGTTGAAGACCAAGTTCGCCAGATGGCGGTTGTCGGAACGGCCACGTGGATGCATTCGAATGTCGTCGAGGTTCCATGTCACCCAATCCTGGCTTTCCTGGGTGGCCATGGCGAAGGCCTGTTGTGCGGTCATCATCGTTGCATCCCAGTGGTCATGGCGTTGCACGAGACTGGCCAAGCGGGCTTCCGCCAACAGGTTGAGCCCAGAACCTGAGGAGGCTGCGCCGTCGGTTCCAAGGCGCACGTTCACACCTGCTTCGAGATATGGCGGCAAAGAAAGTGTGCCACCGCACGCGAGTTTCATGTTCGATGATGGGCAGTGCACGGCGGTGGATCCGGCTTCGGCCATCATTCGAATTTCCCTTTTCTTCACCCATGAGGCGTGTGCGAGAACGGTCCCTTCGTTGAGCACACCAAGATGATGGAGGTGTTCAACGGGGTAATGCCCGGTTCGAGCATGGCAGTCTGCAACCTCTTTTCTGGTCTCACTGACGTGGATGTGAATCCGAGCATCATGGCGTTCAGCCACTTCCCCTGCTTTGAGCAGGGTCTCGTCTGAACACAAGTAGACCGAATGGGCAGCGATGGCATACTGCACGCGGTCATCGGCGTCGTTGGTGGCCAGCAAGCGCTCCAGGTCGCGCAAGGCCGCTTCTGCGCTGTCGTGCGAGGGCAAGGCGCGGTCGGAGATCGGACCGCCGACCAGACCGCGCATACCGGCGTCGTTCAGCACGCTCCCTGTGACTTCAGGATGGAAATACATGTCCGCAGCAAAGGTGCATCCGGTGCGCAACAATTCTGCTGCAGCCGCGCGAGCTCCTGTTTCGACGTACATCGGGTTGAGACGGGCTTCGGTGGGAAAGATGGCTTCTTCGAGCCATCGGTGCAACGGGTACCCGTCTGAGAAATCCCGAGCGTTGAGTTGCATGGCGAGGTGCGTGTGCCAGTTTTGCAAACTCCGGGTGATGAGGCGGTCACGACCGTCGATGGTCTCGACCACGTCCTCATCGCCACGCGACGTGGTCCACCGTCCGTCCGGGTGCAACAGCACGTCGCCACGGTGGAAGCGTTGCTCGTCGTCGACCAGCACCGTGTCCGTGTATCGGACCGGGTCGTCGGGCACCGCCATGGACTTCCGAGCCCGCGCGTCCACATGAAGCGTCGCCTTCGGTCAGGCGTGCGAGGAGCCAACGGGGGGACTCGAACCCCCGACCTCCTGATTACGAATCAGGTGCTCTACCAGCTAAGCTACGTTGGCGCGAGCCGAGGGGTGCACCTCTCGGTCATAAGGCGAGCGGTGCGCGTTTCACCGTTGGTCTGGCGTACCGAGGCTCGGCGTTTGGAAATGCGCCGCACTGGCTTCGAGGGACACGATGGCCGGCAAGGGTCGGCCGGCCATGAAATCGAGGCAGGCCCCTCCTCCCGTGGACACGTGGCCCATTCGACCGGCCAAGCCGCGCTTGACGACCAAGGTGGCGGTATGTCCACCGCCCATGACGGTGAAGGCCTCGCTTTCCGCACAGGCGTTGAGCATCTCGACGGTGCCGAGGGCGAAATCCGCCATCTCAAACACACCAGCAGGCCCGTTGAGGATCACCGTTCCAGCGGATTTGATGGCCGCGGAAAGCCGGCGGATGGACGTCAACCCCATGTCGAACAGGGGCGCCGCCACAGGGAGGCTCTCGAGTGGCAGGTCCACCCGGTTGCCTTCGACGTTGGCGGCCAGGTCCACCGGCAGATGGATGCGGTCGTGGAAGTCAAGCAGGAGCGCCTTGGCCATCTCGATGGTTGGGTGCCAAGCCGGTCCGAGTTCTCGGACGAGGAAGTCGTGGTTTTGCGCCCCGATGTCCGTGCCTGCGAGTTCAATCATGAGGTTGGCCACGCCACCGGTAAACCACACCTCATCGGCGGTGCCTGCACGGAGCATGTTGTCAGCGACTTGGACGGAATCGTCGACTTTGATGCCACCAAGCACGGCCAAACAGGGTCGGGCTGGCTCGTGCAGGGCCTTGTTCAGCGCCTCGATTTCTTCTTGCATCAGGACGCCGGTCAGGCACGGCAAGTGGTGCGCGAAACCGGTCATGCTGGGGCTTGCGCGATGTGCACAGGCAAAGGCGTCGTTGACGTAGAGATCAACCACGCTGGAAAGGCGTTCCACCAATTGTGTTTGCCCGGTGATGGCGTGGTTGCCTTTCACCGCGGTCTCTTCTTCGTGGCCACGGACGTTGTTGAGCATCAACACCTGCCCAGGTTCAAGCGCTTCGATGGCAGCCATGGCTTGTTCGCCACACACGTCGTCCACCCAATCGACACGTCGCCCAAGCAAGCGCCCAAGTTCACGAGCATGGCCGAGGGTGCTGGTGAAGTCGGCCTTGCCCGGTCGAGATTGGTGCGCCAAGAGGACGACCTTGGCTTGGCTCAGTCGGTTCAGGGTCGGGAGGACAGCACGGATGCGCGTGTCGTCAAGAAAGGCCTTCGTCGTGGGGTCAAGTGGGCTGTTCAGGTCGACCCGAAGAAGCACGGTGCGTCCGGTGACCTCGACGTCGTCGAGCGTGAGGACGCGCCCCATGGACAGGCCAAGAGCCGTCGACGTTTGAGCATCTCGGATGTGGCGGTCACGACATGAATTCGTCGCCCACGTTCCCAGTGGCCTCTTCGCTGTCGTTTTTGTTCCAGAACGTCCCTTCTCCTTCGAGCGCTTGCGGCGCGGGTTGACTCTCCGTTGCGGGCGGTGCCACGGGGACGGGATCGGCAGGCGCCGGGCTGGCCATGGGTTGAGGCGTGGGTTGGACTGGAGCGGGGGCGGCCTGAGCGGACATGTTCATCGCCATAGGTTGTGGCTGCGGCTGTTGGACGGGCGCTTGCACCACCGTGGTGCCTTGTGGCACCACAGGCACAGCGTACGCGCCAACCACGGCGCCGGGAACGACGGCTCCCATCCCCGGATGAACGGCTTGAGCGGGAAGGATGCCTGCAGCATCGGGCATGGCCTGAACGGGTGCTTGCACCATCCCAGGTGCGCCGTAGGTGCCCGGGACCGCTCCGACCGTTTGCATGCCCGGTTGGACGTATCCTTGAGGCGCGTAAGTCATGGTGGGGGCTGGGTCGTCCAGCACGGCCCACAAGACGAGGCCAACGATCAACACGAGGATGCCGAGGCAGCAGCCGAAGAACCCGAAGCCCGCGGCTGCAATGCTTGTCCCGGTGGGGTCTTTGATGACGGACACTTCGACGTTGGAGGTGATGTCCAAGGCCATCGTCCCATCCTGGAAGGTGTCGTCGTCCAGGGGCGCGATGTCCGCAACGTGGAGCCAACCGTCTGCGCGGTAGTATGCTCCGCCGTAGTCGTATCCAGAGGAGTCACAGAAATCGTAGAAGTAGGGGTAGGGTTCACCGTTGACGTCGACCGACATGGTGATCTCGTCGCATGAGTCCACTTGCGCAAAGACGCTCAGGTAGTTCCAAGGCGTCACTGAGATACTTCCGTCTGTGCCGCTGTAGACGACGTCTTCCGTGGGGTCGATGTTCATCTCGTCTGGGGCTGAAGCCCCACCGATGGCCATCAACAGGATGCCCAGTGCCATGAGGGCGCCTCCGGAAATCAACGTCCACTTCGCTCCACCGTGCATGGGATTGCATTCGACGGCCCCATCAAGACGCTATCGGCGAACGTGGTGGACAGTGTTCAAGTCCTGATGCCGGCGGTTCGGGTCTATGGAGGGCCCTGCATTGGACCCAGCAGACCTCCTCGGCCCTGACGGTGAGGACTGGCGAGTGCCGGTGTCCGAACTGGAAGCTCGGCAGGGAGAATTGGCCCGTCGTCTGCGTGAAGCAGGCCTTCCCGGGATCCTGATTCAGCACCCCATCGACCTGTACTACTACGCAGGCGGCCGTCAAAACGGGGCCCTGTTTGTGCCTGCTGAAGGCGCTGGGGGCTCCAAGGACGCCGGCGGGGACGGCCCAGTTGGCTACGTCCGCCGAAGCCTACGCCGTGCGGTGCATGAGGCTGGAGGCGACGATGCTCCGCACGAGATCACTGCCTTCCCCAGCCTACGCGCCCTGAGCGAAACGCTCCAAGCGCGCGGAGTCACCGAAGCCCCTTCCCTCCAACTCGGAGAAATCCCTTCTTCCTTCGCCACCCGTTTTACTGCGGCCCTGTCAGGTCTTGGAACGCCTGGCGACGGCACAGGGGTGGTTCATGCGCAGCGTGAATCGAAATCCGCATGGGAATTGGCCTGCATGGACGAGGCTGCAGGCGTGCAAGTCCGCATGTTCGAAGCGGTCCAAGCCGTCGGTGGAGAAGGCGTTTCAGAACTCGACCTTGTGGCTGCAGCCGAGGCCGTGAGCCGCTCAGAGGGCTTCGCCGGGCAGGTCGAGATGCGGCGCTACCCGCTTCAGTGCGATCGTGCCGTGGTGGTGGCAGGGCGTTCTGGAGGCGTGTCTTCGTTCTTCGATTCCGCCGTTGGAGGCGTCGGCCCTCATCCGCTTTCTGGCATGGGCGCGGGTTTTTCCAAAGTCAAGCCCAATGAACCCGTGTTGGTGGATTTGGTTCACTTGCATCGAGGGTATGTGGTTGACATGACACGGATGTTCGTGGCGGGTCGCATGCCCGAGGTTTGGGAACAGCGTCTGGAAGACATGATCGCCGTCAAGGACACCGTTGTCGACGTGCTCGATCGCGGTGAGACCTGCAGCCTCGCATGGGAAGAAGGCCTCGCCCTGGCCACCGAACTCGGCCATGCCAACCATCTGATGGGCATGGCTCCCGACCAGTCTCGGTTCCTCGGCCATTCGGTCGGCCTGCAACTCGACGAGGCTCCAGTCGTGGCCAAAGGCTTCGATCGCCCCATGCCGATTGGCGGCACCATGGCCATCGAACCCAAGGTGGTGCATCCAGAGGGGTGCATCGGTTCTGAAGACACGTGGACGCGTGACGAAGACGGGCTTCGACCTTTGACGGCCGGCGGCGCCTGGCCGTGGATCACAATGTGGTGAACAGCATGAACCCAGCAACAGAATCTGACAACATTTGCACGAAGCAAGAAGGCTGGACCATGGAGGACGTTGGGAAAATCATCCCCGAACGCGTCACGCCAAACGGCACCTACCGCAATGAACCGGTGGTGCACGTGCACTGTCAAGTGTGCACGGCGGAATTCATCGGACCAGCCCGTGAAGCCGGGGGCTTCATCGGAGGCCACGAGTGCTTGCACGCATGGGAACTGGCGCAAATGATGAGCCGTTCCGACGGTTTGGTCGAGTGAATCCCAACGGTGCGTTCATGTTCCTCCGGGCGCAGCGAGGCCCATGCCTGCCAAACCCTACTCTCCTTCGCACATCGGGGCGGTGGCCGGTGGGTTCACCGAACTCAGGCTCTCGGGCGCGGTCAAAACCATGCTCGTTGAGGCCCTGTGCGCCGAACTTGACCGTCTTGTGCCGCAAATGGAAGCGGCCACGCTGGCCGTCGATGAGGAGCGGAAGACCCTCGACGATGCCGCGCGAACCCGACTCAACTACAACCGTACCCGTGAACTGATGATCGATCGCCTCGACGCGTTGGAATCGGTGGGCTCCGCAGCCGTTCAAGGCGCCATTGAACACCTCGAATCCTACCTGTCGACCCTCCTCCAGCAAGCCGGGCAAGCCGCAGAACGCGACCGTGTGGCCACCATCAAGGATCGGCACCTTGAACAAGCCCTCGGCGCCCTTGCTCCAGCCGATTCGGACGATGACGCACCGCCACCTGTGATGGGCGCCGAAGCCGTCATTGCGGCAGAACCCGTGGTCGTTGGATCCGGTGGGGGAATGCTCACCGAAGGCGCATTGGTCTCCATCGCGAAGAGCCATGCAGGCATGCCCGTGACCCTTGAAGCGGCTCGCGAACTCCTCGATTTGTACTACATGTACGTCGATCAAGTCGAGGCTGAAATCATGGACGAGGCTCGGTTTGGCCGGGATCCGTCTCACTTGCTTGAGCACATCAACCGCATGCGGACGCTGATGGGGCTTGGTTGGATGCGGCGCATGCTGCGTGCAGCGGCCGACGAAGCCCGTGAGCGCGGCTACCGTCGCATCGACATCGAACAGATCGTCAACATCGATCCATTTGCAGAGGGGTGAGCCAATGCTTGTGCCCGACGTGGGCGAAGTGACGGCCGCCTTGGATGCCCCACGGCTGTTGCTGCTGGTAGGGCGGAACGGTTGCGTTCAATGCTCGGATTTGGCCTTGGCCGCTTCCACGTGGTCCAACGAACACCGACGTTGTGTGCTCGTCCACCTCGACGACGAAGCAGGGGCCGAGGCCATCGCGGCACACCCCTTCCTTTCCCATCTTGACGTGCTCCCGGTCGTCGTTCCGCTTCTGAACAGCGCTCCCCTTGAGGTGGTGCACGGCCACACCACGGAGACGCTCGACCGTGCGTGGTCCATGATGGAGGGATGACATGCTGACGACCGTGGCGCTCTCCGCCGTTCTGTCTGCCGTGGTGGCCATCGCGGTGACCTTGGTCATCGAACGCTGGGGTGGTCGTATCGGGGGTGTGGTGGGCACCCTGCCGACGACGATTGTTCCCGCTGGAATCGGGCTGGCCTTGGCCTCGGACGCCGAAGCCCTTGCTGCGAGCCTTGCTGTGGTGCCGTATGGGATGCTCATGAACGGCTGCTTTCTGCTGGTGTACGTGTTCCTTCCACCCCGTTTGTCGGGCCAAGGCGGCGGGGCACTTGCCCTGACCACCACGTCCGCACTCCTCGTGTGGGGTGCTTTCGGGGCCTTGGTGCTCTTCGCACTTGACCCGCTTCTCCTTCGCGTCGATCCGGAAACCGTCGCACTTGTGGGCACCGTTGCGCTCGGTGGCATGGGACTGATGGCCGCGCGTGGCCCAAGGCCCGCACCGTCCGGACACCGTAGCCCCGGGGCTCTGGAAATCATGTCCCGCGGGCTGGCCGCCGGTGCAGCCATCGGCCTGGCGGTGTTTCTCTCGGGTCTAGGGCTGCCGTTGCTGGCAGGTTTGTCGTCGGTGTTTCCGGCCATCTTCCTGACCACGATGGTCGGCTTGTGGTTGTCTCAGGGTCCGGATGTTCCATTGGGTGCAGCAGGTCCGATGTTGCTTGGTTCCACCAGCGTGGCGGTCTACGCTTGCTTGGCCATGTGGTCCCTTCCGAACCTCGGCGTGTGGTGGGGTTCGGCCGTGGCCTGGTGCCTTTCGGTCGTGCTGTGGACCCTGCCTTGCTCTTGGTGGGTCATGCGGTCGGGTTCAACGCCCGCTCCCACAACCCAGGTTCAGGCACCCCAGTGATGCGGAGTTCCACGGCGCTGATGCCTCGCACGGACAACAACGCGTCCCGAAGGGCTTCTAGATCGTACAGGCAACACGGGCAATGCGGACGAGATGGACGCACGGTCAAGCGGCAACGCCCGTCCTCGCCAAGGTCCACCTGTTCCACGCGCTCGACGAACGGCGCACCGCCATGGGGGTCTTGCCACGTCCGCAAGCGTTTGGCCAACCGTTGTTGCAAGGCCCGTTGTCGACCTTTCATGCCTCAGGCTCCTCAAGTTCGGCTTCGGCGTCGCTCAACCGCAAGCGCTTCAGCTGGCCCTCTGCCTCATCAAGATGGGATTGACAGGCCTTCAGCAGCGCCGTCCCCTCTTCGAACATCTTGACGGTCGCTTCCAAGCCGGTCCCGCCACGTTCCAATTCGGCGACGATGGCTTCCAAACGCTGCAAGGCTTCGCTGTAACTCGGTGTTTCACTCATGGTTTCACGTCCTCTTCACGTCCTCAACGGCGGTCGTTACGGTGCCGTCAACGAGGTGGACCAAGAGGCCATCGCCCACGGCGAGGTCGTTCACGGAATCGATGACACCACCATTGGGTTGTTGGAGCATCCCGTACCCGCGTTCCAACACGTTTCGCGGATCCGTTGTTCGAAGGGCAGCCTCCAGACCCGCCAAGCGTGTGCGTTGGTCGCCCACGTGCCGCTGAGTGGCGTGTTGCAAGGCATGGGCAAGGGCGGCCAAACGGCGTGATGCCTCGCCCAAGCGCCCGTCGACGGTGGTGTCGAGCCTGGTCTGGAGGCCGGCAAGTTCCGAGCGTGCACGCGAGAGTCCTGCCACGGGCGCGCCCGCCAGCCGGTGTTGGAGCAATCGGTGGTGCTGGCGTACTTCGCTCAACCGACGTGCTGTTGCGCCTTCGAGGCGCACGGCGAGTTCATCGTGGCGGCGGTCAAGGTCATGCTTGACCGGCACCACGCGTTCGGCAGCATCCGAAGGGGTGGATGCGCGGACGTCCGCCACGAGGTCACTGACCAGGACGTCCGATTCATGCCCAACGGCCGAAACCACGGGAACCGGCATGCTGACGATGGCGCGGGCCACGCGTTCGAGGTTGAAGGCCCACAAGTCCTCTGTTGAGCCTCCGCCACGGCCGACGATGATGACGTCCACCGGCGGAACGCCGCGTGCCTCAGCGTGGTCAGGATTGGCGAGACGCGCCGCCACACGGAGGCCGCGGGCCACTTCTTCGGGGGCTTTGTCCCCCTGCACAAGGACGCCGATGACCGTCCTGCGCAAGCCTGGCCATCGGTCCTCAGTCAACCGGAGCACATCGGCCTCGGCCGCGGATTCCGCTCCAATGACGATCGCCACGTGCCGAGGAATAAGGGGGAGGGGGCGTCGTGGCCGATCAAGGACGCCCTCGGCTTTCAGCGAGGCGATGAGCTCCCGGCGTTCGGCTTCCAATTCACCGATCTTGTCAACGGCCTGAATCGAGGTGACCTGGAGTTGCAGTTGGCCGCGCGGAGGGTACAGGTCAACGCTTCCGATGACCACCACTTCAGAGCCTTCTTGGAAGTCCACGGGTGGAGCACGGCCCGCCCACATCACGGCGTCGATGGACGCATCGTCGTCACGCAGGGTCAGGTACACATGGCCTGAGCGAGCACGTGACCAACGGGCCACTTCACCACGAAGCATCTGGTGTTGGAGGGTCGGCTCTTCGTTGAGCAAGCGTCGAAGGCCGAGCACGAAGCGGCCCACAGGAAGGGCGCTTCCGAGCACCTCCGGCGTGAGCATGAGGACGGATGTCCGTCGGGCGTTCATCAACGCATGGGGTCGTCTGCTTGGTCGGGAGCACGGTGTTCTGCTGTGCGTTGGTGCCGTGCTTCGACCTCATCGAGTTTCAACCGGACCTTCTTGCGCAGGGCCCAGACGATCAGGGCGACGATCAGGACGTTGACGACCAGCAAGAGGGTCTCTTCGATGCCCCACGCCACGCCATCACCTCAAATCGGGGGTCGGATTTCGATGTCGACGTCCCCCGTTGGTCGCAGGATGCACCCAAGGCGTGCACCCTCGTCGACGAGGAACTCGTCCAAGCCTGGAGGAAGGGTTTCTGGCACGTCAACCCGGCCGCGAAGCAACGTGACCATGCACGAGCCGCACGTCCCTGAGGTGCAGTTTGTTGGCAGCGAAAGGCCCGCTTCGAGGGCATGCTCGACCAAAGTTTGGTCTTCTTTGGTCGGTGTTTGACCAAGCAAGGTGGCGCCGCGAAAGAAGCGCACCAAAGGACCCATGTGGGCACCTCAGCGGTCCTTGAACCGCGTCCAGCGGCCGGTTTGCTTGTTGAAGTACAGGCCCGCCTTCTTCATCCACTTGTTGAACTTCGTCGCGCCAGCGCCGGTTCTGAGGATGAAGTCCTCGCGGTCTTCTTGCGCCTGGATGTAGCCCTTGGCGGCGATGGTCTGGTCGATCCAGTCGTTGATGTCCATCAGGCCACCGACCAAGGCGCTGGACTCCACTTGGGCGGTCATGGCATCGGCCGATGCGTTGGTCGATTCGAGGTCTGCCTCGATGAGACGGTTGACGCTCTCGAGGTCCATGCGAGCGGGTTTGGGCGGAACCGGGTTCCTTGGGCGACGGTCCTCTTCGACCGTGATGCGGTCTGCGCCATCGAGGCGCGCCATCACGTTGATGATCAATTCAGGTTGGAAACTCGTCTCGCAATCCCAGCACATCAGCGCATACTCCTCTGGGCGGTCTTCGTCCCTCGACTGCCGTGGGTCCATCTCTTCGCCGCAGATTGGGCAGGCGTGCATCACCAGCGTGGGCACGTGCTTCCGGCGGTAGTCGACGATGTCCTGAGGCGTGCCGTCAAGTTCCAGCATTTCGTGGTCTCGGGCGGCTTCAAGGCCGCGGGTTTCGAGTTGGTCACGGATCTTGACCTTGAGGTCGTCCTTGGTTTCGTCCTCGAGGTTGTCCTCAAGCTTGACAATGAGCTCCACCGTTTTTCCAAGCCGGTTCATCACCAACTTTTGCGCGCGGAACGATTCCACCTTGGCAATCTTGAGGCGTTCCTTCTGCTCAGCCAGTTCCGCTAACACGTCGCGGCGTTCGCGTTGGAAGCGGATTTCCTCGATTTTGCTCTCCTGCTTGCGTTCAGGAGCGAGGACCTTCGAGAGAAAGCGTTCTTTGCCGTGGGATTGAGGTCCGGCCTTGATGATCTCAAGCACACCGTCCGCGATGTCGGGTTTGAGGCCGTAGTTCTCGACGAGCATCGATTGGTCGATCTTCTTGAGGTCGCCAATTTTGAGACCAGAATCGGCCAATTGCATGGCCGTGGTCTCGTCAATGCCGCGTCGAAGCAGGGCCAGGTAGGTGTCCTTCTTTGCCATACAAACCCCTCCGCGCAGGCGATGCGTGAAGGCCCTCCCATGAAAAGGTGCCTTCTCAGATGCCTTCCCTTCGTCAGAGGTTTTGAACCTCAACGGATGCAAGGCGTTGGCAGAAACCACGCCACGCCTCGACCGTCAGGTCTTCTGGTCGCAGGTCAAGAACAGCATCCTCTGCCAAGGACGCCATGGCGTGTTTCCAACGGGTAGCGTGCCAGCCGGGCAAGCGAGACAACCGGCGCGGAGGACGCTGCAGCGACGTCCTCAATTTCCGCCGCCGGTGGTGAAAAGCTGCGTGCACTGTTTGACGGACCAAGCGGTGATCCACGTCCTCCGGCAGGCCGATGGGGCGCAAGACGCAGACCCGCGACATCACGGCAGGGGGAGGGCGGAAGGATCCCGGTGGCACGCGCCGGTCCATGGTGCTCGACCATCCTAGCGCGGTGCAGACGCCCAGACTTCCACGGTCAGCTGGGGTGGCCAAGGTCAACCGTTCTGCGAATTCTTCCTGGACGAGGAGCACCACGACGTCGGGCGCGGAGTGACGCCAACGGTGCTTTTCGAGCACGTCGATGAGTGGCGATGAGATTTGGTACGGGATGTTGGACACCACGGCATCGATACGATCAGGCCATGGGGTGGTCAACGCATCGCCTTCATGGATCATCAAGGCCTGTGAAGCGATGTCCTCCGCAAACGTTTCGCGAAGATGTTCCACCGCGACTGCATCGATTTCGATGGCGTGAACGATGGCGCCAGAGCGCAAGAGGTGCTCGGTGAGGGTCCCAGGTCCAGGGCCGATCTCCAGCACAATGCGTCCTTCCAAGTCGCCAGCCAAGCCAACGATGGCTTCGAGGTGGACTTCTTCGATGAGAAAATGCTGGCCGAGGCTTTTGTCGTTGGCCTGACGCGCCTGAAGCCGAGTGACGAGGTCGGTCGCACGCCTCATGCCTTCACCGGCAACAGCATCTCCACGAGCCGTGGTTGGAGGTTCCGGTCCAGAAGCTCCTCTGCAAAGCGATGTGCGAGGGCAGACGCTCCATCGATGCCACATGCTTCGTTGAGCACCTCAAAGGTCGCAAATCCGCCGGCCGAGGCACGTGCTTCGACCATTTCTTCCGCCTTCTTGGGACCCACGCCGTTCAGCAACTGGAAGGCGTGCGTCTTTCGGTTGATTGGCCCTGCAACGTTGTAGAAACCCTTCAGGAAGTGGTTCGCGTTGGCGCTGACCAATTCGGTCAGGGCCGCGGACACCTGTTCGCGAGCTGCAGGAGAGAGGCGTTCCACCTTGGCGAAACCGAGCAGGCGGTCCACGACGGTGCGCTTGCTTCGATCTTCGCCAATGTAGACTCGCTCACCGACGGCTTGGAACTCGGCGTTCTCAACCGTAGCGACACGACCGAGGGTGCCGTCCTGTTCCGCCACGACGACGAGAACCTTGTCGCCAAGGTCGTGTTCGACCACGCGTGCCCATGACGAGGCACGCAACGGATGGTCCTTCGGGAGCCCTTGCGGGGTGCGTGGGCGCTGTTGACGCCCTCGTCCGCGGCCGCCGCCGTCCTTTCGCGGCTGCCTTTGTTGGCGCGGCGCTCGCGGTTGACGCGGCTCAGGCTGCGCCTTGGGCGCAGGCTGAGGTCGGCCGTAGGCAGGCGCCTTCCACGAGGTCGGAGAGGACGTGTCCTTCGCCTTTCGGTTTGGGATGTTGACCCGACGGTCTCTGCCGGGCGATGACATGGGTTCACCTCAACGGCGGACTCACTCAAACCCGACGTGCTGGGCGACCAGCTCGAGGACCTGCTGCACGTCACCGTCTGAGACGGAGATGCGGCGGCTCGCGGTCACGGCGCGAACGGCTTCTTCGGTTTCGGGGAGGAGTTCAGCAATCTTTGCGGCAAGGTCGTTGTGACCTTGGAACACGTCAATTTGGAGCACGGCGGTCAACAAGTCCTGGTACACCTTGGGGTCGGTCTTGTAGCCCATGCGCTGGTCGCTCGCGGCCCACTCAGCGTGCTGAAGTGCGGCGGTTTGTTCGTAGGTGAGTTGCTTACGACGGCCTTCGGCGTCGATCAGCAGGTCACGCACGGTGGCGAAATCGGCGTAGGTTTCCTCGTCGCTCATGGTCTCACCTCACTCAAGCGGGCGCAGGTGCTCTGGGCGCGCGATGACGGTCTTCTGCATGTTGCCGTCCTTGACGGCCACGATCCAAGCCGCGCCTTGGCGGCGCTGGATGAATCCGGTGCGACCTTGGAAGCGGCGGTGGGGCATGCCACGCTGCTGGCCACCGTCGAGCACGATGGCCACACGGTCGCCTTCTGCGTAGTCATGCATGACGCGGGCGATGTTGATGCGGGATCGCTCGCTGCGTCGGCGGCGAAGGATGCTGCGGGTACCGACTCGGAGGCCGTGTGAGCGCTTCATGTTCCTCAATTCCTGCCCGTGGTGAAGAGCGTTATCGCCTTCTGGGCATCTCGCCGACCATCGTGGGTCATTTAAGCGCAACGGAAGGTTGAGACGGCTCAATCTGCATGGATGTCCGCCACGTCGAGCCACAACACATCGCACCGTGCACGGATGAGGGCGGCCACCGAGGGTTGCGTTCGACCGCCGTCTCCGTGAACGGTTTCCTTCACGTAGGTGCCCGATTCACATCGAAGGGTGAACTCCACTTCCGTCTGGCCGTCGTCCATCGTTTCAATGAGGGGCTCCGTGGTTTCGATGACCTTTCTTCGCCGCACAAGATCGGCCCGACGGTGCGCGACACGTTCCGGTGTTCGTTGGGCCAACATGGCCCCACGGAGGCCTCTGACGACCTCTTCAATTTCCTCGGAACCCGCCATCGGCATGGGCGCAGCCTCGGCAGGCGCGGCGTTGACCAAACGATCGACCAAGTCGGATTTGGTGCCGGAGGTCGGCAGATCTTGGGCCTTGGCGAGTTCCACAAGTTCTGCCTTCTTCATCGCTTGAAGGGCGGCTTCATCGACCACAGGGACCTCTGGCTCGGGCTCTGGCAGGGGCTTGGTGGCCGGCGCACCACGGTCTCCTCGTCGCTTTCGTCGGCCTCGTCGCTTTCGACCACCGCGTTCCTGAACGTCTTCTTTGGTCAGATCCATCGGCGCGGTCAGCTTCGCATGTTCCTTTTCTGAGAGGGGGCTAAGGCGGAAGCGGATGGCGTAGGATTTCTCGGCCGCCGTGTCCTTGACTCGGACCACTTCCTTTCGGCTGGAAGGCCGCAAGGACGTGACTTCGATGGATCCGGCTGCTGCCGTGTTGATGGCGGTCATGGCCGCTTCGGCGTCAACGGTGCGCCGGTTCGGAGCCTTGAGTTCCACCACAAAGGGACGCCCGCGGCCGAGGCAACGCACGTCGATGTCTTCGCGGCCCATGCCATGGAAGGCGTCGTCTTCGGCGCCCAGCAATTCTCGCAACGGGTCTGCGACCAGTTGTTGGACGCTGGTGGCGTACTGCAACCCTGTGCCTTCGCAACGGTCACACCCACGACCCTTGCATGCGCGGCAGGGCCATCGCGTTTGAGGGACGCCTCGCTCAAGTTTGCGGTAGCGTCCGTAGAGGTACACAGAACGGACGTCGAGGTCCACGGTGAGGGTCGTCACGTCGATGATGGCGAGGACTTCCGGATTTTCGCTGACGATGCGAACGTCGCCCATGCGCGCTTTGACGGCGTCCGAGACGAACTTCACCAAGGAGGACTTGAGGGGATCCGATCCACCTGCACCGTAGCGCTTGCGCATGACGTCTTCCTCTTCCATCTGGTCCTTGGGAAACCTCGCTCCAACCTGCAATCGACCGATTTCTCGGCCATCGAGGGCTTCGGTGATCAGGTCGGCCAACAGATCGACTTCGTTGAACAGGTCCTCGCAGAAAGGGCACAGCCCAATGCGTTCCTCGGCATCGTCAAGGTGCGGGTCACGGGTGACCACGGCCGCTCGGATTTCCACGCCGGATTCGACCATCGACTGATCGTAACGTTGCTTCCCACCAAGCCGGCCAAGGCATGTGTCGCAGCATCCGATGCGGACCATGTGCTTGTGTCCTGCGGGATTCGGAGCACGGGGGACTTCCTCGGTGTGGGTGCCGAGTTGTTCGGGTTCCTCCCACATTTCGTCGTCCAGGTCGTCGCCCTCGTCAAACCCGTCCTCCTCTTGAGAAGCCTCGGTTTCCGCGACTTCGACGTCGTCCCACAGCGAGTAATCCGTTTGGCCAAAACCGGCGGTGGCGTAAGCCGTCCAGTCGTCTTCCTCCTTGGGTTCCTCGGTCATCTGGTTCACCGCCGGACCGGGGGTCTCCCCCTGCGCCTGACGGTGATGGGGTCGAGGCCTTCCTCTTCAATCGCTCGGCGCTTGTTCGGTCTTTCCTGGTCCATGGAGCAACCCAAGTCCGGCGGTTGTGAGCACCAAACTGGCGATGAGCGAGAGGGCGATCATCGTCGCAGAGAAGGTGCCGAAGCTGGAGAACAGGCCCATTGGTGAGGTCGCAATGACCGCAAAGCCAGCGATGTCCGAGGCGGCAGATCCGACCAAGGCAGCACCGCACGCCCCTCCAACGGCGTGCAGGGCTGCGTCGTGGGACGCACCCTCGTTCCTTGATTCACGGTACCGTTCCGTCACGTGAATGCAGTAATCGATGCCCACGCCAAGTGAGATGGTCGCAATCGTGACCGTGACGATGTTGAGGCTGGCTCCGGCCAGATGCATGAGGCCGTACAACCAGACCACGACCACGAGGATGGGGCCAAGCGACATCGCGGCCTGGGCAGGGGAACGAAGGCCAATGGTCAGCGTGACGAAGACGAACAACGTGCCCAAGAGCAGCGAAGATTGCATTTCATCCTGCATGGCGGTGCTGGCGGAGTACCGAATGATCGGCCGACCGGTGAGCATCACCCACGTCAGCGGCTCTTCCTCGCTTTCTTCACCGGGAGCATCGTAGGTTCCCGATGAGAGGTTGGTAAACACCGAAAGGTCACGCCAAATCTCCTCCAAACCTTCCCTGAGGCTTGGGAAGTGTTCGGGTCGCGTGATGCCAAACCGAATCAGCATCACGTTGTATTCCGCCGGCTCACCGGTTTCATCCATCCAAGGCGCCGAGGCGTTCAACGGAACTTCAGGGGTGATGTAGAGGGCCACGATGCTGGTTGGAATGGCAGGAATGGACGAGGTTCCCGGCACGCCGTTGAGCGACAGGAAACCGTAGAAGAAGGCCAAACAATCCCGGTCGCCTAGATCGGGCAGGCGTGCTGCTCCCACACGGTTGCACCCGATGCCGTAGGTATCGTCCTCGAGGTCCAAACCCGCCTCTTCGAACGGTGTCGGGTCTTCAAGCATGGAAAAGATGGCCAAATCCACCATCTCGTCGAGCGCAAGGATGTCGATGGATCCATCCGGTGTGCGCGTCACTTTGTCTGCGACGTCCTCCGGGGTGTCGTCCAAGGCTTGGCGGAAGGCTTCGATGCCGGCGAAGACTTCGGGGTCAAGCACGTCGCCCTCCAGGAGCAACATGGCCGGCTCGCCTTCGTCCGAGAACCGCTCGTTGACGAGGTTCACACCGGAGGCAAAGTCCGATTCCGCATCGAGGAAGTCCTCCACAGCGAAATCACCCTCCAGCCGAGCCATGCCCACCGCAGCGGGCACCGTGAGCAGCAACGCCAGCACGGCGATGACCAAGGCGTGCTTCCACTGGCCGCTCTGAACCGGCACAACGGTGAGGCGCGGGACGCGTTTTTGGGCGGTGGCTGGTGCCGTTTCACGCCCGCGGTTTTCGAGCCAACGGTCCACGCTCATGCGAAGCAAAGGAGCCCAGATGCCGGTCAACAGGAAGGCGGCGAAGATGCCGCATGCCGCTTCCACGCCGAAAGAGCGCAGGGCTGCAATGTCGGAGAAGAGGTTCGCGGCGAAGGCAGCA
>DALQ01000087.1 GCA_002496845.1 Euryarchaeota archaeon UBA495
GCACCGGCAACAGCACCGGCAACACCACCAACGGCACCTGGGTGCAGGTTCCAAGGTCATGGTGGGTCTCATGGGTCCGTGCCGACGCCCTTGCCGGCGAACGCCCCACCGCTCCCAGGCTCGATCTTGGCCTCGACGGTCGAGACGAATGGGGTCCTGCCACGACGCTGCAGGGCATCGGAGCTTGGGGGTGGCAAGACCGTTTCATCGATGGCAGCACCACCACTTCGGTCACCGTCAATCCATCCGGTCGAGCCACGGCCGAGTTTTGGGTACCGACCCAACTTCTTGACCTCGGCCTCACGGTGCGTTCGGCCAACGGGAACGTCAGCGCATGGACCCTGCTGGTGAACGGCCTTCCCGTTCTGAACGGTTCGGTCACCCCTTCTCCCGCCCATCGCATCGAACTTGACCCAGATCAAATCGACACCCTCCGTCAATCCCTCATTGGTGGGTCATCGTTGCCTGAGCAGGGCATCTCCTACCGAGAAGTCGAATTCGAGGTCACCGCGACAGGAAACGTGACCTTCGGGGCCTTGTCCGTGCCCAGCAGCGCCAGCGTGACCTTGGCGGCAAGCGGCAGTGACGCCCTCCTCTTGGCGGCCAACACCGCGCGTTCCAGCACCGGCGACGGGACCCTCGACTTGGATTTCCTTGCGAGCACGGAAGGCAGCATTCGCCTGACGCTGCTTGACGCAACCACGGTGCCCACGATTGCCGTTCATGACACCAGCATGGTGGCTGGCGATGCATCTCCAGTGGTCCCTTCCGCTGCATGGCGTAAATTCAACGCGACGTTCCTGCACGAAGCAGGCGCCGTCGCCCTCCGTTTGGACGTCGCCTCCGTGGACCAACAGGACGCGTGGTTCCTTCCTCTTGGAGGCAGCGAGGCGGTGTCCTTGTCGGGCAACGCAGGCCTCGTGGAACTTCATCCTGAGAATCCCGTTACCGTGCAATCCGGTGCAGGGATTGGTGGCTTCAGCAGTTCGATTGAGGTCCAGGTCGTGTTCCGACTCACGTCGCTGTGGAACGATGCTCCCGCAATCGATCTTGACCTTCGTATGGTGGACGGAAATGGCGTGTATTCCATGCCGGCGACCTACCGCTGGACGGACGGCAACGCCGGTCTGGACGACGACCTCGTGCTCGACGGCATCGACTTCAGCAACGGTCAGGGCAGCATTCCCCCTGAAGTGGACTACCTCATCGCTGGAACACCCGTCAACGTCACCGTGGACTTGGGGTGGGAGCAAGCACCGACGAACACCGAACCCTTCCTCGCTGGCGACGCCGAGGTTCAGGTGTGGCTCGGAGCGGACCTCGTGGCCGTCGAAGACGCACCGGAGAGCAGCATGCTGGTCTTCCCGACCATGGCGCCCTACACCTTCGGATCGGTGACATGGGAGGTGCGCGTGGTGTCCACCTCTGGCTTGGGTACAGGTCTCATTTCCACCATCAACCGTACGTTTACGATCGACCCGATGGCGCCTCGCGTGCTCGGCATGGACGTCGAGACCTACGACCACCGCATGCCATCGGCCACGCAGCGGTTCGAAATTGACGTCATGGATCACGTCCTCCTTCCGGACGACCTCGAGGCGATGGTCTGGTTCGAATGGCGTGACGACGACAACGGTGACCGATGGCCCGATGAGGGTGAGCATACCCCCGTGGCCTTGTTCCCACCCGACGACCTCACCGCCTCGACGGGAACGTACACGCTGCTGCTCGACGACCGCTCTGGCTTGGACGGTGAACGCGTCGCGGTCTACCTGACGGGGACGGACGAAGCGGGCCATGTTCTGGAGGATGGGGGCACGTGGGAGCGCACCAAGCACCTGTTCATGTACGAGATTGGTCCGGACGCCGCCCCCTACATTCCCGAGGACGCCTTCATGCTCGACGACGGGCCAAGGACGGTGCTCCACCCCGGCACGGTGTACAGCGCCAGCATCGCGTTGGAAGAGCAAAACGGGCTGAGCGACCTCTCGACGGTCGAGTTCCACTTGGCCTACGATCGCCCCGCTTCTCCGATGGCCGTATCCTATGACGTGGACACCGGTAACTGCACCTCGATGACCGATTTGGTCATCGTGGAGACCTGCCGCATGCGCGGGCAAGTGCTCAACGCCCATCCCTTTGAGAAGGACATGACCTTGGAAATCAGCTTCCAGCTGGCGTGGTACACGCCTGATCTTGGTGATTTGACGCGCGTGCCAGGTTTGGTGCTCGCGGATCGGGCAGGCAACGAAGCCAACAAGGGTTTCACCGATGCTGCATGGAAATTCTCAGCAGCGCTTGAGATGCCCTCGGAGGACGTGGAACTCCAATTGTCGCAAGGCACCACCCTCGACGACGGTGCCCGTTTGACCCCGGGAAGCCGGTTCGAAGTGTCCGGTTCCTTGCAGTTCGCGGCCACCGAGGAGGCGCCCGAATTCGATTGCGAGGTTGACGTGTCGCTGGCCGGCCGTTCGACCACGGTCGTCGCAAAGAACGGCATTTGGACCGCAGAAATTTTCGCACCTGGCTACGGAGGGACCCTCCCCTTGACCTGGGGCGTGGGCTGTCTTCCGGAAGGTGGCTTGGACGTGACGGACGAAGCCTCCGCGGTGCGCTGGATGGTCGTCGATGGCCTCGGGCCGGCGGTGGTCGAGGTGGTTTCACCCCTCCCAGGTCGGGCGCTTGAGCCCACCACTTACGACGTGACCTTGCTCGTGGAGGAAGAAGGCGGCTTGGATTACACCACCCTTGAGATGACCTGGTGGGTCACGGACGACGCGACGGGCGATTTGCTGCGCGATGGACGCGTGCCGCTGCAACTCAAATCGACCGACAACGTCGGCCTCCGTCTCGAGGTCCAAGGCACGATGGATTTGTCCGGTTTGGACGCGAACATGTTGGAAGAGCGCTTGACGGTCAGCGTGGCGTTGGAAGCACGTGACTTCGCCGGAAACGAAGCGGTGCATCTGCTCAACGCACGCGGCCAATCTGGCGCTGACGGTGCGTGGGCCATGGTTTGGTACCGGCCACAATTCGACATCGCTCCAACGGCGGTCACCTACGGCAGCCTCGGCCTGACCACGGGCGATCAAACGGTCGTCGAAGCAGCGATTGAGAACGTGGGCACCCTCGACGGTGAGGTCGACGTCCGCTTCGAAATCGTGCAGTTGGACGGGACACGAAGCCTGCTCCGTTCGCAACCGGTCAACGTCGCCCAAGGGGCGGTCGGGACGGTTGCTGTTGACTGGAAGCCAGAAGCAGCAGGCGCCCAGTGGATCGAAGTGGTCCTGCCGAACGGCGACGTCGCAAGCGGTCCCGTGGTGGACGTTCGCGTGCAGGAAGAAGCCGAGTTGTCCGAGCGCATTTTCGGAACCGTCAATCCGCTGCTCGGCAGCGCTGTAGGGCTGGTTGGAATGGTGGTGGTCGGTCTCTTCCTCTTGCTCATTGCCCGTGCCACGTCGCGTCAGGGTTCACGGGACCAGTACGATTGGGACGATGGATTCGACGACGACGAGTATGAGGACGAGTTCGACGACGAGTTCGACGAAGAAGAGGACGTGATGATTCCAGCCGCTGCAGCAGCCGCAAGCACGCCTGCGAAAGCAGAGGAAGCCACCGCGTCCACCGACGGTTGGACGCAAGGTGCAGACGGCACGTGGTGGTACCACGATCCAAACGACGGATCATGGTGGTACCGTGGCGCCGATGGCGTGGACCGACGGCACGGCTGAAGCAGCCGCCACCCCTATGAGGCGGGCCCGAGAGTGAGGAATGAGCCTCATGCGCATCGCCTTGCTTCAGGCCGACCCCACGGTTGGGGACCTTGCCGGAAACGCGGACCGGCTGTTGGCCTTGGCGCAACAGGCGGCCGAAGCAGGAGCCAACGTTGCGGTGTCGACCGAACTCGGCATCACGGGATATCCTCCGCGCGACCTGCTGATGTCGCCTGACTTCGTTCACGCAGCCTTTGAGAAGGCGCAATCCTGCACGCCCCCCATCCCCACGTTGATCGGCACCCCTGTTCCTGGTCAAGACCCCGAAACCGCACCTGCGAACGGTGTGGTTGGTGTCGGTGAAGGAATGCGCGGCAAGGTCGTGGCGTTGAAGCAACTCTTGCCGACCTACGACGTCTTCGATGAAGCCCGGTATTTCCGCCCCGGCGCTCGTCCCGGTTTGGTGCGCGGTGCGGGCGGTCTCGATTTGGGCATCACCGTGTGCGAAGACGCGTGGCAGGCCGCTGGCTTGACGCCGATGGATTACGGCGTGGATCCCGTGGCTCAACTGGCCACCTTTGTTCGTCAGGACGCCACCTTCTCGGCCACGGTGAACCTCTCGGCCTCGCCCTTCCACCAATCGAAAGTCAACGACAGGGTGACCGTTGCACGCACCGCAGCGGCCCGGTTGGGCATGCCCTTTCTTCTGGCGAATCAGGTCGGTGGCAACGACGACTTGGTCTTCGACGGCTCGTCCATTGCAGCATGGCCTGACGGCACGGTCGTGCTGGCTCCGGCGTGGTCTGAAGGCGTCTTGACGGTGGACCTCGAGGACCCCGAAGGGTGCGTCTGGACGCCTTCAAACGCATCCGACGCGTTGTCGTTGGGCGTGAACGAGGTCAGAACATTGGCGCCTGACGAAACCGTTCCACTTCAGTCCGGAGCCGAGGGGCTTGCCGACGCCGTGGTCACGGGACTCGCGGATTACTGCCGCAAGTCCGGGCTTCAGCGCATCGTGCTTGGGTTGTCCGGAGGCATCGATTCCGCGGTCGCGGCGTGCGTGGCGGTGGAAGCGTTGGGTCCCGAGGCCGTTCATGGCCTCGCCTTGCCTTCTCGCCATTCCTCTCAGCACAGCAGGGACGACGCCCGTTGGACGGCCGAGGCCCTGGGCATGCGTTTCTCAGAACTCCATCTCGACGCCCTGCATGGCCCTGCAGAAGCCTTGCTTGGCGACGTGCTCCGCACCGGTCATGCCGTTGCAGCAGAAAACCTCCAAGCCCGGCTTCGTGCGCTTCTGGTGATGGGTCACGCAAACGCCGAAGGTGCCATGGCCATCGCCACGGGGAACAAATCCGAACTTGCTCAGGGCTACTGCACGCTGTATGGTGACATGGCCGGCGGGTACGCCCCATTGGGTGACCTTTGGAAGATGGATGTCTATGCCCTTGCCGAGGTGTTCAACGCACGCGCTGAGGCCCAAGGCCGGCCTGCTCCGGTCAGCGTCTCAACCTTGACCAAACCACCCTCGGCGGAATTGGCCCCTGATCAGCGCGACGACGACACCCTCCCGCCCTATCCGGTCTTGGATCGAATCCTGAGGGCGCATATCGAGGAAGGTTTGGACCACGGGGCCATCGTGGCCCGTGGCGAAGACGCGGCAACGGTGACCGATGTGCTCGCGCGAATGGGGCGCAACGAACACAAGCGCTGGCAGATGCCCCCCGCGCCCCGCGTCAGCGTGCGTGCCTTCGGCCAAGGATGGCGCATGCCCTTGGCAGGGCGCCATGATTGGCGTGACTAAGGCCAGATGATCCACGCTTGGGTCATGGAACCGTGGCACCAGCCATGCAGTTCATGCCCAGACGTTCCGTCATGAGCCACGAAGACCAACCGTTCCTCGTCGACCAGCAACCCTCCGTAGCGGCCCGAATCGGCGTCTCCCGAGGGAAAGGGATCGTGGAGCAGGGCGTGTCCTTCGGTGGTCAAACGATGCAGCGCTGTGCCGTTCCCATCGTCAGCCAACACCGCCACGCCGTCGAGAAACGGCACGGCGGCACGCGGCAGCGAACCGCTCCAACCCGCCACCATCTCATGCACATGCGTGCCGTTCACCGTGCCGTCTGTGCTGCATGGCTCGGCTCCGTTGGCCATCGTGACGCAAGAAAACCAGAGCCGTCCGTTGTGGTGAATCGGCCCCATGTCATCGCCCGGATTCATCACGGTCGTCGACAGGCGCAGGACTTCATCCGTTGAGGCATTCCAGCGCCACAGGGAGGCATCAGCCCCGTCCAGAACGGCGTCGAACACCACGCCTCCGTCCAACGCGACCAGCCCGAAGGTGGTCCCAACGAAAGACGGAGCCTGCCCGCTTCCGCTGCGGACAAGATGGGTGATCTGCCGCGGAGGTTGTGCAGGGTCAAGGTGAATCAATTGCCGGCCTTCCGGCGTCGTTCCGACCACCACGATGCCTTGGTCGACCGCCACGCCGTGTGCAGGCGAGGACGAACCAGAGGCCCAGATCTCGAAGCTTTGCACCGTGCCGTCGGCATGGATGAGTGCGGGCTCGACGTCGCCCGCCGCGTTTTCAGCCTCCATCCACAAGCCTTCTTCGCTGACCGTGACCAGTTCCTGGCCCATCCGCTGGATTCCCGTGGCCCATTGGCGCAAGGCGTCACCTCCGACGAAAGCAGGATGCAGGTCGAGGGCCATGGTCCCGCTCGGCGTTCCGTCCGTCCACCACGGCAGGCCAACGCCTCCCGGACGGGTGAGGATGTACCCGTCCAACCATGGCACAAGGGTGCTGCCACCGTCCACGGTGTCTCCTGAAGCATCGGCGGTAAGGCGAACTGGGGCCATGCCCGTTCCGTTGAGCGCCCACAGGTCATGATGCCCGTTGGCGCCCGTTGCATCGAACACCACGGCGGCATGGTCGCCACCGTCGTGCAAGCCAAGGTGCAGCCCGGGTTGCGCGTCACCGCTGGGGTTCAGGTCCGCCACAAGGTGCGGTGCCCGCCATCCATCGTCGAAGAGGTGCAATTCACACCCGTGCATTCCGTCAACCATGGCGGCGTAGAGGTCGCCGTCGATGTGGTTCATCGCATCACAAGATGGGCTGAGAGAGTCTGCGATTCCAGTTCTCAAATCGGACAGAGGCCCCGCGCGAAGGTCGGTGGCACAGATGCGCACCGTTTCGTCGACTTCTCCGGGATGCAGGACGCCATCGTCTGCGAGGCCACCTTCACCGTCGTCCACGCCGATGTGAAGCAGCAGGCCAACGGGACACACGCCCGCGTCCGGAAGGGCCGAGACGATCAAACTGGACGTGCCGTTGTGTCCATGGTCGCCATCGACCCCGCCCGCGCCGTCTTCACCTTGAGGGCCGCTGACCCCCGGGCTTCCATCTGCTCCTGTGCACAGGTGCGAGGCATCCAGCACCTCTTCCTCATCGAGCACGCCGCTGGCGTTGAGGTCCAATCCCCACTGGTAGGCCACGCCACCCGCAGGGCACACCTCTCCGGGAGGCAAGGAGTTGGACGACATGAGCACGCTCACTCCGTTGGCTCCCGGCGACCCTGCGTTGCCTCTGACGCCGTCACAGACCGGCATGCTTCCTTCGCGTTCCGTGGCTTTGAGCACACC
>DALQ01000117.1 GCA_002496845.1 Euryarchaeota archaeon UBA495
GTCAGTTGTCCGTTGATGATGTTCCAGCCCTTCACAGAAGGAAGGCCGTGGGGGTTCTCAGCGTCGAGGAGGTCAAGTCCGGTCTCAAGCAGGCGCGCCATGAGGCTGCGAGCGGAGGTTGGCCCTTCAATCCTGCTCAACCCAACCAGCATCACGCCATCCCCGAGGTTAAAGGAGGTCAGCCGCAGAAGACCGGTATAGCGGGTTCTCCGCAGGTGATTGAATGAGCGACGAAGACGGTGTTTCTCTGCGTGTTTCCAAGGCGGTCCCCTCCGACGTCGGTCACGGCCGCGCTCGCATTTCCGGTGAGCATGGCCTCGATCTCAAGCCTGGCGACGTGGTCGAGATCAGCGGTGAACAGCGCACCACCGCTGCCATCTACTGGCGCAGCCGTCCGGAAGACGCCAAACTCGACATCATCCGCGTGGACGGCATCATCCGCAAGAACGCGGGCGTCTCCCTCGGCGACCGCGTCACCGTCCGCAAGGTCGACCCAAAGGACTGCAAGAAGCTCGTGCTTTCCCCCGTGATGCCGAACAAGCAGAAGGTCAAGTTCGGCGCTGGCATCGAAGGCTTTGCCCGCCGAGGCCTCCACAAGCGCCCGGTCATATCCGGCGACCGCATTTTCATCCCTGGCATGACCCTCTTCAGCGAAACCTTGCCCTTCGCCGTCCTGCAAACCACGCCCAAAGGCATCGTTCGCGTGACTGGAGACACCGAGATTGTTCTGAAGGACGAAGCGATTGACGAGGACGAAGTCGGTCAAACCGAGGGCATCACCTACGAAGACATCGGCGGCATCGGCCAGCAACTCCAGAAGATCCGTGAAATGGTTGAACTGCCCCTGAAGCATCCTGAACTCTTCCGCCGACTTGGCATTGACCCGCCAAAGGGCGTGCTCCTGCACGGCCCCCCGGGTACCGGGAAGACGATGATTGCAAAGGCGGTCGCCACCGAAGTCAACGCCCATTTCAAGTCCATCAACGGCCCTGAAATCATCTCAAAATACTACGGTGAATCGGAAAAGCAACTTCGTGAAATCTTTGACGAGGCAAGCGAAAACTCCCCGGCCATCATCTTCATCGACGAAATCGATTCGATTTGCCCGAAGCGCGAAGACGTCTCAGGAGAAGTTGAACGCCGCGTCGTTGCCCAGATGCTGACCCTCATGGACGGCATGCAGGGCCGTGAAAACGTCGTGGTCATCGGCGCCACCAACCGACAAGACGCCCTCGACCCTGCCCTCCGCAGGCCCGGTCGCTTTGACCGGGAAATTGAGATCGGCGTGCCAGACCGGGAAGGTCGCCGTGAAATCATTGAAATTCACACCCGCCAAATGCCCATCGCCGACGATTTCGACATGGGTTGGATCATCGACAACACATACGGCTTCGTGGGTGCAGACCTCAACGCCTTGGTCCGTGAAGCGGCCATGAAAGCCCTGCGCCGCTACCTACCGGAAATCGACCTTGAGGCCGAAACCATTCCGCCAGAGGTGCTGGAAAAGATGGAAGTCAACATGGACGACTTCCGCGAAGGAACCCGCGACGTGGAACCCTCCGCGCTGCGTGAAATCTACGTGGAAATCCCTGAGGTCAGTTGGAACGAAGTGGGTGGACTCACCGAGGTCAAGGACCGCCTCAAGGAAAGCGTGGAATGGCCACTGACCAAGCCCGAGGCCTTCGAACACTTTGGCATCAAGCCTCCCCGAGGCATCGTCTTGTTCGGCGCCCCTGGGACCGGGAAAACACTGCTCGCCAAGGCCATCGCCAACGAGGCTCAGGCGAATTTCATCAGCATCAAGGGCCCTGAACTCATTTCCAAGTGGGTCGGTGAATCCGAACGTGCCATCCGTGAGGTGTTCAAGAAAGCCAAGCAATCGGCACCGTCCATCGTGTTCCTCGACGAATTCGAATCCATCGCGAGCATGCGAGCCTCGAACTCCTCGACCGGCGGTTCGGACGTGGCCAACCGTGTCGTGAACCAGCTGCTCGCCAGCATGGACGGCGTGGAGTCGCTTGACGGCGTCATCGTCGTGGCGGCCACCAACCGTCCAGAAATGATCGACCCCGCTCTTCTCAGGAGCGGCCGCTTCGAGCGCGTGCTGCACGTGCCCCCGCCCGACTCGCCATCGCGTGAGGCGATTTTGGCCATCCACACCGAGGGCATGCCGCTGTCGACCTTCTCGATGAAGGACGTCCTCGGCAAGATGGAAGGGTTCACCGGAGCCGACATCGAAGCCGTCTGCAGGGAAGCGGCGCTTATCGCCATGCGTGCAAACAAGAAGAAGGTCACAAAGACCCACTTTGAGGAAGCCATCGGCCGTGTTCGCCCGACCGTGACCCCTGAAATGCTGGAATACTACGACAAGATGGAACGCAACATGACCTCTGGTCTCAGCGGCATCAAGCGAAACGCCAAGGATTTCGGCTTCGGCATGGAATCGGTGTGAGGGAGCGATATGGCGAGTTTCTCCTCCGAGATCATCGGCCGCGACGTGGTCGACCTCGAAGGAGCGATGTTTGGCGTGGTCACCGATCTGCGCTTGACGCCGACCACGGGAACGCTCACCCACGTCTTGGTCAAACACACCGACGAAATCGACCCTGAACGCTTGCCTTGGAGCACGAGCAACGGCATCGTCGAAGTCCCCGTCAGCGAGGTTGACCGCATCGCCAACTTCGTCCATCTGCGCCGTTGAGCGATGATGCAACGCGCCACACGGGCGGGCAACCTTCTAAACGTGCCCGAAGTCGTCTTTGTCTGAACATTGTTCTAGAGGTGAGGCGCGTGGAGGCATCAGCAAAGGCTCGAAGGGTGGCGCTCCAGATTGCGTTCTGGACCGTGCTCGCCACCTTGCTCCTCAGCGTCCTGCTGACCTTCGTCAACGTGGCCAACGTCAACCAGCTCTCGGCCTACGACGACGACTGGAACGACCTGTCGTCCTTCCGAGAGGACCTCGAAACCATGGGAGTGGAGACCCGTTCCTTGGTCAGCAGCCCGCTTCTTCTCGCGGACATCGAAGACCCGCGCAACACGACCTACGTGATCGCCGGGGTCGAACGCGACACCCTCTCCCTCCCACAATTCGACCCGGACGGTCTGATTCGTTTCGCCACCGAAGACGGGTATTCTCCCTCTGAGATTGAGGCGATCGTGAAGTTCGCTCAGGACGGCGGGACGGTCATCGTGATGGAAGACTTCGGCTATGCTGGAAACATCGCTGACGCCTTTGGCTTGAGTTACGGCGGATGGCAGTTGTACGACACTGTGTACGCCACAGAACTGGATTACAACTACGTCTGGATGTGCGTGCAAGAAAGCCCGTGCGGCATGAACGGAACGGAATTGGATTTGTCCACCGTGGACACGCACCCTCGCTGGGGCGACGACGCTGAAACCGTCACTCACCCCTGCGCCCTCATCGACGGCGAGGTCATGAGCGAGGAGGACGCCGGCCTGTGCGCGCACCACTGGGTCCAAACCGCCCCAGGGCAAGGCGTCGTGGAATTCAACGCGTCCTACCGTGTGCTGCTCAACAACGCCACGGGCATCGAAGTGCTCCCCGAAGTGCGAGGCGCTTTCAACGAGATCAACATCCTTGCCAAGACGAGCAACGAGGCCACCGTTGACGTGAACGGCGACGGCGAGATTTGGGTGGGCAACGAGGTCACGGCCGAGACGCCCGACCTATGGGGCCAATTCAACCTCAGCGTCGAGGCCTGCGCCGACCGTAGTTGCGATCCCGACGAAGGTGGACGCATCCTCTTCTACGCCGACGGCAGCATGTTGATCAACGCCCTGTACGATTACCAGGGCTTCAACGACGGCGCCTACGGTGAGGTCGAGCAGGCGGTTCCCAACAACGACAACCGGCGCCTGATCCTTGACGTCATCGCGGAATCCCTCGCCGACACCTCGGGCGAGCCCACGGGCATGGCCTCCCCCAACGCTCAGGTGATCTTTGACGAGAGCCGCCACGCGCAAAACGCGGTGCTGACGGAGAGTTACAACACCGTGTACTTCCTCTTGGTCTACTTCACCGGAGAAGGATTGGCCATGGCCATCCTCTTCGTGGGCCTCTTCCTGACCTTCGAGATGGTGCTGCTGCGCAAGCGAGACCCGCAGGGATGGCGCCACGTCTTCAGCATCATCTACTACGGATTTGGCGACGCAGAACGGTACGGATACTACGCAGAGACAGAGAAAATTCGTCAGGTCTTCCTGTCGAAGGTCCGCAACCAAAGCGGCCTGACGCGCGAAGAATTCGACGACCTGCAGGTGCAAGAGTTGGTCCAACTGATCAGCGACGACGTGCTGGCCAACTTTGCCGTCAAGCCTGCAAAGTACAACCTCGAGCAAACCGTAGCGCTGGTCAAGCGCATCAAAGCATGGGGGCGTGGTTGAACCATGTGGACCCGCAAGGCCGCGTTCACCCTCGTCGCAGGGCTTTCCCTCATCCTCATCGGGATGATGATTTCGAACTTCCAGATGATGATCCTCGGGTTCACCTTCATCGCCTTCATCACCGTCAATTCGTGGATGTCTGGCCACGGTGACATCGAGGTGCAGCGCACCCTTTCGGCGGACAACCTGTACAAGGGCGACGACCTCTACGTCGAACTCCTCGTCATTAACCGCTCCCTGCGGCGAACGCAGACGCTCGAGGTCTTCGACAACGTCCCCCACGAGATGAAACTCAGAAGCGGACTGAACCAGATGCGTCTTGACCTGAAACCCGGTGAATCCGCGCGAATCCGCTACGTCTTGCGTTGTCCTTTGCGTGGGCACTACACAATCGGACCCGTGTCCCTGCGTCACCGCAACACGTTCAACCTCGGCGTGGACGAGATGCGCGTTGACCATCACTCCGACGTCATCGTGTTCCCTCAAGTGAAAGACGTCGAGGAAGCCTTCCTGCGCAGCCGTACGCCGAAGATGTACACCGGTGCGACCACCCTCCGGACCCCGGGTCAAGGGTCCGAGTTCTATTCCCTGCGTGAATACGTCCCAGGTGACCCGTTCAAGAGCATCAACTGGAAGGCATTCGCCCGAACGGGTGACCTGATGGTGAACGAAAAGTGCCGTGACGCCGTGACGGACGTGTTCATCCTTCTCGACGCCAGGGAAATTGCCCGCATCGGCACGGTGCTGAAGAATCCGCTCGAAATGGGGTGCGTCTCAGCCGCTTCCTTGGCCAGCTACTTCCTGCAACAGCGCGATTCTGTGGCTCTTGCCATCTACGGCGACGGACTGTCCTATCTGCCTCCAGACACCGGAGACAAGCAGTATTTCAAGATCCTAAGCAACCTTGCTGGCGTGGATCACCGCGGCGAAATGCCGTTGCAGGCCGTGACAAATTCCATCTCTGGCCGCTTTAGCCGGGGTTCTCCGGTGTTCATCATCTCCAGCGTCGAAGGTGACGGGACCGTTCCTGCGGCCGTGCGTGACCTCGTCGGACGCGGCCACGACGTCACCGTGTTGACGCCTTCGAGCATCGACTTTGAGCGGTTGGTCAGCCGCATTCCACGACTGTCGTACGAGGTGCTTCGCATGGAACGGCAAAACCGGTTGACCACCTTGGCTGGCGCAGGAGCGCAGGTCATCGATTGGATGCCAGACATGGACCTGGCCCAAGCGCTGATGCAGGTGAGGGGGTACTGACATGGCCGGAGACGTGGAAGCGCAATCGGACATCACCCACTCGGGTCGTCACCGAAGCACGCTGCACCTGAAGAACCTCAGGAAGCAGTGGCAGATCCTGGCCCTCCAGGTCACCGCCACCGTGGCCCTGGTCTGGATGTACATGGAAATCATCAGCACCTACGTGGTCGGTTCCATCGACCACACCATGCTCTTCGAAACCCTCGAGTTTGTGCTGGGCTCTGACCTTCCACTCGGCGACTGGATGACCGGCGTTGGACGAAGCGGATTGGCCCGCTTCTACGTCCCCTTGGTGCTCGGCTTGTCCTTTGGCGGAAGCATGGCCCTGCTGGCCTTCCAATCCCCAAAGGTCCAGCAACGCATCAAACTCGGCGTGATTGTGGGCCTGATCGTGATTTTGGTTGGACGCACCTTGCTGTCTTGGCTTGGTGGCATGATCATCAACACCGAACTTGACCTGCCAAACGCCGATGAATTGGCCTTGCTTCAGTGGCCGTTGATGCTGATCCTCTCGCTGCTGGTCATGTTCGTGTACCTCCTTCCGATCATCATGGGCACGCGTGGCATCTGGGGCCTCTCCCGCCAAGCGATCATCTGGTCGATTGGATTCACGCTCCTCTTCCTCGGCCTCCATGCCATGCTGACCTTCCCCGTGGTCCTCAACCAACTCGGGGACTACGGCAGCGATCTGACCACGCTCGACACACAGGTTGGAACACCCACGGTGAGCCTTCTCGGATTCGAGTTGGTGACCCGAGAACAATTCTCGCTCATCCTCATCGCGGTGCTGATGATGGTGTTCCAAGAGTCGGCCTTCGGCGTCATTCGACACTTGGAGTACGCCTACCGCCTTCCTGAATCGTGCAAGCGTGACGAAGAATACGTCCGCCAAATGGAAAACGTGCTGAACGCGCATCTCCGCCACACTGGGTTGTACCTCGGACTTACTGGACTGGCCACCATGGTCGCCATCGGCTTCCACGGAGTTTTGTTGGAATTGGTGACCACGACCACAGGCAGCCAATGGGCCGAGCAAGTCTCTGAGTCCATCGAACTCCGGTTGACCTACGGCGTGGTCATTTCAGCCCTGCTCTTCCTCGGAGTTGCGGCCACGGTTCGGTTGCTCGTCCCTTGGGATCGTTTGGCTCAACTGAGGGCTGGCATCACGGGATTCGGCCGCACCAGTGAACCTGACCCACCGAAAGACGACAGTGCCTGGGCCTAACGGTCACGGTGGCGCAACTGCACCACGCCAGCAAGGCGTTCTCCAACGGTCGCCCAGACCACATAGGCAAGAGGAAGACTCACCACGACCGTCATCCATGCAGGAACGGGCAAGTTGAGGGCTGCGAGGTAGACCGCACCCGCCACACTAAGCAGCACGACCAGCAGAATCACGCGTTCAGCCGCAAGCGGATAGGGGCGGTTGACGACGCCATCGTCCATCTGGGGCGGCAAGGGTGAGGCAGCGTCCATGCTTGCACCTCAGAGGTCGATGTTCCCAAGACGTGCCTCAAGCGCTTCAAGGGCTGGATCTGCGCTTGCCTTGAGGTCCGACAGGCGGGCGTGAGGGGTTCGCTCAGCGTCCAAGGAAGCCAGTTCTGCGTCGATTTGCCGTCGCTCCTCACCGTCATCGATGGCAGGTGCGGGAGCATGGAGCGCCGTGGGGGTCGCTGCAGATTCCTCCACCGTGGCGGCCTGTGGCGCCGGTGCAGGAGAGGGTGCTGCCTCCGGCTCAGCCTTTTCCTCAAGCGGGGGTGCTTCGGCCAAGCCGTTGCGCGCTTCGGAAGGAAGCAAGCCGCTTGACATGAAACTCCACAGATGCCCCTGAGGTGTTCCGGCCACCAAACCGGCCGCCTCAAGTTGCGTGAGCAGCTCCTCGAGCGCTTGAGCCGTGCGTTCCAAGGCCACGGCTTCACCGGCGTTGCGTTGATCAGCCTCGAGATGGATGTCGTCCAAAGCACGTCGAATCAGTTTGTGGGTTGCTTTGGCCGTGGCGGGCAGGGACTCCGGCCGACGGCACTGCGCAAGCAACGCGTCCAATTCGCCTCGGGGTGCACCAAGGTGGCCGAGCTGCTCCAACACGTTCCGGGTCCGACGAAGCATCGTGATGGCACGGTCTTGGTCCTCGAGCAGATGCTCAAGGTCGAGCACCACATCGGTGACGACATCGTTCAACGAGTGGTCAAGCCGCTGCTGAACGGACCATCGGGTGAGGCCTCGCACGACGCCTGCGGCTTCTGGCACTTGGCGCTCAAGCAACAGCATCACGTCGTCAGAGAGCAAGTGCTTGGGCGTCTCCGCAGCGTGATCGACCACGCGCTGGACCACGTGCAAAGCACGCTCCACGGCACGGTCGAGCAAAGCCACAGAGTACCCCTGTTCGCGGGTGTGTTCCAAACGTTCCAAGATCGGCCCAAGAGCGCTCATGGCGGAGCCGTCCTCGAGGAGCGCCTGTGCAAGCGGTTCCTGGGTCAGCCGGGCGCGAAGCACCCGTGCCTCGTCGATGTCACGAAGCGCAGACTCGTGGGCTTCGGCCAATGACTCGGCTTGCTCGGCCAAATGAGACACTTCAGCCTCGCTTTGTCCTCGCTTGACCCCAAGGTCACCAAGTTCACGCAGAACGCGGCGGCGTTCCTCAAGCAGTTCCCGCAACTCACCTTCGAGGTGGCTGCGGCGCACTTCGTCCTCCCGGCGGCGTTCAAGCTCGTCGTCAGCACGGCGGCGCGCGGCACGGGCTTCGGCCTCAACCGCAGCCAAATCGGCCTTCGCTGCACGAACAGCGTCCTCTGCTACGGCGAGGTCCCTCACCGCTGCAGCCTGGCGTTCATGGGAGGCCCGGGATTGATCCTCGAGCATGCTCAGATGACGCTCGTCTGCTTCCAAACGCCGGCGAACTTCGGCCAACCGTTCGGAATCGGTCTGAAGATCGGCTCGGAGCGTGGCTTCCTCTTCGGCCATGCGTTGGATGCTCGCCGCCAGTTCACCTCGCGACGACGAATCCGCCAATGCACGAGCGAGTTCTCCTGCGCGGGATTCCAGTTGATGCTCCAATTCTGTGGTGCGCCGCACCAAACGATCGGCGCGGTTTTCTGCTGTTTCCGCCCTAGTGATGGCGTTGGCAGCGTCGAGTTTCAGACGGTCCACGTCGTGGCCAAGACCCTCGATTTGGGTTCGGCCATCGCCACGGGCTTCCAAAGCCTCACGTTCGCTGACCTCCGCGCGCATCCGTGCTTCTTCGGCCAACTTGAGACGGGCTTGGAAGGCAGCGCTTTCGCGTTCGAGTTCATCCACCCGGTACTCCGCCTTCTCCAAGCGTTGCCGGTATCCGGCGTCGATGACCAAGGCACCTCCGCGGTCGACCTCAAGGGTATCTTGACCAATCATCTGCTCGGCGGACGTGACCTTGGGCGCGATCCGCTCCAAGCCTGCTTCGAAGCCAAGAAGGTCCTCAAAGCGAGCCGAAAGGGTCGTCTTGCGGGCCTCTGAACGCGTCCGCACGGTCGACAAGGCCGCGCCGAAGGCGTTCAACGTGAAACCTGCCACGTTGGCGGTCCCCTCACCGATAACGGCATCGAGGGGAAGTTGGTGAAGACGAGCCACTCGGGCCCGGTCCGTCAAGTCATGAACCGCTTCTTCCAGCGTTCCTGCGGTCGACGACACCATGCCAACCGGGCGTCCTCGCAGAAGCACCACGGCGGTTGTTCGTTCGCCAGCTCCTACGCTCAGATGTCCGTAGACTTCCTCTTCACCCGCCACGCGGAGCATGGACAGGATGGCATCTGGGCCACTCTTGCCTTCACGCAAGACGAAGCCCTCGGGCAAATGCCCGACTTGACCGTCTTCATCGGGTTGACCTGCCACGTTGGACGACACACGGTGGAGCAAACGGCGGTGGTCTGCGCCGGCCGTGGTCCAAACGCCCAATCCGAGGTCGCTGGCCGAGGCCAGCAGCACCGAGCCTTGCGGGGTGGCCAAGGACCAGTGCCCCTCCTCGGGCAGGCCCAAGCCGCCCATGATGGATTGACGCGTCCGAAGCGTGTCGGCGACCAGGGTGGCCAAGGATGTCGCGTCTTGCGGCAAATCGCCGGTTGAATCGATGAGCAAGCCACGGTCCACCAACAGGGCGCCGAGCACTTCCTCGTCGGCAGACAAACCTGCCATGATCACGGCAGCAGAACGCGAGAGAAGCCGCCGTGCAGGGCCGGGGCCGCTTGGAAGGCCTTCGATGTCGACCGCGTGCACCGCAGCATGCGGCATGAGGGCCACCAAGGCTGCAAATTCGTTGAGGGTGTAGGATTGTGCTTGATGGCGAACGTGGTCTGCTTCCGTTTCCATGGCGTTGAGATGGGCCGCAGCAGGCGCCCCGAAGACCAACCCCTTGTCGTCTTCAGCCACCCAACCAATGCACCGGCGGCCACGAACGAGACGATGTCCGCTTGGCGTTCTTCGGCGCCCAATCCAAGTGGTCACCACGCCATGCTCGAAAGGAAACAAGCCCGAGACGTCGACCTCGTCGTCGACCTCAGCGCCGGGAGGCATGGTGAACATCAGGCCACCACCTCGTGGACACGGCCAATCAGAGGCCTGTGACGCTCGATGGCGTGCCTCCACCGTCCATAGTGACCTGGCGAACCCTCCATCCGAAGAAGACGTCCGTCCCCGACGCCGTCCAACAACAACGCCCGATCCCCTTCCACGTAAAGTTGCAAACAGCCTCCCAAGCCCCCGATGGAGGACAAGTGAGCGGCCCTCTCAAACAGGCCATTGGAAGGTGATCCATCCGCACCCGAATGAAGGGACGCTGCATCGGCTCCCTTGGTCTGCTCCAAGGCCGTGAGCAACCGTGACAGCATCGACATCGAAGGGCAAGCCGCCACGGGGGGTTTCAAGATGTTTCCCGTCGAACAGGCCCAAGAGGTGGTTTTCGCAATCCAATTCAGAACGCGAACCATGCTTGGTCAAAACTTTCTGAAAATCGGGAGACAGGGAGCCGGAGATGGGGGTTATTGAAGGCCACTCTTGAGGAAATTAGAATCTCAATTGAAAAATCGATTTCTCAATTGGAATATTGATGAGAACAAGAAAGGTAGACTCTTCAGCACAAGCGGGCTCGCCTCGTCGTGGCGTCTGCGTTTGAGGTCCCGGCCTGTTCCGTGTGCCGTGCACCGGCTGTGGTGACGCAGGCATACTCAGGACAAAGCCTGTGCGAGCGCCACCTTGACCGCTCCGTACGCAAGAAAGTGGGCAGGGAACTCCGTAAACAACTCAACATCGATGGCCCAACCACGGTTCTCGTGGCCATCTCCGGCGGGAAAGATTCGGCCGTTCTGCTCTCCATGCTGGTGGATTTGATCGGCAGCCGACCGGACGTGCGGATCGTGGCAGGTTGCGTCGACGAGGGCATCGAAGGATACCGCCCACCGTCCATTGAAGCAGCCGCGCAATTGTGCGAAATGCTGGACGTTGAGTTCATCACGACGTCCTTCGAAGATCAAGATTTTTTGGCGATGGACGAGGTCACGTCCTCGCTGAACTCCATTCTTGATCGCACCCCTGAAGCTCCGCGGCTTCCTTGCTCGTATTGCGGCGTCTTCCGTCGACAAGGAATCAACGCCCTTGTGGAGATGGTGGATGCGGACGTGGTGGCCCTCGGCCACAACCTCGACGACATGGCACAAACGGTCCTCATGAACCTCACCGCCGGAGAGGTGGAGCGCAGCCGGCGCTTGGCGCCCCACACCGACCGGCCTGCCGAAGGGTTGGCGCCTCGAATCGTCCCGCTGCGTTGGATTCCAGAACAGGAGGTCCACCTGGTGGCGCTTCACCGAGGGCTCCCCATTCACAACGAAGTGTGTCCAAACGCAGAAGGTGCCCTCCGCTGGCGCATGCGCGACGTGGTCGCCACGCTGGAAGAAGACCGCCCCGGAACACGGCACGGCCTTGTGCGGAGCCTCGATGCCATCCGCGCCATGACGCCCCCTGAAGAAGCGGGTGCTCAACCCATCCGAGCGTGCGAGCGCTGTGGAAGCGTCTCCTCAAGGCCCGTTTGCAAAGCCTGCGAAATGCGTGATTTGGTTGGCGTCAAATGACGTTCTGGACCAACTCATCGAGGTCTTGAGGTCGCCCGCAGTAGTGACAGCGGATTTGAAGCGGATCCTTCGAAAGCACGCGGAGTCGATGAGGGAGAGGCTCTCGTGAATTCTGCGTAATGCAGTTCGAAAAGGTGCAGCGGACCACGTCGGTGATCTCGTCCCCAAGGTTGATCTCGAGCTTCTCAGCGACCGTGTAGGCCCGGATGATGGCCACGCTGGCCCCTTCGGCCACCAAGGCCAGGCGGTCGAGTTCGGCTTGCGTCAGTTCCCTGTCTTCCACCTTGACGATGTCCTTGGCCCCTTTCTTCTTCGATGGGACGTTCATCACCAACGACACGGGGACCGAGGTCCCTTGGCCGATGTTAAGCAGTTCCAGCACCCGAAGGGCGCTGCCGGCAGGAATGTGATCGATGACCGTACCGTTGCGGATCGCGGTGACGCGTCGCATGTTGGATTCATTGGACATCAAGCCTCACCTCCAGGCACGTCAACACCAAGCAAACGGCAGAGCAACGCCATCCTCGTCACCACGCCGTTGAAGGCTTGCTCGAAGTACCGTGCATGCCGTGTTTCGTCGACGCTTGGGTGGATTTCGTCCACCCTTGGAAGCGGGTGCATGATGATCATGTCTTGGCGAACTTCGCCGAGGTGTTTGGCGTGCAACTTGTACGCGCCTGCAACCTTGACGTACTCGTCTTCATCAGCGAAGCGTTCCTTCTGAATCCGGGTCATGTAGACCACATCTGCTCCGTCCAATGAACCGTACAAGTCCGTGGTCTCAACCACGGAGGCCCCTGAAGCGCGGAGGTCTTCGACGATCTCAGGCGGCATGCGCAACAGTTCGGGGCTGGCCAGAACCAGCCGGCAGTCAAACCGCGCCAAAGCGTGCGACAAGGAGTGGACGGTGCGGCCGTATCGGAGGTCACCGGCAAGCACGACGTCAAGGCCATCGAGTCGGCCGTGGGCTTGTCGAATCGTGAAGAGGTCGAGCATGGTCTGAGT
>DALQ01000116.1:0-1555 GCA_002496845.1 Euryarchaeota archaeon UBA495
GGCCGAGGAACTCGAGCGCATCGCGAAGAAGGCCGAGAAGATCGACTTCGCCACGCTCGGTGTGGCCTCCGCCTCGGAGAAAGACGACCTGAAAGCCATCAAGGGCATCGGTCCGTTCATCGAAGAGAAGCTGAACGCCTTGGGCATCTTCACCTTCCGCCAGGTGGGCAACATGACGCCGGAGATCGAAGAAGAGGTCAACGTCGCCATCGAGTTCTTCCCGGGCCGCGTGAAGCGTGACGAGTGGGCACGTCAAGCCCGCGAATTCGCCAACGAGTCCTGAAAGGCTGATATGGAAATGCGTGTAGGTCGAGAGCATGGCTGATGCGCTAGGTGAGCGGGACGTCCCCTTCGTGCTGATTGGTATCAGTGCCGTGACCGTTCTTCTCGTGACGTGGTTGGCCGCGTGGTATTGGGCCCTGCTCGCCGTGGCGGCCATCGTCGGCGGGGGTTTCCTGTGGAGCCGCGTGCTCGGTCGAGCCGATCAGCCGACGCCCGAATTGATGTCTGCTGAACCCGGGTTCATGCGTGGCGTTGGGACCTCAGACGAGCCCTATGTGCTGCGAAGCTCCCGCATGGTGCCGCCCGGTGGCATGGTGCAGTCCGAGGAAATCATCCGCATCGCCCATTTGGTGCCCGGCAGCCTCGTGCGCATCCGTGACGCCAACGAAGACGCCAACCTTGGGCGCTTCAGCGCCGTGACCGCCGAGGGTGACGCTCCCCCAAGCCTCGACCTCAAGGCCGATTTGGAGGGCAACATTGCCTTCCGCTTGGTGTTCAACGACAGCGCTCAGATGACCCTGGAAGGCGGCGCATGCACCTTCGACGGGCGCGTGGGTCGCGAAGAGGTTCGCGTGCACTGGGAAGCCCATCTCAAGGAAGACCGCGCGTACGTCGAAGCCCTTGCGGCCTTCGAGTCGAACCAGGTGCGCCGCACCGGTGAGCGAGCCTCCATCATGGCCCGCTACGATGCGGACATCAACGCTGCTGCCGAGTCGAAAGACAAGGACAAGCTCGAGGCCAAGGCCCGTGAAGCACGTGCTGAGGCCGAGGAAGCCATTGTTGAGGAGGAGCGCGTCGAGCGCGCCGCCCTCGACGAGATGATGGCTACGTCGCGTGAGGCCGCCGCCGCCACAGCCGCAGAGGTCGAAGCCGAGATGGACGATCTCGTCGAAGCGGCGAAGGCCAAGCAGGTCGAACAGGACCTCATGCTTGAGGAAGCACGGGCCTTCGAGGAAGCCGAAGCGGCCGCCCGCGAGGAGGCCAAGGCGCTCAAGCAAGCCCAGAAGGCCCTCAAGCGCGCCGAGCGCCAAGCCGAGGCGGAAGCCGCGGCGGCCGAGGCCGAGGAAGGCGAGGACGTCGACGAGTTGGCTGAGGAAACCCTCCGTGCCGACAAGGAAGAGCGCATTGAGCGCGAGATCACCGAGCAGGCCGAAGCCGAATCTGACGCCGTCGAGGACGAGCCCGAGGCCAAGGAAGCATCTGAGGCCGAGCCGGAACCTGAGGCTGAGGAAGAATCCGAGCCAGAAGTGGCGCCTGAAGCAGAGGTCGAACC
>DALQ01000116.1:1930-10949 GCA_002496845.1 Euryarchaeota archaeon UBA495
GAAGAATCCGCCGAGGAGGCACCTGAGGCTGAGGAAGAATCTGAGCCGGAAGAGGCGCCTGAGACCGAGTCTGATGATGCGGCTGACCCTTCACATGAATTGACCGACCTCAAGGGCGTTGGGCCCGCAATGGCGGCGAAACTCAACGCCGAGGGCATCATGACCGTGACCGACTTGGCCGGTTTGGACGACGAAGGTCGTGGGCGCGTCGGGGACGCCGTGGGTGCGGCCAACAAAATCGACGCCTGGTGCGAACAAGCGCAGGCATGGACCTCGTAGGTGAACCAACATGCGGGCGCAGCGGTTCCGTGCGGTGCTGCTGTCGGTGCTGATGATTTCGCTTGCCCAGACCGCCTACATCAGCAGCCTCCAAGGCTGGGCCTATCCTTTGGCGGACGCCACTTCTCCGATGAACAGCGCCGGCTGCGACACCGCAACCCTGGGCGCGAACGACCCGATGCACGTGGACGGCCTGAACGGTGACGACGCCTGGGCAGGAACCACCGCCTGTCCAAAGGCCACCATCGTCTCGGCGGTGGAAAACTCCAGCGGCGGTGACGAAGTCATCGTGCACGAAGGCCTGTACCACGAGAACATCACCATCGACAACAAGGACGACTTCATTCTTCGAGCCGCGACGGGTGAGCGCGTGGTGCTGGACGGCACCCGGAGCATCGCCGATGATTTCGGCGTGACGTGGTCCGCGGTGGACAGCGACGGCATCCAAGAGACCACGCTGCCTGAGATCGGTTGGCAGTTGTTCCTCGACTACGAGGAGCAGGTTCCCGCGCGTTGGCCCAACGCCCAATTTTCCGATGAAACGGTGTTCAATCGGTCGTACTGGGCCGAAGGCACGCTGACGGGAAGCAACGACGCTTACACCCTTGGATGGTTCCAAGACGCGGGTCCAGAAGCAGGTGTGCACACCGGATTGAACGAGACCATCAACGCTACGGGGCTTGATCCTGTGGGCGCCATTGCGATCATGAACGTCGGTTCGTTCCGGAGTTTCAGCCGTGAAATCACGTCATGGAACGCCAGCACCGGTACATTCGGCTACGACGGCTCGGGCATGACGTGGAAGACGAAGCACCATGCGTACTTCCTCGAAGGCAAGCGGGAATTGATCGACGTTGACGGCGAATGGTGGCTCAACGACAGCACCAACCGCCTGCATTACCGCCCTGCTTCCGGCACGAACGCCAACGACCTCGACCTCCGTGTGAAGGTCCAACCCTTCGCCATCACGGTGGAGAATTCTGACCGCGTGACCATCCAGGGCTTGGATTTCTTTGGCACCACCATCGACGTCAACTCTTGCGACGGGTGCGCCTTCACCAACGCCACAATGGAGTACCCAAGCACGTCCCGCCGTGGCCAAGGCATCGCTGGAGAATCGATGGACGATCGCTTCGTGACGCACTTCTACCGCAGCACGAACACCTTCGTTGATCGCATTTCGATGACGAACACCGACGGGGCGGCCATCGAGTTCCACGGATCAGGTGGCCAGTCAAACAACAACGTCGTGAACAACTCGTACTTCCATGCCATCGACTGGTCTGGGGCCGATCAGAAAGGGCTGATGACCACCTTCTACGAAGGCGGTCGTGACATGACCTTCTCCAACAACACCGTTCACTTGACCGGCGCCTCTTCTGTCCTGTCCATCGGTGATGCGCCCCAAGTGCTCTACAACGAGGTCTGGGACGTGGGCCATCTGCAGACCGACGGCGCCGTGGTTCAGATCATGCAAGGCGAGGCACCCGGGGCCGTGGTGGCATACAATTGGATTCACGACGTGATCAAGTACGGGGCTCGCTTTGACGCCCCCATCAATGAGGTGGGTGAAGGTGCCAACGGTACCATGCATCACAACGTCATTTGGAACGCTGCTGGTGGATTGATGGTCAAGGGCGACTACCACGACATCCACAACAACACCGTGTTCAATTCGACCGGCAAGAACGACATCATTTTCCTGACCGATGGCGGCATCAACAACAAGAATTCAACGCTTCATCGAAACGCTGTCGATTCCGTCGCCGATCATCGATCGGACGACGTCTTCGCCAATCCTTTGCCGAACGGTTCGCACTGGAACAACTGGAACGGCTACGTGGACGGCAGCAAAGGAACACTCATGGCGAGCAACGGTTACACATGCGCGATTTATTCCAATGGTTCGTTGTATTGTTGGGGGAAGAACCACCAGGGTCAATTGGGCATTGGAAGCACGAGCAGCCATGAATTCACACCCCAATACGTCGATGTTGGGCCAGGTCGGACGGTGGCGAAGATCGATTCGAACGTTCCGGGGTCCTCTTGGATCAGTGGGACCGTCACGCACAATTGTGCAATTTTGGATAACGGTTCCCTTGCCTGTTGGGGCGTGAACTCAGAAGGTCAACTCGGTCTGGGGAACATGACGAACACTGGTGATTGGTTGTACAGTCCCAATGTTGTTGATTTGGGAACGACGCGTAAGGTCGTTGATTTGGCCGTCGGCGTCGCACATACGTGCGTCATTCTTGACAATGGTTCTCTGATGTGCTGGGGCCGAAATGGATACGGCCAAGTTGGCATAGGAACGAGTTCCTCAACCACTTCTGTTTTGACGCCTTCATATGTCGATCTGGGTGCAGGAAGAACAGCCGTTGCCGTCGAAGCATCAAACTCCAACACGTGCGCAATTTTGGACAATGGATCTGTGTTGTGTTGGGGAAGAAACAACGTTGGACAACTCGGAAATGGTACCACAGGAGGCCCGGGAACTACGCCACAACACATGCATCTCCCTGCCGGTCGAACGGTCACCTCGCTAGGATTGCAGCACGCGTCGATCTGCCTTTCCTTCGATAACGGCTCGGTTGCGTGTGTTGGCGACGACGATTACGGGCAACTTGGAAACGGTGGGACAAACGTCGACACCAACACGTTGCACTACACATCTCCAATCGGTACAGAGGCTGAACTTGTGTCTGGAGGGAAATTTCACGCATGCTCTCTGAATCGAAACGGCTCCGTGATCTGCTGGGGAGACAACGCTTACGGTACGCATGGAATCGGCAGCGAAATCGATTCGAATTCACCCGGCACCTCTGCCACCATTGATTCCAATCGCTTCTTCACGGGGCTTGCGGTTGGACATGGCCATGTCTGTGCGAACCTCGACAACGGCTCTGTTGCATGCTGGGGCCGCAACGCCAAAGGCGAACTCGGGCTTGGAAACCTCACAAAACAAACATCCCCAGTCATTTTGTCGTCCTTGGGTGCTTTGGCCACCACGGCCGTCCATGAGATGCTTGCCGATCCAGCGAACAAGGATTTCCGACCGAAGTGGGGTTCACCTCTTCAGATTCTGGGCGCTGGCGCCTACGATGCGGGTGACGCCGATCCTTGGAACGCTGGCGTGTCGTGGACCTACAGTCCCATGAGCAACCCGATTGCGGGGTGCATGGACGCCATCGCGATGAATTACGACAGCGACGCCGTCTTCTCAGACGGGTCGTGCATCTACAACACGTTGACCTCTTCGGCATCGTCCCTCTCGTTGTTCATGGGCAGGCCAATGTCGCATGCGCTTGATTACTCAACGGTCTTCCTTGCTGACGGGAAGCAGACGGCGGCTGATCCAACCGGAACACCGGTGGGACCAGGCACGCACATCGCGTTGGACTCCAACGGCGCCGTCCACATCTGTTCCAAGCTTCCTGCTCCAAACCATGACCTGTATTACACCACCAATGCATCAGGGAGTTGGGAATCAGCGGCCATTGACTCAGGTGGCAACCTCGGTGGTGACTGTTTCATCATCCTCGACAGCGACGACGACATCCACATCACCTACCGGGACGATTCCAACACGAACCTGAAGTACGCCACGAAAGCGCTCTCGAGCAACATTGGGACCCTCAATTGGGACGTTTCGACCGTGGACAGCAGCGGTGACAATGGAAACTTTGGTTCGATGGTCGTTGATGCGAACGACACCTTGCACGTCGCCTATTACTCCTCCAGCGGGTCTCGCTTGAAGTACGCAACCTTGGAAGACGGAAGCACGACATGGTCGATTGAGACCGTGGAATCCAGCAACGACATTGGAAAATTCACGAGCATCGCTTTGGATTCACATGGGAAGCCCCACATCACCTACCGAGACACCACCAACACGCAGCTCAGGTATGCGCACAAGATGGGCTCGTCGTGGGAAACCACCACGATTGATTCCACCTCCCTTTCAGGCTCGGGGACTTCATTGGCCATCGATTCAAATGACCATCTTCACGTGGCCTACAAAACCAACAGCACAGAGATCGCGTACATGACCAACCGTTCGGGCTCGTGGGTCAAGACCACGCTTGACGCGAACAGCACGGGCAACTGGGGCGTGAATTACATCGACATCATGCTCGATGAAGGCGACGATCCTCACGTGGTCTATTCGGACATGGTCGATTACGACATCTTCTACATGTCCAACACGCGTGGGGTCTGGGAACGAACCTTGGTCGCTGGCGATTCCATCAGCAAGACCTCATCGGCCACCATGGATTCGAACGGTGGCATCCACGTGGCGTATTACATCGACGGATCTTTGGACGACGTGGGCTATGCGGCGGTTCGCAGCTTCGCCCACGTACCAACCTTTGAGATCGAACCTGACCTGCCAAACGGCCTCACCTTTGATGCAGACACGGGGACGATTTCTGGCACGCCTTCGGAACTGTTGGCATCGACTGAATTCACGGTCTGGGCCAACACCACGCGAACCTCGGCCATGACCACCCTCACGCTGGACGTGGATTGGGCGCTGAACCTGGACTTGATTCCAACTTCGGAAGGCAGGACGCTGACGCTCGGGCAGGGCATGTTCGCCATCATGTTCGACCGAGCAGACCCATCCTACACGGCCTCTGACATCGACACGTCGGCGGACGGTGCACGAGGCGTGCACGTTGCCGATATGGACGGGGACGGTGATCTTGACATCGTGTTGGCCTCGACCTATGACGACACCATTGCGTGGTACGAGAACGATGGGGCTGCCGACCCATCGTGGACCGCCTCCGACATCACCACGACCTTTGACGGTCCTTGGGGGGTCTACGTTGATGACGTCGACGGTGACGGCGACCTTGACGTCGTTTCAGCCGTTGCTTACGACGACACCATTGCCTGGTCCGAGAACGACGGTGCCGCTGACCCGTCATGGACGACTTCCGAGATTGACACGACGGCGATCAACCCACGCAACGTCCACGTTGCAGACATGGATGGCGACGGTGATCTTGACGTTGTTGCCACATCGTTGGATGATGACACGGTATCTTGGTACGAGAACGATGGCGCAGATGACCCATCATGGACCGCTGCAGACATCGATACGAATTCTGACGGGGCGTTTGGCGTCTATGTTGATGACATGGACGACGATGGCGACCTTGACATCGTCATCGGCTCGGCTTTCGATGACACCATCGCGTGGTACGAAAACGACGGTGCCGCCGACCCGTCATGGACGAAATCTGCGATTGACACGTCCGCAGACGGTGCTCGTAACCTGCATGTGGGTGACATGGACGGCGACGGTGATTTGGACATCGTTGCAGCGTCCGCCGGTGACGACACCATCGCGTGGTACGAAAACGACGGTGCCGCCAACCCGGCATGGACGAAATCCGTCATTGACTCGTCTTTGGACGCTGCATTGAGCGTCTACCCTGCAGACTTGGACGGTGATGGTGATTTGGACATCGTTTCAGCGTCCGCCTTTGACCACACCATCGCGTGGTACCAGAACGACGGTGCTGCTGACCCGTCTTGGTCGGGCACAGACATCACCACCTCTGCAACCGGAGCACGCGATGTCTTTGTCGGAGACATGGACGGTGACGGCGATCTTGACATCGTTTCAGCGGCCGTCGACGGCGACACCCTCGCGTGGTACGAGGCCGATTGGACCACGTCGTCCACCTCTTCTGTGACGGGGGCGACATGCGGTTCGTCGCCGGATTTGCCTGCGGGACTCTCCATGGCGTCCGGCACGTGCAGCATCACAGGGACGCCGACCGAATTGAGCACCAACACCACCTACACGATTTACGCCAATTACACGGCTTCGGGTCTGCAGTTGACCACCACGCTGTACTTCACCGTGAACGATGTGGCTCCGAATTCACTCGAATACGCTCCTGACAACATGACCCTCGAGAAGGGTACGGCGATGACGCCGAACCTTCCATCGGTCAGCGGTGGAAGCGTCACGTCATGGGAGATTGAACCGTCGCTGCCCAACGGACTGACATGGGGCACGTCGGACGGGAAGATCAGCGGTACGCCGACCGGCTTGCAGACCACGACTGAGACCTACACGGTCTGGGCCAACAACTCCGGCGGTTGGACCTCCACCCAGGTGAACATCACCGTCAACGACGTTCCACCAGGCGTCACCTACGGGACCACCGAGATCACGGCGACCAAGAACGTCGCCATCAGCCCGAGCATCGGACCGACCACAAGCGGCGGAGCCATCACGTCGTGGGAAATTTCCCCGTCGCCCGGCTCTGCGTTCACCTTCAACTCAGCAACCGGAACCATTGGTGGCACGCCGGGCGTTCTTCTGACACGGACTCAGTACACGATCTGGGCCAACAACTCGGGTGGGGATGCAGTTGCTTATGTGAATGTCACCATCAACGACGTTCCACCAAACACAATCGTTTACTCCTCCCACGATTTGATTCTTGAGAAGGGCACAACAATGTCAACCACGACACCAGCCATCAGTGGTGGAAGCGTAACATCTTGGGAGATTGATCCATCCATTCCGAGTGGATTGAGCTTTAGTTCAACCACAGGAGCCATCAGCGGAACGCCATCGGTGTTGCAGACAACAGCAGGAACCTACACAATATGGGCCAACAACTCCGGCGGTTGGACCTCCACCGAAGTGAACATCACGATCAACGACCAGGTCGCCTCCATCGCCTATCCCTCAATCGTCGAGGTGTCGAACGACCGCGCCATGACCACGGTGACGCCAACCAACACCGGTGGGGCCGTCACCTCGTGGGAGATCGACCCCGCACTTCCCTCAAGCCTCTCCTTCGGCAGCACCAACGGCAGCATTTGGGGCACGCCAACAGGATTGTTGGAGAATGTCACCTACACTGTGTATGCCAACAACAGCGGAGGCTCACCCAGCACCACATTCACCCTTGGGCTCAACTGGACGCTGACCCCGAGCGCCGAGGGTGCGTACATCACGCGCAATTCCTCCATTGGCAGCGATATTACGTGGGAGTGGGATTACGAACCGCTCGAGGCACAGAACCTTTCGCTGGTGACTGGAGAATGGAACACCTGTGCTCTCGATAGCAACCAGAACGTGTTTTGTTGGGGTCGAAACGGCAACGGACAAATCGGCAACGGACAAACTGGAACGGCTGCCTGTGGTACATCAGGGCATAAGTGTAAGGACGTCCCGACGGCAACCAACGACCTAGGCTCCGATGTGATCTCCCTTGCCTTTGGTCACCAGCATGCATGTGGCTTGCTTGACACTGGTGCCGTGAAGTGCTGGGGGCGCAACAATAACGGGCAACTTGGAACCAGCGGTGGAGACAAGGACACACCTCAAGCCATCAACCTCGGGTCAGGGCGAACCGCCACGAGCATCTATGCCGGTGGCCACTACACTTGTGCCATCCTCGATGATGAATCGGTCAAGTGTTGGGGACACAACACCGACGGTCAACTCGGTATCGGTTCATACTTGAACACCAACACACCGACCAGCATTAACACCCTTGGTTCCGGGCGCACGGCCGTTTCGCTGGCCACGGCCTACAATTCTGTTTGTGCCTTGCTCGATGATGGTTCAGTCAAGTGCTGGGGTGATGATGCATACGGGCAACTGGGTAATGGCGGTACCAACGCAGACTTGAACAGCCCACCCTCGTCTTCAATCAACCTCGGAACAGGCCGTACGGCCAAAGCCATCACCGGTGGCGAGTTCCACTTCTGCGCCATCCTCGATGACGATTCCATCAAGTGCTGGGGGCAGGGGGCCAATGGGAAATTAGGAACGGGTTCTCACGCAGACAGAACGACGCCCACCTCAACCAGCGGAAGTTTCGCTTCAGGCCGCTATGTTGTCGCCATCGATGCCGGCTACGACCACACCTGTGTTATTCTCGACAATGGCCAACTCACATGCTGGGGTTCTGATTCGGATGGCCAACTGGGTAACGGCGCTACCACGGGCACGAAATCATCGCTTCAATCTTCGACCGTTTCTCTGAGTACTGGCCGAACAGCCATTTCAATTTCAGCAGGTGGAACACACACCTGTGCGCAACTGGACAACAACCAACTGATGTGCTGGGGGAATCGAGAAGACGGTCAAGTCGGTGACAACGGGAATTTCAACAGCCCGTCCGATCGCACGAGCCCTTCCTCCGTATCCAACAACAACCACGGCGGAAACACCTATCTCAATACGGGCGTGATGCCTTCTTCCGCTGTTACTGGCGCTACCTGCGAGATCTCGCCTTCCCTACCGACCGGTCTCACACTAACCAGTGGCACGTGCACCATCACCGGCACGCCGACCGTGACGGCGGTCAACGCCACCTACACCGTTTGGGCCAACATCTCTGGCACGTCCTACAGCGGACAGATTTACCTCGAGGTCGGTTTGAATGCGCCGGACATTTCCTATTCCTCTTCCACCTATACCTACACCAAGGGTTCGACCATCACCACGCTCAACCCAACCAACGTCGGAGGTGAAGTGACCACCTGGGCCATCAACGCAACGTTGCCATCTGGCCTCACCTTTGGGACCAGCAACGGTACAATATGGGGTACGCCAGATACGGTGACAGCAGCCACAACCTACACCATCTGGGCCAACAATTCTGCAGATTCGAATTCCACCACGATCACCTTCACGGTGAACGACCCAGCGCCGGATTTCAGTTACACCAGCGACGGAAGCACACACTTCCTCAAC
>DALQ01000009.1 GCA_002496845.1 Euryarchaeota archaeon UBA495
AGTTCAGCGACGCTGATGATCACCGTGATCGATCAGTTGCCGAACGTCTCCTACGTACCTGACGTGCTTGACTTGGTCAAGCACACGCCGCATGCGGACCTGCCGCTTGCGCCGGTCGTGACCGGACCGGGTCTGATCACCTCGTGGGCGATCGACCAAGCCTTGCCCTTCGGCGTGCAGTTCAGCACCGAGAACGGCACCTTCTGGGGCACGCCGACCGAATTGTGGCCGGTCACCACCTACACGGTGTGGGCGAACAACAGCGGTGGTTCGGTCATGGCGACGATGACCCTCTCCGTGGTGGACCAACTGCCAACGCTCTCCTACACGCCGGAGCATCTGACCCTCGTGGTGATGGAGACCAGCACCGAATTGCCGCTGGTCGCCACCCTCGAAGGACCGGGCGACATCACCTCGTGGGTTCTCAGCGAGGCCTTGCCGCAGGGCCTGTTCTTCAGCACCTCCAATGGCACGGTGTGGGGCATGGCCGAAGAGGTCTGGAGCAACCGCACCTACACGGTCTGGGCCAACAACAGCGGTGGGTCGACCTCGGCCACCTTCAGCCTCGAGGTCATCAGCCAAACGCCGAGGCTGCTCTACGAGGAGAGCCTCGTGCTCATCGCCGACGATGCCATGCCGTCGTGGCAGCCCTTCGTGTTGTACGGCAGCGTGGACACCTGGGCGATCGAGCCCGACCTGCCCGATGGCCTGGTGTTCAACGACGTGCTCGGGCGCATCACCGGCACGCCGACCACGCCAGCCGAAGCGATGACGTGGACGGTGTGGACCAACGCCACCGGCGTGGCGGTGCCGTGGAACCTGACCATCACCGTGCTGCTCGACACCGACGACGACGGCATGCCCAACGTCCTCCCAGAGGGTTACTTCGGTGCGCTCATCGAGGACTTGGACGACGACAACGACGGGCTGCTCGACGTGTTTGAGACCGACACGGGCGTCTTCCTCGGGCCCGAAGACATTGGCACGGACCCGCTGGTTGTCGACACCGATGCCGACACCTGGGACGACGCGGAGGAACTCTCCTGCGGTGCGGATCCGACCGATGCGAACGACGTGCCCGTGGACACCGACGGCGATGGGTTGTGCGATGCGCTGGAAGCGGACCCAGACGGCGACGGCTATTCCACGCAGGAGGAACTCGCGTGCTCCTCTGACCCGCTCAACGCCACGTCAATTCCGGTCGACATCGACGGTGACGGGGCGTGCGACGCGCTCGTCCAACCCGAGTTGTCCTACACCAACGTCACAGAGGACGGCACTGGCGTGATCATCTTCGGTGACTCCGTGCGCTTCGATGCCGTGGTCGTTGACGCGGGCCTTGAGGCCTGGACCATCGTGCCTGCACTCCCAGAAGGCCTGACGTTCAACGGCACCGACGGTCGCATCATGGGCGTGGTGCTGGACGATGGCAGCGTGGGCAGTTCCTCCACCCACCGCATCGTTGCCACCGAGGTCGGCTATGGCCGCATCCTTGAGGTGGAGGTCACCTTCACCTACGCCAAGGACTCGGACGGAGACGGTCTTGCCGACAGCGACCCTGACGGCTTTGGACCGATGCGTGGCGACCTTGACGACGACGACGACGGTTGGAACGACACCATCGAAGCCGCTTGTGGCAGCGACCCGTTGGACGCAACCTCGTACCCAAGCACCGACTTCATCCTCGTGGACGGTGCCTGCGTGGACGCTTCTTCCAAGCCGTTGCCGCCGGTCGATGACGGACCGAGCCTGTTCACCATGTGCCTGCTCTTCTGGGTCGCTGTGGCCTTCTTGGCCTTGCTCCACAGGAGAGGCGAGCGCGTGGAGCACCGAAAGAAACTCGCAGCCGAGAAGGACGCGATGATCAGCAAGATGATTGCCGACGGCAAGCAGAGCGAAGAAGAGTGAAGCCAGATTCGGGCCGCCTCGTGAACGCCTCCGCGGGCTGACGTGTGCTGACCTTGGTGGTCCAGGCGTTTGGATGAACTGCGCACCGACGCGACGGATTCTGCTGTTTAGATGACGGGTGCGCCCACTTCGAAGCGCTTAATCTCGAGGATTTGGGTGCTGGAACCGCCGTCGGGCAGGTTGACGGTCAGCGTGGCCGAGATGCCTTCCTCGTTGAGGAAGGTCGGGCCACACTCGTCGCCAGTGTTGTCGTCGTTGGTCCCTCCGTCGATGCCGAAGAAGTACCGAGCACCAGACTCCAGTTCGGTGACGGTCTCGCTCGGGTCGGTGCCCACTTCCCAGATGGATGCGCGTTCACCTCCACCAATGGGTGGGCCAGAGATCCAATCGTCGATGGTGCCGCTCCGGCGGTGCAAGGTATCGCCGTCTTCAACGCACCAGAGGGTCCACTCAACGTCCTCGGCGAGGACGTTTTTGCCTTGACTCTGGTATTCGATCATGAAGAGGAAATCGTCGTACCCGTCCTCAATCCATGCACCGACCACGATCATCTTGGTGCCGGCCTCTTTGTTGACGTCCAGAGCCGTATGTTGGGTCTGTTGGCTGATACGTTCGACCATCCCAACAGCCGTCGAGCCAATCACGATCATCATGATGACGATGCCAATGTAGGTGATCATCAGGTCGATGCCCACCGCGCCGTCTTCGTTGTGCTTGACCCGTCGCATCATGTCACCTCACAGAAATTGGTCTCCAACGGAAGGATTGGTTCCCAGCTGAATCCGGGTTTCGAAGGTTCGCCCTTTCTCGATGGCCAAGACCAGTTGACCGTCGAAGTTTGCATCGAGGTCACAATCTCCTGTGCCTGCGTTGATCACCATGTACATGTGGTAGATGCCGGATGAATCGAATCGATCCAAGGTGGCGTCGGTGCGACCGTCATCGATCATCGACGTCGCGGGCTCAAAATCACCGGCGGTGTACGTCACCTCTTCCGCGTTGCCGGTATCCCCATCAGAGCAGAGCAACACCCAGCGTACGGCCGAGTCCTCGAGGTTCCCAACGAGGTAAGGAAACTCAAACCCGATGTGGAGTTCATCGCCCGCGGCACCGTTCAGTCCGCTGAGTTCGATGTAGGTCACAGAAACGATGCCATTCAACACATCACTTTGGCTGTTGGCGGTTTCCCGACCGTCCACCATGGTGCGTTCCGTGATGGAAAGCAGGAAGGTGCTGAGGATGCTGGTGGTGACCAGCACCACGGAAAGGAACAGAAGCGAGCTGATCGCAACTTCGGCACGTTCGTCGTGAACGCGCCGTCGTGGGTTCTGCTCACTCATCCTTCGTAAGGTACCCACGATTCTAATGAAGCGTCCCAGTACGTAAGGTTGCCCTGAGCATCCCGGTTCCAATGCACACCATTCTCCTCCCAGGTGGTCGCGCCGGCGCTCTCTTGGAGTTCCGGCAGCGCCTTGTCTTCGGCGGCGAAGGTGGCCTCGGCCATAGCGTCAACGTCAGCGGTCGTCCCCAAGCCGGTGGCGACCGTTGCACCCTCGCGGCGAACCACGAGCAGGGCAGCAAGGCCAGCGATGGCCAGAAGGGCGACCACGCCGAGGATCAGTCCGGTGCTGTTGCGCTCAGGCTCAAGGGTGGAGCGCAAGCCGTCGTCGGGGTATGCGTCGAATTGATCCGCCACACCGTCGCCGTCACGGTCGCTTTGCGCCGTGGCGTTGTTGGGGAAGGCATCTTCGTCGTCGGTGGTGCCGTCGTTGTCCGTGTCAAGTTGGTAGAGGGCACAGCCGTCAGCGTTGACCACGGTGGTGTTCGTGGTTGACGGGCAGAGGTCGTTTCCGTCATCAATGCCGTCCAGGTCGGTGTCGCGTTGCGACGGCGCGCATCCGAAGACGTCTGGAACGATTCCCGCAGGGGTGCCTGGACAATCGTCCACCGCATCGCTGCGTCCATCGCCGTCCTCGTCCTTCTGGGAGTCGCTGCAACCCACTTGGTCGACCGCTTCACCGGCGGGCGTTGCGTCGCACTGGTCAACGCTGTCCGAGATCATGTCACCGTCGGCGTCGAGCTGGTAGAGCGCGCAGCCAACGCCGTCGACCGTGCTTCCAGACAGGGTGCCGGTGCACGCGTCCTCGGCGTCAACGACGCCGTCGTTGTCCGTGTCGCGCTGGTTCGCAGCGCACCCTTGGTCGTCGACCTCCTCGCCGGCGTCGGTGTAGTCGCACAGGTCGTCAGCGTCCATGACACCGTCCTCGTCTGCGTCACGTTCGTTCGCTGCGCAGCCCTCGCCGTTGACGCTCAATCCAGGCGTCGTGGAGGGGCACTGGTCGCGGGCATCGTCGATGCCGTCTTCGTCCGTGTCGAGTTCAATCGCGGCGCAGCCTGCTGCATCGACGGTTCGACCGAGCGGCGTGTTCGGGCACGCATCGTACAGGTTCATCACGCCGTCGAGGTCGCCGTCTTTCTGGTCTTCAGCACAGCCAAAGCCGTCCACGCTCATCGAGGCGTTCGTTTGCGGGCACACGTCGAGGTCGTCGTTGACACCGTCGTTGTCCTCGTCGAGTTCCACGGTGGCGCAGCCCTTGGCGTCCACGGGTTCGCCCTGTGGCGTGTCGGGGCAGTGATCGGGGAGGTTTCCGTTGATGTTGTCACCGTACCCGTCACCGTCGCGATCGGCCCATTGGGTGGCATCGTCTGGGAACGCGTCGGCACCGACGCCTGCGGCGTTGTCACCGTGGCCGTCACCGTCGCGGTCGGCCCATTGCGTGCCGTCGTCGGGGAAGGCATCGGCGTTGGTTCCTGCGGCGTTGTCGCCGTATCCGTCACCGTCACGGTCCTTCCACTGGGTTCCGTCGCTTGGGAAGGCGTCACCGTCGGTGCCGGAGGGGTTGTCGCCGTATCCGTCGCCGTCGTCGTCCTTCCACTGGGTGTTGTCGTTGGGCCAAAGGTCCGCATCGTTGCCGGCAGGGTTGTCGCCGTATCCGTCGCCGTCGCTGTCCTGCCATTGGGTGGCGTCGTTGGGGAAGGCGTCGCCTTGGGTGCCGGAGGGGTTGTCGCCGTATCCGTC
>DALQ01000086.1 GCA_002496845.1 Euryarchaeota archaeon UBA495
GGACCCTTTGGTTCGAATGGGGAAACGCAAGGGATCGGAGATCAAGGATTGGAACGACCGTTCCTCCCAGCCGAGGCCAACAGCGATGGCAATACCGAGAATACCAGCCGAGAGCATTTCGGTCAACGGTATGAGCGACTGTACGAGTTCAAGCAGGGCGGAGGTGGCCACCACGATGAGGATGATCGACGTTGTTTTGCCAACCTGTTCATTGTCTTCGGAGATGCGGATGAGACCGTATCGGAAGAGGATGTACAATCCAAGGAGGGGGCGCATCATGGTGAAATGCAAGGTGGCTGTGAGTTCTGTCCAGACGTTCTGCAACCTTGTAAGTCCGCCCAGTTCGGTTCCAGAGAGCGGCCCACCGTCGCTGCCGGTGAGTACTGCATTGCCGAACACGATATGGCTCAACACACCGATGGACATGTACGCGAAAATCATGTACGATGTGGCCCTCATTCGCCCCTTCGTCGCTTGGTACGCCTCGCCGCAGACGATCACCAGCCCGAACGTTACGGCCGCTGCGAGGCCTTGGGACCAAAGGTAATCGTTGACGAAGTTTCCACCATAGAGGTCCATGAAGTAGAAGTAATTCGCCTGTGTAAACATCCCCACCCAACGGAAGAGAATATGGCCGACCATCAGGATGATCATCAAGATGGCCACGTCGGCGACACCGTGGGTTTCGTCGTTGGTTTCTTGGCCCTTCATGAACCTGAATTTCAGGTACACCAAGGTCCAGATGAAGCCGGGGAGAAGATACATTCCTGGGAAACTGGCGAGCGGTGTGGAGATGTCCAGAAACACCGCCGCCCCCATGGCGATCAAGACGTACACAAGAACGGCGATAATGCCGAATTTGAATTGCCTTCGAGTGCGAAGAACGGGCACGGGAAAGATCAGGGAAATAAGCAGAAGCAAGCCGTTGAAGACCACGTTGGTAAAGTGACCTCCATAGATCACGATGAGCGTAAAATCAGTTTCGTACCCAATCGAGTAAAGGCCGTTCGCCACGCCTTTGCAGATGAACATCCAGCAGAGCAGTTGCGCAGCAAAGCGTTTGTTCCAGATGACTTCGAGTTTCTGATTCCGGGCAAGGATCAGCCCAGAAACCCCCAGCGTCAGGCTAAGGATGCCGCCGACGGCGAGGAGGCCATCAACCGCCATGGGAAACTCAAAGCGCGCATCGTTTGTTATCATTCCCGCAAACAGGTGACGGACGACACCTGACTCACAGGAGGGCATTCGCCCAGGTTGGGCGCGAAAAAACCGGTTAGCTGCGGCCCGAATCAGTCGCAGCAGGTCTTCGCAAGCGCGTCCTGTGCGCAGAAGCAGGTCTTGGCGGGGACGATGTCCGCGCGAACGCTGCGTTCGTTGAACAGGGCGGTCACTTGAGCGAGTTCCTCAGGCGCATCGCCGCGGGCTTCGAGGCACAGCTTGAGGCCGAGCAGGCCCCACATGTTGTCCTTCCAAAGCGCGATGTCGGCCCGGTAGACCTCCTCGGCTTCCTCGATGTGGCCCTGCTCGAAGAGCAAAGCGCCGAGGATGTGGCGGACCGGCTGCATCTGGCCCCACGGTTCGTTGTAGGCCAAGTTGAGCGAGAGGTCCACGCCACGGCGCAGTTCATCGAAGGCGGCGGTGAAGTCGTGGGCTTCACCTGCGGCCTTGGCGAGGAATTGGCGGCGGTACTCGATCTCCGCTTCCAAGATGGCCGCGTTGACGTTGAGGATGGAAGGTCCGTCGCTCGGATCTTGGTACATCACGTTGTTGTGCATGACGCGACCGGCGAGCGCAGGGTTCTGCAAGGCTTCCTTGAACAGGACCTGCTCGGCCTCAGCCTCGGGCACCATGCCCTTGGACGCGAAGGCCACACCGCGCGCGTAGTGCTGGGTGGCGATGGTGGCCGGGAAGACGTCCTTGTCGCTGTACATTGGCTCGGCGAGGATTTCGTCCCACTTGCCGAAGCGGATCATCACGTGCCACGGCATCGTGACGTAGGACTCCAGGAAGATAGCACCCATCGGGATGATGCCGGCGAGCATGAACTGCACGCCGTGGTCGGCGTCGCCGGCAGGCAGCGTGTCGACCGCCTTGCGGGCGTACTTCAGCGCCGTCTCGTACTGTCCGTCGAACATGGCGCACCAGACGATGAAGTGGTGGTTGTGCATGCGGTAGAACTTGTAGAACTGGGACTCGTTACCGGTGACGTTCACGTAGTGGTCGTCGGCCTCGACCGCAGCGATGTTGCAGTCGATGGCTTCCTTCCACTGTCCGACCCACGCGTCGATGTGCGAGGGCATGTGGACCAGATGGCCGAGGCCGGGCATGCGCGTGCGGAGCACATCAGCCGCGGGCAGGGCGCGCTCGGGGAAAGGCGACAGTTCGAGGGCGTGGCAGTACAGGTGGCACAGCGCAGGGTCGACGCGGGCGGCTTCGCTCGCTTCGAAGGCGTCTTCCATGATCTGGACCAGCAGCAGGGTGTTGTCGTCCGCCGGCGTGATTTCGCCCGTGGTCGTGTTCTTGTCCCACAGTTGCCAAGCCTTGAGGTTCATCAGGGCCTCGACGTAGATGGCGGTGACCGCGAGGTTGCCGGCGTACTTCTCGTACAGCGGGGCCATCGCTTCAGCGAAGGCCACGTTGAGTTCGGGCAGGTTGCCCATGTTGAGCACGGTCGGGTCGGCGCCGTCACGGGCTTCTTGCGTGTGGCGGGTAGACAGGGCGCGAATGAGGTCTTGCTCGACCTCGCTGCAGTGGTCCATGACCTTGAGCGCCTGCTGGATGGCGTCGTAGCCCGAGCCGAGGCCGGGGGCCCAATTGTAGTTGGAGGACAAGCAGTAGGCGATGCCCCACCATGCCATGGCACAGTTTGGGTCGGCCTCGGTGCAGGCCATGAAGCAGGCAATGGCCTGTTCGTGGTTGTAATTCAGGTAGTGGCCGTAGCCTTCAACGAAGAGCTTGTGCGCATCTTCATTGGCACACGTAACAGTTTTGGCGAAGGCGTAATTCGAGGAATCTCCGTAGTCGTAAGCCACTGGTGCAAGCGTCATGATTGCATCTTTTACCTCGAGAATATAATCCCTTGTCCTATCTTTTTTTATCCGATGAGAACAATTCTGACGAAGCGATTGAATAGGGACGCGCTGAGCGGCCATCGGCCTTACCGTACGCATCGGCTCAGGCGCCTGGAAGGATGCACCGTGCTCAAGTCATTGTACTGGCGCGTGTATTTCTTTTTGCAAAACAGGAAGTCCAAGCGATTTCAACGCAGCCTCGGCCACAACGTCACCGGCCTGATCGTGGACGCCCAGAACGGCCGCTTCGCCGTGGATCCTGCCGACTTGGAGGTGGGGGCAAAGCTGCGCCTTCACGGCGCGTACGGCATGGACGAAGTGGAGCGTATCGCGGGCCTCATCGACGAGACGTCGTCGGTGCTCGTGGTCGGCAGCCATATCGGTTCGCTCGTGATTCCAATCGCGAAGATGTGCGCCAAGGTGGTCGCCATCGAAGCCAACCCGCACAACTACCGCTTGCTTGAGACCAACCTCAAACTCAACGACGCGACCAACGTTGAGCCACATCACGTGGCGGCCAGCGGGAAAGAGGAGAGGATCAAGTTTCAACTCAACACCGTCAACTCGGGCGGCAGCAAGCGTGTGCCGGTCCACAACCGCTACATCTACACCTACGACAACCCTGAGGTCATCGAGGTCCAGGCGTACGCACTGGATGACTACCTCGGTGACCACGCCTTCGACCTGGTCCTGATTGACATCGAGGGTTCAGAGTACTTCGCGATGCAGGGCATGACCAGCATCCTTGGACAGACGAAGACCCTCATCGTCGAGTTTCTTCCGCATCACATCACGAACGTGGCCGGTGTCTCCCTGGACGATTTCCTCGCCCAGGTACCCGAGCATTTCACGAAACTCACCGTGCCGACGAAGGATTCCACCTACGACCGTGCCGAAGGCATGGACGTGCTCAAGCGAATGTTTGCTGCAGGCGAGGGCGACGACGGCGTGGTGTTCCACACTTCAGTCTGAGCCGCAGCGTTCAAGATTGAGCCACCATTCGGCGAGAAATAATGGCCTCAAGCGACGGGCCAACCACGCCTGTGGCCTTGACGGACGCCACCCGTCACGGCGAGGAAGTTTCGGGTGCAGTGACGTTGCTCAGCCAACAAATCTGGTGTTGGGGCCGCGACATCGAACGGTCTGAAGGCAACTGGTTGATGGAATGTGGATTCGAGTGCACCCCTGCTCCAGAGGACGACGAATACGCGGCAAACCACTACGAACTCAGCCTCCCGAAAGGCCAGAACATTGTCCTTCGTGGGTTTGGCGTGTTCTTTGGAGATCCACGGCACGGGGGAATCTTTCTCCCTCGCTATGAGTTTACACCCATGTACACGCCCTTGTCAACGTTGAATCGTCCGCTCTTTTCCGCGGATGATTTGCCAGAGCTCACCCGTCCGAACGCCGACCAACGCTCGGGCTGTATTTCCATGCTTAGCGATGCGCTTGCATGGATCGTCGAGTACGAGCGAACGGTCGTGAATCGATTGAGCCTTGAGTACCGTGAACGAACGCTGCTCACATGGGA
>DALQ01000103.1:0-3013 GCA_002496845.1 Euryarchaeota archaeon UBA495
GCAAGGCCGTACATCTCGGCCTGATCAATGACCTCACCCGGCGTCACCTCGGGTCCGATGTAACACGACAGGACCCAGTCGCCGGGCCAGTTGATGCCCATCATGTCGAGGTTGACGTAATTCGTGACCGTGACGTCCAACTCTGCGGTGTCTTGTGCCCACGCGCGTGAGCCCCAGAGGCCTTCTTCCTCGCTCGACCAGAGGCAGAACACCATGGTGCGACGGGTCTCAATCTTGGAGAGCGATTCGGCCGTTTCGAGGATCATCGAGGTGCCGGCCGAGTTGTCGTAGGCGCCCACACGGGTGCCGTATCCTGGAATGTCTGGGCCAGGCGTCATCACCAGCGGCGGAGCGATGTCGAAGTGGGCGCCGAAGACGAGCCACTCGTCTGGGGCCAAGGTCCCGTCTTTGTAGCCGCAGATGTTGACGGCCCAGCCGGTGTTGGCCTGGAAACGCTGCACTTCGGTGCGGAGTCCGTAGCCTTCAAGCACGCCTGAAAAGAACGCAATGGCGTCTTCGTAGGCGGGAACGGCGTTGCCGACCCATCGGTCGAGGTAGCCCACGGCGCCGTCGTAAGGGTCGGTTGGGTCCGGCGTTTCGTCGGTAATCATCGCCAGCCAGTCGTAGACGTCGCGGCCGTTGACCCACCCTTCGGTCTGGGCTTGGCCTTGGTCTTCTGCGAAGGCGGTGTTCACGTTTCGCACAAGAGGGACTTGAACGACGACCACGTCACCAGCAGATGAGCCGTTGGCGGTCCGCATCAGGCTGAGGCGACCGCCCTCATCGTTCGGCGTTGCAAGAACAGGGGTGTTGTCGTCCCCGGCCAAGGCGCCGCCGCGGGCGATCCACGAGCCCCATGACTCGCCCGCTTCACGGACGGGGAACACCTCGGTTCCAATGGGGGCCAGCAAGAGCGTGGCGTCGCTCAAGCGAGCGCTTGGGAGCACCTCGATTTCCACCTTGTCACCGATTTGAAGATCCAACACGGTGCCGTTTTGCACGTAACCACCGGTCACGTCGCGCAGGAAGTGGGGCACGAACACGGACAAGGGCGCATCAGCGCTGAAGGTCACCCGCGTCCATTCGCCGGCCGACCACACGTCGGGCGTCACGTTGAGGTCGTCCGCGACCGGCATGGTGACGTCGTCGTCGTTTCCGACGCACCCGCTGAGCGGAGCACAGAACATCAGCAACGCGAGCAACGCGGTGCGCGCAAGGCCAGCCATGGCCTGCGGGGGCGTCGCCCCCTGTTCAACGAAGCGGTCGTTCCGATTAGCGACCCGTCGGCAAGAAGGGCATCAAGCGGTCAACGAGCGCCCCGAAGTTGCGGGTCTGGATCCAGACCGTGCCTTGGCCGGTGAAGTTCATCACGAGCCCTTCTCCGCCAAAGGCGAGCGACTTCATGCCACCAACCTTGTTGACGGTGTACTGCACCGTGGATTCGAAGGCCACAACGTGGCCGGTGTCGACGGTGATCGTTTGGCCGGGCTGAATGGGGATGGCCTTGATGGCGCCGAAGGAGTTGAAGTACACACGACCAGATTCTTGCTGCGTGAAGGCGCGGATGAAGAAGGCCGACTCGCCGCTGAAGAGCCCTTTCATGCCCTGAAACTTGGTGTCGGTCTCGACGCCCACCGTGGACGCCAGGTACGAACCGCCCTGGATGAACAACTCACGGCCGGGGGAGACGTCGTAGGCTTGGATGTCACCTGGGCCGCTTGGGGCGAGGGACACCCAGCCGCCAGCAGGCCCGGCGGTGAAGGTGTTCAGGAAGAACGACTCGCCACCGAAGGCCATCTTCTTCAGGCCCTTGAGGAAACCACCGCTGGATTGGGTGGACATTTCGCACCCCTGCATGGAGACCATGGCTCCAGGTTCGGACTTGATCTGTTCGCCGGGGGACATGGCGATGGTCAACATAGCGTAAGATGGGTTGAACTCAAAGTGCTCTTGCATGGCACGCCCTAAGGTCCTGAAGACATGATGTTTCTGGCGAATGGTACACGCCATTTGTCGGATGCCGGAAATCAGTTTCTTCAATTCAGCATAGGATTATGAATGGACATTCTGCCGGCCAAGCATGGCAACGGTCCGAGTGGACCAGAAGCGGCACGCGCTTGTCCGTGCAGTGCCTGATTCGTACCCCAAGGCCTTGGCCCGGTTTTTCGGATCTGGGCCGACGGACGTGGTCGCGGCTCGAGCGCAGCACCAAGCCTACCGCCAAGCCCTCATCGACAACGGTGTCGAGGTCACGGTGCTGCCGGCTGACCACACCTTCCCAGACTGCATCTTCGTTGAAGACCAAGCCGTGGTCATCGACGGGCACGTGCTTCTCCCTGTCCCGGGCCATCCCAGTAGGGTGGGCGAGCAACCCCCTGTGGCCGATTTCCTTGTTCGTCAACTCCACGGCGGTCGTTTGTGCCGCATGGACGGCGAGGCACGGATGGACGGCGGAGATCTGCTCCGACTTGGCGACCTGTTTTTTGTTGGCCGCTCAACCCGCACCAACGACGCCGGGATTGAGGAATTGCGCCTGCTGCTCGACCACCTTGGTTACGAATTGCGCATCATCGACATCCCAGAGACGGCGCTGCACCTGACGTCCATTTCTTCCACTCCAACGGACACGGATTTGTTCATTCCCGAAGGCTACCTGGTGCCCGAAGACTTTGGGGCTCTCCCCGAAGGGTGCACGGTGCACGTCATGCCAGCCGAGGAAGTCTACGGCTGCAACACGATCGGCCTGCCAACAGGGCGGGTCATCGTTGCAGAGGGCTATCCCACGGTGCTCGCCACCGTCGAAGCGATGGGGCTGGAACCCCTGGTGCTGGACATGAGCGAGATACGCGCAGGGGACGGCTCCCTGACCTGCTGTTCTATCTTCTACTCAGCCCCCGGGCACAACGAATCTGAGTGAGCCTTCCCCGCGCCGAACTCCCACGTCGGGGTGTTCAAATACAGGAGGACGGACCGACGGCTTGCACGCAGGAGTCGCCCAGCTTGGTCAAAGGCG
>DALQ01000103.1:3314-4133 GCA_002496845.1 Euryarchaeota archaeon UBA495
GCAGGAGTCGCCCAGCTTGGTCAAAGGCGCTGGGATGAGGTCCCAGTCCGTAACGGTTCGCAGGTTCGAATCCTGCCTCCTGCACCTTCATCACCACCCAGCTTCGTGAGGCTGGTTGTGAACGCAGCACCCTCCTGGGTCCTCGCGTGCTCTGATCTCAGCCGCTATGTGCAAGTGTCGAACGCGAGGTTAATGCGATTTGCATTACACTTTACCCACGACGGATAAAACTGTCACTCGAAGAAGATTGAAACCTTGCCAAGCGGCTTTCGCTCAAGGTCAGGCACCCTGGCGCCCTCTGCCGGGTATCCGACAGGAAGCACCAGCATCGCCGTCTCGTGATCGGGCCGTTCCAGCAAGGTTTGCAGGAAACCCATCGGTGAAGGCGTGTGGGTCAGGGTGACCAGGCCCATGCGATGGACCGCTGCGATGAACATCCCGGCCGCGATGCCGCATGATTCCGTGGCGTAGTAGGTCGGGCCCCACTCGCCGTTGTCGCGCAAGCGCTTGTTCTGTCGGAACAAGACCACCACCCATGGTGCATCGGTGAGGTGCGCCTTGATCGCGTCCGTGCCAAGCGGTGCGAGGACTTCCCGCCACGCCTCGGGCATGCGCTCTTCGTAGGTGCGTCGCTCCTCGGCCTCGGCCGCTTCGCGCAAGCGTTGCTTGAGCTCAGCGTTGGACACCGCGACAAAGGTCCACGGCTGGAGGTGGGCTCCGCTCGGGGCCGTGCCACCTGCAAGGATGGCGGTTTCGATCAGGTCACGCGGAACGGGGCGCGTTGAGAAATGACGGGTCGTGCGCCGGCCACGCAAATCC
>DALQ01000082.1 GCA_002496845.1 Euryarchaeota archaeon UBA495
GGAGTGCGATGCCGTCGATCATTGGCTCGATGACCCCGCTGCCTGCCTCACCAGGGAGCGCGGGGTTGGTCCACAAGTCCTGCAAATAGGGCGGCAAATCGAGGTTGATGGCGCGGTAAATGTTGGAGAGGTGCACCTTGAACAGCACGTCCCACATTTCGTCGTATCCGCTGTCCTGGTCGAGGCCGTACCACCAGTACCAGTCGCTGCCTTCAGCGATGTAGAGCGATTCCCATGCCAATTCAAGCCCCGGATCGTTGGGGTTTTCGGCCTCGAAGTCAACCAGCGCCCTGCGTGCCTCGACGAGGCGTTGCCAAGCAAGGCTCTCGTCCGCTTCACCTGCCCACGTGCTGAGGGTTCCGTCGATCCACGAACCCGTTCCAATCGTCTCAATCCGTGGCAAGTCCGGGTCATCGGCCAGGAATTCACTCGGCGTCGTCGTGACCACCGTAGGATGAGACGCAAGTCGAGAATACCATTCGTGGATGAAGGGGCGGGCGTTGTCGTGATGTTGGAATTCAGACATGAACATCCAATTCTCACCGTCCATGGCCACCGTCAGCAGATGTTCGGACGGGTCTTCGCCCGCTTCGAGCAGTTCTGCACGGATGCCGTCGAGGTAGGACAAGAAATCCGAAACCGCCGCCTCGGGCGTCATGGAGCCGTACTGGAAGGCGACGCGATCGGAGATCACACGGTCGCGGAAGATGACGGCGACCTCACCGCCTTGGTCGCCCGGAACCATCCATGGCGTGGCCAGTTGCGCGGCGTCTTCGACGTCGATGCTACCGCCCCCCGGGACGGTGGATTTCGCGAGAATTTCCTCGTCTGAGACCATCCATTCCACACCGACGTCGGCCACGGGTTGGACCATGGGGGGCGACACGGCTTGCTCAGACGGCCACATACCCGTCGGGCGGAACCCAAGTTCCGCTTCGAAGAGGTCCATGCCGTTGCTCAAATGGCTCCGCACGTCGACAGGCCACGCGTCCTTGTTGACGCGAATACCGTCCTCAAAGGTCCACCCCGGCATCATCAGCAGCGGCATGATGGGGTGATAGTAGGGCGTCGTGGTCAACTCGACTTGACCCGCAGCCGCCAATTGACTGTACATGGGCAACACGTTCGCCATGTGGGCGTGCTGCTGGTCGATGACGTAGGCCAAGTCGGCCGGCGTGTAATCCCGTCCTTTGGTGAACAGGTCCATCAGCCCCGTATCGGTCTGAACAGGGGCGCCGTATCCAGTGGGATCGTCGAAAAAGGCGGCGTATTCCCCCTGCACGTAATCGGGTGAGAACTGGAAGAGGTACCAGAGGACCTGCAAATCGAGCAAATCCTGCGGTGAAAGCAACTCGTCGTCCATGATGGTGGCCGGCTTCAGGTTGTGGAGCGTGGCGTCGTAGAGTTCCTTGTAGCGTTCACCGGCCGGCGCGACCCACGCGTTTGGGTCGTCGGAGGAGACGTTGTAGATCCAGCCGCTGTTCCAGAAGGATTGGAACTGCATGGTGTGCAATTCGAGGGCGGTGGCGTTGGGATAACCCGCCACGGACCCATCGGCGTTGGTAGGCCAATCGCGCCGTGCAAAGTCGGTGTGCACGTCGGCCGTCTCGTTTCTGTGGTAGTCTGTGAGCTGTTCAAGGAAAGATGGCACGAGGTTGTAGGTCACTTTCGTGTCCGGATATTGTGCCAGGATGCCGGGCGAATCGACGTATTCGGTCATGGCGTGCACGCGCACCCAAGGCAATTCGTACATCCCAGTGAGTTTGTTCTTGTAGTAGGGTTGGTGCTGATGGAAGACGATGGCCACGTTGAGCGCATCGTCCGCTTTCTCAACCGCGCTGGCCGTCTGAACCTCCATCGAAGCAGGGGAGGTCGAGACATTCCGGTCTGGAAGATGGTACAGGTGGGTGAAGGTCTCTGCACCGTTGGACGAGGCCGGATTCTGCGATGGGAAGGAGGTCCACACGTGACCTGCATCTTGCCACTGGGCCCACACGACAAAATCGACCTGAGTCGGATCCCCAATGGCCGACCACGGGAGGGAGACTTCCGTGATCTGATTGCCTGACCAACCGATGTAACGCTCTCCTGGGAAGGTGTGGACGTCAGTGGCTGTGTTTTCCTCGTGGGTGGTGGACCACCCACTTGCCCCGTGCGCCAAGACGGCATGGTAGGACGAATCTTCGAGCACGAAAGCGTGGTCAGCCGCAAACGGCAGGACGTGCGAGAAACCCCAATCCGACGACAAAGCCGAGCCGCCTTCGCTGGTGTTGAGGTAAACAAAGAGATCCGCTCCTTCCTCGGTCGATGAAAGGTCGCTGCCTTCCCAGCCGAAGGAGAGGTGGGTGTCGTTCCACGTCAGGTGGAGGCTGACGCCGTTGGCGTCGGTGCCCATCAGGGTGTCTGACGTCCATTCACTCAAATCGCCGTCAACGGCCACGTCGTCCGGTGTTGCTCCGGCGACCATGGAGAACAGCATCGATGTGAGAAACAACGCCGACAAAAAAACGGATTTACCGGCCCGCTGCAACCTCTTGTCCATAAGCCCACGATGAGCCCGATTTCACAAGGGTTTTCCTCCCTGCGGATTGGTTAAAGGACGACAGCGCGGGGCGAAATTTACACCTTCGGAGGAGCCCTCATGCCCGTCGCCTACCTGTCTGCAGAAATCGGCCTCCACTCCGATTTGCACACGTACTCTGGAGGCCTTGGTGTGTTGGCGGGGGACCACGTCAAGTCAGCAGCAGACGCATCCATCGACCTGGTCGGGGTCAGTCTGCTGTATCGCCAAGGGTATGGCCGCCAACACCTCGACCCGTCTGGAAACCAGACTGAGACGTACCCCGAAATTGATCCGAACGACCACCTTCAGGACACGGGCATCGACATCACCCTCCCGCTTGACGGGACCGACCTTCATGCGAAGGTGTGGTCCACGGAACTCGATGGCGCCAGTGGCGGTTCAGTCACGGTCTACTTCCTCGATACCCGCCACGAGCGCAACACGCCCGAACACGCACGCCTCGGTGACCGCCTGTACGGTGGCGACCACTTGATGCGCATCCGTCAGGAGTACCTGCTTGGCGTGGGAGGCGTTCGTGCGCTTGACGCGCTTGGAATCACCATCGATGGCCTGCATCTGAACGAGGGGCATTGCACCTTCGCAGCGTTTGAGATGCTGCGCCGGGGATGGAGCCGAGATGAATTGGCCGAACGCACCCTCTTCACCACGCACACGCCTGTGCCTGCAGGACACGACCGCTTTCCATGGACCGACGTTGAAGCGGTGCTTGGCGACCTTCTTCCGCCGGATGCCAAGGCACTGAGTGGCGACGACGTCACCTGTTCGATGAGCCATCTCGGCATCGCCATGGCCGGCGCGGTCAACGCCGTGTCGAAGCTGAACGCTGAGGTGGCGATGACGATGTTCCCTCATGTGAAGATCCACCCCATTACCAACGGCGTTCATCATCTGACGTGGACCGGGGGCGCCACGGCATCGTTGTTTGACACCCATCTTGGCGGGTGGAAGACCGACCCCGGCGTGCTCCAATCAGCCGCGTCCATCCCATCCTCTGCCCTCCGCTTGTCCCGCGAACAGAACCGTGCAGCCTTGCGTGATCTTGTGTTGACCTCAACGGGCGTGAGGCTGCACGCTGACCGGCTGACCATCGGTTTCGCCCGGCGCTTCGCGACTTACAAGCGCGCCAACCTCGTGTTCTCCGATCTCGACCGTTTGCGCCGCATCGGCGGGGGGAAGATTCAGTTTGTCTTCTCAGGCAAAGCCCACCCAAAGGACGAGGGCGGCAAGGACTTGATTCGTTCCGTGTTCGAAGGGGCTGAAGCGGTGGCCGATGAGATCCCCGTGGCCTTCATCGAGGATTACTCCATGGCCACCGGCCTGGCGATGACCAGCGGCGTGGACGTGTGGCTGAACAACCCGATTCGTCCGATGGAAGCCTCCGGCACCAGCGGGATGAAGGCGGCCATGAACGGCGTCCCAAACCTCAGCATCCTCGACGGATGGTGGCCCGAGGCCTGCTTGCATGGTGTGAACGGCTGGGCCATCGGGGCACAGGAAGACGACCGTGATGACGAGCGCGACGTCAATGCCCTCTACGCCGTGTTGGAACATGAGGTGCTGCCCATGTGGACGGGCAACCGAGAAGCCTGGGACGACGTGATGCGCCACGCCATGGTGGCCAGCGCGGGATTCACGGGCCACCGCATGATTCAGGACTACATGCACTTCTACGGCCAATTTCGTGGCAGTTGAGGTGGCCCGATGCTCGGACAGCGACGTACGGGTGTCCTTTGCCACCTGACCAGTTTGCCCACTCCACA
>DALQ01000055.1 GCA_002496845.1 Euryarchaeota archaeon UBA495
GAGCCGCCCGTGATTTCGAGTTTGTAGCCGTTGAGTGCCGTTTCACCTTCGCCGACAAAGATGCCGTCGACGACATCGCCGATGCGCTTTCCGAGGAACTGTGCGTGGTTGTTGCCGGAAATCGTCACGTTGTACGAGCGGCCGTTGTTGGCCGGGTTCGTGTCGTTAACGACGGCAATGAATTCTCCATCAGCCATAAGCCTCACCAAGGTGCAGTCCGCCGACATGCGGCCTCTATTTATGCTCACCGGAGTCAAAACGGGCCTCAGCGCCGCCGCCTTGGCACGGCGTCTTCGATTCTGGGGATGAGGTCCGCCGGCAAAACGGTGGGCATGGTCACGTGGGTGGTTCGGCCTCGCCCTGACCCGACAGGAGCCACCCGTGTGGCGACGAGTCCACGTGCTTCGAGTTCCTTCACGATCTTCCAGATGGTGGTATGGCTGCGGGCATCGGCGTCGTGCTCTTCGCACACGACGGCGTAGAGTTGGTCGATGTCGCCGCTGGTGATGTGGTCCGCACGTCGAAGACGCCGGGCGACGGCCAACAGCACCAGCAGTTGGTGGAGGTTCAATTCGTCCACCAAGCCGTCAGCGTGCGTGCTGGGCAATTCTGTGGCGGCACGCTGCACGTCGTCGGCCCGCAATTCACGCCTTCCGTCGGATTCGGCGTTTCGCACGGCGGTGTCGAGCAATTCGATGGCCGCACGTGCGTCGCCGTTGGCCGCTGCTGCTTCCGCGATCAAGTCGATGTGCGTGTCCTGCCATGAGCCGGGGCGCAAGGCCAACGCCGCACGTTGCTTCGCAATGGCCGCCAATTCCTCGCGTTTGTAAGCGGGGATGCGGAGGTGGTTTGAGGCGCCAAGCCGGGAAATCACCGCGCCTTCCAGCACGTCGAGGATTTGTTCCTGGCTGATGAGGATCAACGAGAGCGTGCCTTCCGAAGCGTCGTCTTCGTCGATGCGGAGGAGGTGGTAGAGGATGTCGTTGCCTGCACGCCGAAGGAGGTGGTCGACCTCGTCAAGCACCACGATGAGGTGGCCACGGCGGGCGGACACCAGGCGGCGAATGCTCGACAACAACTCGCCACTGGAGAGGCCCCGGTCTGGGTGTCGTTCGTCCATTTGCGCGACGATTTTGTGCATCACCTGCATCGTGGTGTTCTCGTTTCGGCAGTTGATGTGCGCCACCGCAATGTCACGCGTTCCGATGAGGTGACGGGCCACGTCGTCGCAGAACCGCCGAACGAGGCTGGTCTTTCCGCTGCCGACGGGTCCAGTGATCACCGCACGGCCGGAGCCGCTGGCGTGCCCAATGCTCGAGAAGCGACCCGCTAAGGCGCGTTGGAGGTCGTCCCGTGCCACGAGTTCCGTGGGCAGGTAATCGAACCCCAAGGGCGTTGGGTCGAGCAGGATGAGGCCTGCGCCGATGGCATCGAGGTAGTCCACCATAACGTAGCAACAACGACGACAGCCGTTCTTGAACATGCTCCCCCAATCAGGGGATTTCGTCGAAGCGGTATCCCTCGCCCCAATCCTTCTCGCCAAGGGTCACTTCAAGCTCAAAAGGCGTGATGAGCGGCTTGGCGTACTTCACGGCATCATCGATGGCGATGCGTGGGCATGCGGTGTTCACGAACGCGTCAACCGGGTAGAAGTCGATGAGTTCGGGGCCAACGTGCTCGAGGGCGAGCAAGTAGCCCTTCTTGCCGTGACGTTCCAACATGCGCTTCATCCGAAGGGCAAGCGTACGGCGCATTTGACCAGGTTTCTCACCGATGAGGATGCCGTAGCGCTCAGCGTCTTGGCAGGCCATGATGAGGCCGAAGCGCTGACGGAGGATTCGTTCGATCCGTTGGAGCGACATTTCTGTGGCTTCACCGGTGTAAGGGTCCAACATCGCAAGCGGCTTGCCGGTGTGCAACACGAGGCCAATGGGGTGGAAGTCTCCGCTTCCGAGGAAGAGGTAGTGGCCAATGTCGTCGTCGTCACCTGAGTAATTGCATCCGAGCACCTGTCCGGGGAAGGTCAGCCGGGCGCCGCCGAGGGGGACGGTGACGTCGAATCCGGCAGCCTCCAAGCGCTCACAGAAGGCAGGGAGCAGGTGGAGGTGCTGGATGGAGCCCACGAGGCCGAGTTTCACGTCAGTCAAGGCTGCAGTTCGACCCACGGCGTCAAGGAAGCGCTCTTGCGCCTCTTCTTCGGAGAGGGGAGCTTCGCCTCCGTTTTCCAGGCGTTTCTTTGCCCCTTCGCGGTGCGCATGGAGGATGGGAAGGACGGGTTGGATCTCAGGGTCGCCTTCGTAGGTGACGTCGATGAATTGGGTGGGCATGCCAGAATCGATGTTCATCTGTGAATGGCCCATGTGGGCGACCAGTTCGACGCCCATCATCTGCATCTTGTCGTGCACGAGGTCGCACGCGCCGTAGCATGGATCTGCTGCGAGCACCACTTTGGCGCTCGTGTCGGTTTCGATGGTGTCCATCATTTCCAGCGCCTGCATCTTCAGGCCCTCGGGCACTTGCAGGGCGATGAGGCGATGATCGCCGTCTTTGATGCGCGTCATCAACTCCTCGAGTTGGAAATCATGACGGTTGAGGTCCATGGCGCTCCCAGTGGTCCGTCAGGCCGTCCCGTTTTCAAGCCATGCTCGTCGCAGGGCGCGTCACGACCCGGCCGTCCACCACGTCCACGGCGATGAGGGCAGAGAGGTCCAACTCGGGTTCCTCGTGGTGCAAATCGGCCATTCCGGGGCCTTTCTCGACGACGATGACGACCTGAGCGACTTCGGCACCGCACCTGCGGATGCCGTCGATGACGGCTCGGAGCGTGCCTCCTGTGGACAACACATCGTCGACGATCAGCACACGTTCGCCGGGGCGAACGTCGTTGAGGTACATCGCTCCCTTGGAGTAGCCTGTGCTTTGGTCCACGACCACCTCGCCCTCGAGCCCATAGGCTCGCTTTCGGGCGACGACCAACGGTCGGTCATGATGCACCGCTAAGGGAGCGGTCAACGGCAATCCCATGGCTTCGATGCCAAGGATCAGGTCGACGTCGGGCCACGAAACCCTGCCTCCAATGAGTTCGACAATGGCCGACAAGACGTCCCCGTCAAGGCGGGGCACGCCGTCGGTGACGGGGTGAACGAAGTACGGGTACCCGTCTTTCCAGACGATGGGTGCTGCTTCAAGCGACGCTCGAAGGCGTTGCATTGCGTCGTCCATGCGTTTGGCTGGCCCAGATGGGCCTTAGCCTTGGCTCACGCCTCTTGGAGGAATTCGATGTATTCGTCTGCCTCGAGCAGCGCATCATCGGCGTCCTCGTGGGGTTCGATGATGAGCACCCACCCGTTGTCGTAGGGTGAATCGTTGATGGTCTCCGGGGTGCTTTCGAGTTCGCCGTTCACCTCGGTCACCCGAAGGGAGAACGGGGAGGTGAATCGGAGCGCGTCGTACTCCGTGCGGACGGAGAAAAGCACGTCGCCTTCGCCGATTTCCTGGCCTTGGTCTGGCAGGTTCACGCGAAGCACAGCGCCGGCATCGGCCAGCAAGAACTCGCTGATGCCGATCATCACCCGTTCGTCCTTGACGTCGTGGAACCACAGGTGGGCGTTCGAATAGCGGCGGTTGTGTGCGATGGTGAACTCGATGTCCTCCTCGTCCATATCGCCGCGTTCAAGACGCGGTATTTGAATGCCTCCAAAGCAGCCGTCAGGGCCGGGCACATGCTTGAAGAGCCGGAGTCCTGTGGTCTGGACGGGTGAGACGGTGGACTTCCTCGAAAGCGATGAGAACGAAATGATTCGTGAAATGGTGCGTGACTTTGCGGAGTCCGTGTTGGCCCCAACCGCAGAGTCACGGGACCACGAACAGCGACCTCCGGTCGAGGAATGGCAAGCCTTTCTCGAACTCGGTCTCCAGGGCGTGACGATTCCTGACGCATACGGCGGAGCCAAGCTGAACGACATCGCTGAGGCGATTATCGTGGAGGAACTTGCGCGCGTTGATCCCTCCTTTGCCGTGATGTTTTGCGTCCACGTCGGACTCTGTGCGATGACCATCAACCTCCATGGGACGGAAGAACAGAAGCAGGCCTACCTCCCACGGCTCGCCGCAGGCGAAGTCGGTGCTTACTCCCTCAGTGAAGCCGGGGCCGGAACCGATGCAGCGGCCATGGGTTGCCGCGCCAAGTTGAGCGACGACGGCACGCATTACCTGCTGAACGGCGAGAAGATGTGGGTCACCAACGGAGTGCAAGCCGGCATCTATGTGCTGTTTGCAAAGGACGTGGATCATCCCGACTTCGGCGTCAAAAAGCACGGCGGCACCACCGCGTTCATCGTTGAGCAGGCCTTTGAAGGCCTCACCGTTGGAAAGAAGGAAGACAAACTCGGCATTCGGTCCTCGGACACCTGCACCCTCGTTTTGGAAGACTGCAAGGTGCCTGTGGCCAACGTCCTCAAGGGCGCTGGCAACGGTTTCCCCATCGCCATGAACGCCTTGGACAACAGCCGCATTGGCATCGCCGCCCAAGCCCTTGGCATCGCCCAAGGCGCCTACGAGGCCGCCCTGAAGTACGCCCATGAGCGCGAAACCTTCGGCAAGCCCATCGTGGCTCATCAGATGATCACGGCCTACCTGTCCGACATGGCGACGCAAATCGACGCGGCCCGTTTGTTGGTCTACCGTGCTGCGTGGGCGAAAGAGCATCATTACGAAGCCGGCGGTCCGCGCCACAGCAAGGAGGCAAGCATGGCGAAGCTCTTCGCCGGTGACACCGCCATGTGGGTGACCGAACGTGCCATTCAGGTGCTCGGTGGATACGGTTACACGAAGGAATTCCCCGTTGAACGCTTCTTCCGTGACGCCAAAATCACCCAAATCTACGAGGGGACGCAGGAAGTCCAACGCCTTGTCATCGCTCGAGCGTTGCGCTGATCACGCAAGCCGGAAGACGGCACGCGAAAGCCCGCGGTTCCAACCGTGGAGCGTGGCATGATGATCCACAAAGCGAAGATCGCTGGACGCTGAACTTGGGACCTGAAGATCCACCTCGCCGAGCAGGGTGCTGACGGTCAAGGTGCGTCCGTCACGCCATCCTGCTTCTCCGAGCAGGGTCGCTTTGTGCTCTTTGACCGTCCCCGAGATGTGGAAGGCCTGGGTGTTGGCGTCGACGATGGCTTGGATTTCATCGCCCCGGAGGTTCTGGCCGAAGGCGTCCAGAAGGCCTTCGAGCGACCCCTGGGTCGCGGCTACTGGCGTAATTGGTCGAGGGACGGGTTGGGTGTCCACTTGCTTGGGGCGGACGGGTTCTTCCACGACCGGCTTCTGTTCTGGTTCAACTTCGACAGGAGAGATCACCACAGGTTCGGGGGTGGGGAGGGGCGTGAGTTCAGGCAAGGGCTCAGGCTCGGCTTCTGGCTGTTCCACTTCGAGCAGATGCGGGGGGACGTCGAGTCCTCGGTCGTTCGCCCACGTCCAGACTTCCGTGTTGGACAGCAGGCCATCGCCGTCCGCGTCCATGGAGGTCATCAACAGTTCCAGAACCCAACTTGGTGGTGCGTGGCCTGTGGTGCGCTGGACGACGTTGGACAGATCGTCGATCTCGACAAAGCCACCCCGTGCGCGAAGCATCTCGTCGATGGTTTCCATCGGCATCTCGCTTCTGGAAATCCACGTGACAAAGCCGTCCTCGATGGACGGCAGCCGCTCGATGACGTCGTTGTTGACGCCCTTCGCGCGGAGGGCTTCTGTTGCACGTTGTCGCGCGAGATTGACCACAGCGGTCCGGACCATGCCCTCAGAAGAAAGGGGTCTTGATTTGAAGGTGTGGCCGTATGAGGTCAGAGTTTCGGCCACGACAGGTCATGGTGTTCCCAAGGCAGCCTGCAAAGGAGGTTCATCATGTCCTCTTGGCGTGACAGGTCACGTTCGACTTGCAGATAATGCAACCACGCTTTCAGTCCCCCGAGGTGGGGGCCATGTGGGACGCCGGTGGCTTGCATGATGCTGTGCCCGTCCAACAGGGGTTCGTGGACCCGGGCAGGGGGTGTGCTGGCCACAAGGTCCTGAGCATCCGTCCATCCCCGGCTTGCGCCGAGGCCTTCGAGGGCGCGGGTCATGCGCAGCATGACTTCGACGTCCTCCCCCCATCGGTACCGCAACACGCGAACGTCTCGAGCGGCCTTTGGAGGTGATGCACGCAGGCCGGCGACCAAGCGCCGGACGCGTTGCACCACACGCTTTGGAGCGGTGAGGGCGCGCAAAATCACTTCCACTTCGGGGCCGGTTTGATCGGACAACAGCATCGCCAAGCGTTCCTCCCCGCGCCCACGTTCGCCGTGGAATGCATCCAGTCCGGCGGCTGCTGGGTGGCGGTCCACCAGGAGGTCTTGCAAGACACCGTCCTCATGCATCAACGTCAGTGCATGATCGGCGAGCGGTGCATCAAGCAGCCGGGAGAGCTCTCCCCACACGCGCTCAGCGGGGATGTTGGCAAGGCCTGTTGCTCGGTGCGCGAGGGCGGTGCGCAATGGTCCGTCGATGCTCCACTTTCGGTGGTGCGGTGGAGGGCTGGCTGCGAATCTATAGACGCGCAAGACCCGCAAAGCGTCCTCTTCCAGCCGGGCATCTGCTTTCCCGACGGCTCGAAGGCGCCCTGCCCGGAGGTCCGTCCGTCCACCATGGAGATCGATCAGTCCGCGGGACCTCAGGTCGATGGCCATCGCGTTGATCGTCAGGTCACGGCGGGCCACATCGAGGGCGATGTCGGTGACCATCTCGACGCCTTCGGGTCGGCGTCCGTCGACGTACGTGCCGTCGATGCGCAGCGTGGTTGCTTGGAAGGGCTCCACCGCTCCGCTTGCCTTCAGCGTCACCGTTCCGAAAGCGGAACCAGTGTCAATGGCCATGTCGCCAAAACCTTCGAGCATCACAGCGGGTTCAACGTCCACCGCCAAATCGACGTCGTGAGGCGCCCGGTCACGGTCCGCAAACACGTCGCGGACGCATCCGCCGACCAACCACACGTTCGAGCCAAGGGCATGCAGTTTCCCCACCACTTCCTGAAGACCGTCTTGGGCGGCCAGCAGTTCGTTGAGCCATGCCTCCACATGAGGCGGCAGAGGCGATGGAATGGCCTGCCCCTCTGCACCGGCCATGTCCGGTCCTTCCCCGGCTCGACATATCCTTATCGCACCGGACCGAGGGCATGGCGTGCAACTTGGTCCCACCTTGGTCAACCTCAGCGAGCTTCACCCGCATGAGGCCACAAACCCAACTCGGGTCAAGAAGAGCACGCACATGCACGTTCGATGGGGCGTCATGCGGTCCCGTGTGATCGTTGACGGCAAGGACTTCATCGTGATCGACGGGCACCACCGTTTGGCCGTCGCGCATCGCCTTGGGCTTCGTTGCGTCCCTGTGTTGTTGGTCGATCCGGCAGAATTGCGGGTTGAACGGCGGGGTTCGCAGGCGCCGCTGACCCATGCCGAGGTGGTGGCTCATGTCCGTCAGCGCGGCGTGATGCCAGCCCGCAGCACGAAATACGCGCTGGATGGTTTGGACGTGGTTTGCGACGTTCCACTCGACCGGCTTAGGCATCCTGCTGGCGGCTCGCAGTGATGCGACGCCAGAGCACGTTTCCTTTCCCGTCGATCTTCATCTTGCGGTGGTCCACGGCAGGCAAGGCTTCGACGTTGCAGGTTCGTAGGCCGCCTTCCCTGGCGGTCAAGACCTGAACTTCACGCCCTGCACATTCGCTCAAGGCTTGCTTGACGTGCTTGATTTCGGTGATTCGGCGGTCGTTGATGGCCACCACTTCATCGCCCGCATCGACGTGGTTTCGAAGCGGAGAACCCTCGAGGTGGGTCGTGACCACGACCTTGCCTTGGCGGCGTTGCAGGCCAAGGCCGAGCCAACCGTCGTGGTCCTCTCCTCCGTCCTTCGCCACCAGTTCGAAGCCGAGGTTGGACAAGATGGCTTCCAGCGGGGGTGCTTTTCTGGTCGTCATCAACTCGTCGAGCATGCCGCCAAGCCTTCGGCCACCTTCCATGGAGGTCAGCGCTTGACGCAGCCTCCGATGGTCCACGCCAGGGTCGTCTGAGCCAACGGCGTGACGCCGCAACGCCTCGACCATGACGTCATCGAGCCCTCGAGATCCACGGGTGCGTCGTCGAAGTTCGACGTCCAATGCCATCATTGCAAATTCGCCTTCAAGGTAGTAGTTGATGCGCCGCTCGCTGGACCACGCCGTCCGCTTGTAGAGGTGAACCCACGCGGATTCGCTGGATTCCACCAAGGATTCGTGCGATGCACCGTGACGGTTCAGGTGGCGGTTGACCTTGAGGTTGAATTCCTCGTTCCAATCTTCTTGCGTCCACGCGCCTGAGCGCAGGCAAATCAAGTCCCCAAGCCATGAGGTGCCGCCCTCGAACCACCACAACAGCGGTGAGGGGACTTCCTTCGACAAGTCGTAGTCAAGGTAGACCTTGGGACGGAGCCGTTTGACGTTCCATTGGTGAAGGTATTCGTGGCTGAAGAGACTGATGAGGTCACGGTACAGCGCTTTCTCTCCGTCAATCATGGAGGCGCGCGGCATCATGGAGGTCTGTGAGCCCAAGTGTTCCAGTCCACCTCGCATTTTGTCGGTGAGGTGCAGGACGGTCACGTAGGGGTCAAGGGTGGGAACGCCGAACAACGCGTGATGTTCCTTGATGATCTTCGTGGCGTCGTCCACGAAGCGGTCGATCATCGCCGAGGACACCGGGAGCCCGGCGCTGTCCCAGATGTTCAGCACGTGCGGGCGTCCATCCACGTCCCACGTGCGGTGAGGTCCAGCGTTGGCCTCGATGATGCCGTCAAGGAACGCGTCCCGGTCGGGTGCGTCGAACACGTGTGTGCCCTTTGTGGGCGTTCCTTTGGCGTGCAGTTGGGTGAACGGGGCCCAATGGTCGGGGAGGTGGAGGTGGATGTCTGCGCCGCTGGACCAGTCTGCGTTGTCAGGAAGGTACCACGTGAACGGAGGCATGAGGTGAAGGTGGCCGTCGTCAAGGTGGGTGGACCGTACGGTCATTTCGAGGGCCATGACTTCGTGTTGCACGCGCACGTGCTTGGCGTCCTTTGGCACCTTGACCCGCAGGCGGTGTGGGTCGGGACGTTGCCAGGACAGCGGCTGGCCGCTTTCGTCGGTGGCTTCGATGCCGTCGACGTACTGCACTGGGTCACGCAAGGTGTACGATCCGGGGATCCATCGTGGGAAACTCAGGTCAAGCCGGCCGCTGGGGAAGGGGCCCTGAACTTCAACCGCAGCGAGGAGACGACGGCTTCCACCTTGCGTGGCGTCGGCGTGGAAGGAGAGCCTTGCCGGCATGTGGGTCGGTCTGTTCGCGGCCCCTATGGTCCTTGCTCGTCACCTGAGCAGCAGGAGGGCAACGAACACCAGCGAGAGCGTCATCAGCATCACCGGGACCTTCAGGCTGCCACCGCCTTGGACGGCGGCGTCAGGAATGGTGCTGAGGGATTTGCGTCCATGACGGATCCGTGAGGGTGGGAACGCGCTCCGGAGCGCCGCTTCCACACGCGGTCGAAGGGTCGGGTCCTTTGAGCGAGCCGAGCCTTCGCCAACCATGAGTTTGAGATGATGGTCGGCAGCAAGGTCCACCACGGTGGCGACCACGGCTTCGACGTTGGTCAAATCGTGCATGTCAATGCGCCAACCTGCCGCTTCCTGTCGAGCGTGGCTGAGTTGGCGCCAACGGCCTCGCCCTTCGTCGTGCGCGGCGAGCCGGGTGCGGACGTCCGCTTTGACCCGGTCCCCTTTGTTGTGGGGTTCGATGCTGAGCAACAATGGAAGCAGCACGGCAAAAAGCACCGCAAAGGAGGTGCCGGAGAGCACCAAGTGGCGACGGAGGTCCTGAGGGTTCTCGACCAGCGAAGCCGTGAATGCCCCCGCTGCGCCGTATGCGGCAATGAGCACGGCGCCGCCAAGGACGTCACCAAGCCGCTGGCGCTTTCTCTTCGCCATGACCTCGATGGAAGGGCACCCTCGCATGGACCTTCGGGCGAGAATTGATGCTCCGAAGGCGGTTGGTCGAGGCATGGACGACGGTCAGGCTCGAGACCGGGAGGTCCGCGTTGGCGCGATGATCTTCGGACTGAGCGGCACCTTGCTGTTGGCCATGATCCTCGCTCCCCTCACCTTGCCTGCGGGGAGCGTTCCGGAACTTCACGGTCGGGCCAATGCCTTCGATTACGCCACGGAGGACGGCGCCTTCAGTTACGGAAACCAACCGAGGTACGATGCACACACGGACACTGCGGTTCATCCTGAAACGGCCTTTGCGTGGACTGAACTGCCGACCTCGCACGCCATTGCGTATGCCTTTGGCGACCTCAATTGCCACAACTTGGGTGAGCGCTCTTGGTCGATCAATGGAAATCAAATGCCGGTCTGCGTGCGTGATCTCGGCATCTTCGTTGGACTGGTCGTCGGTGGAGCCATCGTGCACCGCCGCTCGGTCAACCGCTGGACGGTGACGGACACGGCCTTGTCCGTTTTGCCTTCGTCATGGCAGGAGGAGATTTACCGGCGAAGGTGGCGGCGTGTGGCGTTCTATGGCTTCGCCGCCCTCGCCGTTGTCCCGCTGGGTTTGGACGGGTTCACGCAATTGTTGACCAATTACGAGTCAACGGCGCTCAACCGCATGTTGACCGGCATCCCCTTCGGCGTTGGCCTTGGGTTGCTCTTTGGGGCCTTGCTCAACGCCGCTCCGTCTCACTTCCTGAACGCGTCTGAGGTTCGCCTCCCCGGAGGAGCGCGCTTCCTATCCAACGAAGCCGAGTGATCAGGCCGGCGGTTCGAGGCGCCACCAGCCTTCCAGCTGCGCCGCATCTTCGGGCGCTGGACATCCAACATGGCCGCTTGAAAGCAGGTCCAACCGGGCCATCACTTTGGAGATGGCCTCCTCTGGAGCGTTGGCCACGATGTGGGTCATCGCTGTGGCCCAGGAGGCTTTGGGGTGCTGCTCTCGCCAGGTCTCAAGGTGGTCCCGTAGGGGCCACAGGGCCAAGGCAAGGCGCCCTTGCGCCAAATGGTCGTCGCTGAGGCGGAACATTTGGCCCTCGGCGAACTTGACTTCGTTTTGCTGTCGGAAGATCCAACCTTCGTCCATGAGCCATTTGACCAAGCGGCGCACGTGCCGAAGCGAAACGAAGCGAACAGGTCCGAGGGCATGGTAGAGGCGGCGCACGTCAGAGGTGCCGTCCATCAGCGACAAGGTTCCCACCACGCTCCAAACGGACGAAGCGGTGAACCTGCGCGGCACGTCGTGCTCGAGTGCGCTGCGCTCAGGCCATGCTGCTTCGGCACGTTCCATCCAGGTGGCCGGCGACGCTCCGTTCAACCAACCATGCAGGACCGGCTCGCTGCTGACCGGCATGCCGGGAAGCCGTTGTTGAGCGCTCATCCCCTCGACCAAGTTCGCAATCACGTGTCGGTCAACGGTTTCTGCATCGACGTTGTGCGGTTCAGGGCGACTCCGCATGAAGTCACGGACGGTTTTCCGCAGGGCTTTGGCCAGTTCATCAAGCCCACCTTCGTTCAGGACAGGTCCAGCGATGGTGCATGCATCGAAGGGAGGTGGTGCCTCGATTTCACCTGAAAGCAAGGAGGCAAAACCCGCGCGGATTTTCTTCTGAATTTCCGAGGTCTCGAAGTATTCCTGTTTGGCGCTGGTCATGCGAAGGGTGCCGCTTTGGATGCGACGGATGGCCCGGTCAGGGTCGCAATCGATCCAGACCACCAAATCCGGCACGGCCGCGCCTTCGTTGAGGTGAGCGACTTCGTCCAGTCCAAGATCGCCAACGACGCCTTGGTACACCAGGGATGAGTGGATGTTTCGATCGGAGACGACCACCGCGCTCTGCTTCAAGCGTGGTAAAATCCAGCTTAGGGTGTGGTCCAACCGGTCCTCTGCAAAGAGTGCAGCCTCTTCGGCCGGGGTCATGTCACCGCGTTGTACGGCCTCAAGGGCCTTTCTTCCAGCCTCTGCATGGCGGCGAGGTTCGTGGGTAGAGCAGACCTCTGCGAAGGGGTACTTGGCGAGGATTTCATTCAGCAGGCGAACGGCTTCGCCCTTGCCCGAACCGTCGCCACCCTCAACTGAAATCAGGTACACGTTCCTTCCCCTCCCAATCGCGGAACTGTTCCCTGGTGAACGTCAGAAGGATCATGCCGAGCAAAATCAGGGCGGGTCCAAAGAGAATCAAGCCACGGCTGAACAAGCCGATTCCAGCGAGGTACTGCGTTCTTCGGTACTTCCCTGCCCGGCGCACTTCGAGTCCGGCCAAGAGGCCAACGGCTCCGGTCAGAATGGTCGCGATGCCGATGGCCGTCGACAGTTTGGTGGCGTCGTCCAAGGACCAATCCTCGTCGCTGCCTTGGGTCATCTCGATGCGCTCTGTGCCGCTTCCGGGTGTCATGGTGACCGGTGGTGATCCTGCGGCTTGGGCTTGCATTTCGATTTCTGAGGTGACGTAGCCGTCCCCGGTGACGCGGAGCAGCCGCGGTTCGGTGGTCACGCCCTCGAAGAGGAACCAACCGGAAGAGCCAGTCATGGTCGTTTGGAGCACGGTTTCGGTTTCAAGGTCCAGCCATTCCACGGTCAACCCTTCCAGGGCATTGCCGCTTTCCGCTTCAAGGGCCTGCATCCTGAGGTCCACGGTAGGGTTGGTCTCGAGCAGTTCAGCAGCCAGCAAATCAACAGGGTTGCCTTGCAAAAGCAGCAATCCCGAGAGGATGCCAAGAACGCTGCCGACAAAAATGAGGACGGCGGCGACCATTCGAATTCGCTCGCTGTCGTCCTCTTCGAGGCCATCTGCCCACGTCAGCGATTGGACGCTCAAACGCTCGACGTCGCTGAGGCTGGTCATCCCTGGGATGGACTCGACGACGAGGTCTTCCTCCTGTTCCGCGTCGAGGGTTGAGCGGACGCGCGAACGCAACGCACTCAACCTCGCTTCACGGTCCATGTCGTCCACACCTCACGCCACGGCATGCCGATGCCTATGACCCTTCGTCCCTTTGCGTCGTTTACGCCTCGTCCCACGACCACGTGGTTGAAGCGGGAGGAGGTCGAAGACGGCGTAACGCAACGATGGCCACGATGCTGATGCTCGCGAGACCGATCACGAAGGCCCAACCCAGCATCAAAAGGCCGAGTGGGCCTGCGAAAGTGATGGGTTGAGGTTCAACGGTTGGCGGTTCTTCGACCGGGTCTTCTGGAGTCACGGCTTCCATCCACGCCCCTGATCTGAGGCCCAATTCGACCAAACGCGCCACGGTTTCGAGGCTTTCAGCACTGACTTTGTCCGGAGTGTCCTGCAGCGAATGCCAGTACCCGTCGTCCAATTTGGTCACGTTGGGCCCGTAGCGGTGGTCGATGATGACCATCGCCGGGATTTCCACGGCGTTGATGTTCAGGTGGTCGTCGCCAATCCATGCCCTGACGTCCGGTTGGTACACGTCACGGGTCGTCGTTCCCGCGCATCCCTCGTGCCCAGAAACAAGGCCCATGGCTTCGGAAAGTGGTTTCATGACGTTGTTGAGGGCGGGGTGATTTGACGAGATGTTCGCAAGGTCAAGCGAGGCGTCACCAACCATGTCGAGCAGGACAAATCCTGCAAGATGTTCGCGTTCTGCCTCGCTGAGGTTGTCCGCCCATCGCCGGCTGCCTTCGAGTTCCGGGACCGGGCCTTGGTCTTCTGCATCGAACATGACGACGACAACGGCGTGGTCCAAGTTCATGGTTGGAATCAGATGCATCAACTCCTCGACCGCAGCCACGCCGCTTGCACCGTCGTTCGCTCCTGGAATCGGCGTGCTCCGATTTGCCTCGTCGGCTTCGCGGTCGGCCATGTGGCGGGTATCGTAGTGGGCGCCGAATCCCAAGGCCAGATCGGTGGACAGGTCCGCTTCCGGCGGATACATCGCCACCAAGTTGGTCAGGCCAGTGGCGCCGTACGGGTGGGCATCACGGGTGAACGACCAGGACGTGTGCCGTTCTTCGAGCCCGGTCAGCAAGGCTTCCGATGCGTTGCTGCCCGGGAGGCGCGGCCCCAAGCCAACCTGCCACGCGACGGACGCGTTGGCCCGTTCGCCGTCCGCTTCAAGGACAGGAATCAGGGAGCAAAATTGGTCCGAGGCTTGACCTTCCGCAGAGGCGTGCGTCCAAGGCACGGTCAAGAGGACGATGCACACCAACCACAGACGTCCACGGGGGTGCATCGGCGATGCGTCGTCAGCCCACGCTTAAATACCCCGGGGCGCGAGGTAAGAACGGACTCGCAGTAAAGCGTTTCTTGGTGTTGAGAGGATGTCTGAACCCTGCTCCAATCGTGGCCTCACCTCCTTGCTCCTCGTGAGCCTCATGGTCTTGGCTCCGTTGACCGGTTTTGCCGCGGCTTCTCCGGCCGAGGAAACGGCCGAACCGTCGAGGGATGTTGCCTTGCCGGCTCACCTGATCGAGGTGGCCTCCCTTGACGCCTTCACCGAAGATTTGGCCCGTCCCTACTTGCTCATCGATGAGTCAGAGCCCGTGATGTCCGCGACCCCGTACCTGCGCCAGCAGTGGGTGGAAGCCGACCGTCCGGGCCTCGTCCAGGCCACCGGAACGTCGGGCCGTGCGTGCACCCAGCACGTTCAGGGTGACACCTTGAACGTCCCCACCTCTGGAGGCTCGATTTCCGTCACGGTCGCCAAGACCACCGGGAGCGTGGCCTTCCTCGTTCAAACCGGACGGACGCTGAGTTCGACGGTCCTGCAAAACTTGGCCAGCACGTGGGACCAAACCATCTACCCGACCTTGACCACCTACTACGGGAAGGACTACGGCGACGGGCGTGGTATTGCGCCCCCTGACGTTGACAACAACTGCCAGGTGCAGGTCATCATCTACGACATCGACGGTCAATACAACATCGGCGGCTACTTCGCCCCAAGTTTTGCCTCACAAGGCGAGATGGTCTTCGTGGACTACGCGGACGTGACCCTGACGTGGGGCCGCTCCATCATCGCCCACGAACTGCAGCACTTGTTGCACAACGCCTTGGATCCGTACGAGAACCTGTACATCGACGAGGGCAACGCCGACGTCGCGATTTACCTCTGCTTTGGTGCGGACAGCACCTTGACGGGGCACGTGAACGGCTGGACCCAGAGCAGCGACCTCTCCGTGCGCTGGTGGAACCAGCGCAACGCAGACTACGGGGCGGGCTTCATGCTGATGATGTACCTCGTGGACCACCTTGGCGGCGGTCCTGCCATGCGCCAATTGGTGCAAGACGGCGCCACCGGTGGAAGCGGCATCACCAACCTCGCAACGGCTCCAGCCAACGGGCAAGGAGGATTGGTGGGTACCACCATGGACCAAATCTTCGCCAACTTTTCCATCGCGGCGACGTTGGACTCAGACCAAGGCATCTACGGTTACTCGAACCTCCAACTCAACCCCGCGTGTTCGGGCGGCTCCTTCTGTCGCGCTCAGCCCGCGGCCACCAACAGCGACTGGTCCACGCCGTACAGCACCACGGGTCACACCATGGAGGGGTGGGGCATTCGTTCGTTCAAACTCACTCCTGGTGCCTCATCGCCGGCACCCTTGACGCTCCGCGTGACCGGAGATCGAGCAGACTTCGACGGCGTTGTGGTGACTCAAGCGGCCTCCGATGGTCTGTTGAGCGTCAGCGACCTGACGTTCAGCAATTCACAAGCCACGGCGCTGGTCCCGGGATTCGGAAACCTGACCGATGAGGTCTGGGTGATCGTCTGGCTCGCAAGCAGCATCGGTGATTGCGACTACACGAGTTGTGGCCCAACCTATCCGACGGGGACCATCGACCTTGAAGCAGCCCGCATCACGGCTCCTGCGACCATCGACACGGGGAACGTCACCACCTCCGACCGAGACGGTGACGGGCTCGACGACACCGTTGAACTGGAGTTCGACGTCCTTTCCAACGCCTTCTTCGAAGACCTCGACGTTGAGGTCGCGGTCCGAGACAGCACCGGAGCAATCGTGGATCGCCTCGGCGCTCGAGTGGAGGCCGGAGGTGGGCAACCTGTGACCACCTCGGTCTTCTTCACCCCGAACGCCGACGGGCAATACTCGTTTGAGTTCACCATGGAGGACTTGCTTGGGAACAAGGTGGACGAGACCACCAGCGCTCCCTTGACGGTGGCCAACATGCGCCCTGTGTCCAACGGTTCTGTGTCCACCAACCTGACCTTGAGTTGGAACGACGTGGCGTTTAGTGGCGACGGATTTGACGCATGGGGCTTGTCTTTGGTCAACAACACGCTGCCCTACCTCGACCCTCCCGTCGCCTACGCGTGGGACTTTGGTGACAACCAAACAAGTGGATTGAAGTCACCCGTTCGAGGCTACCAAGAGATCGGCCTCTACAACGTGACCTTGCAGGTCAAAGACGTCGGTGGGCTTTGGTCAAACGTCGATGTGCTGCCGATTGAAGTGATCGACAACACCGAACCGATCCCAATTATCACCATCAACAACCAGGTGGTCGGAGACGCCATCAGCGTGATGGTCGACCAGCGCATCCTGTTTTCCGCAGGACGCACGACGGACAACGTCCCCACGAGTTTCCTCAACTACACGTGGGAGTGGGGCGACGGTGCGGTTGACGAAGGCTTTGGCTTGTTCAGCGCCAACCACGTGTGGACCGACATCGACGGTCAAAACGAGACCTTCACGTTGCTGCTGAGCGTTTCCGACGGCATCAACGTCGGGACAAAAACCGTTGACGTCGTGGTCAACAACCGCCTTCCCGTTCAGATTGAAGCCGGGCCGATCATGACTGTGACGCAAACCCCCACCGTGATGCCGCTCGTCTTCGAAGACCAAGACGGGACCATCGAATCATGGAGCTGGTCCTTCCCAGGTGGCGTGTACCTTGGGCAAGGCCCGGTAGACCGTGACAGTGACTTCAATTCCGTGATCGCCACGAGCGCCGTGCCCGTGGTCGCATGGGAGCGAGCAGGGACCTACACCATCGACGTGACCGTCGTCGATGACGACGGAGGTACGTCCATCGCGACCTTGGAGGTCATCGTCGAAAACCAGCGACCAACGGCGACGTTCAGCGTTCGCGAGGCGTCTTCAAGCGAGACGTTGGACCTTCTGACCGGTGAAATTCAACCCGATGTGCCGTACGTGTTCAACGCAAGGGACAGCACCGATCCTGACGGCTTGGTGGGCGACCAGAACGATTTGACGTTCAACTGGACGTTCCCCGACGGTTCCAACTCCACGGAGGTCCAACCAAGGTTCACCTTCGCCACGCCAGGCACGCAAAGCGTGACCCTGGTCGTCACGGACGTGGACGGCGCGCAAAGCGCTCCAAGGACCGTGACCTTCGACGTGATCAACCCCGTGCCCTTGATCGAAGTCCGTATCGTTGAAGCTTGGCTGAACGGAAGCCTTGTCGATGTCACGACCCCGTTCGCCGGGGATGCTGGTTCGGTGGTCCTCAAGCGCACCTTCGCCGACGACGGCTCCACCCACGCCTCACCCGGGACCTTGCTCTACTTCGATTCCGACGGCACCCGCGACGGAGACGCCCGTTTCGAGGGTCGGCTTTTGCCCTTGGAGACCGGCTCTGAGGACTGGAACGGATTGGTCGAATACGTCTGGGATTTCGGCGACGGTTCTGCCCTTTCGAACACGCCTTCCCCATGGCACGCCTATGCCGAGCCGGGGAACTACACCATCACCCTCACCGTGCGCGATGCTCACCTCACCGGCGACGTCACGCGTGCGCAATTCACCGTCGTGGTGGATGCTCCGCCTGAGGTGATCCTCATCGACGTTCCAGAGGAGTTCATCGCGGGAGTCAACGCGGTCATCGATGCTGAAGTGACCTTCGCTGAATTGGACGCGGACGGTTCGCTGTGTAGAGACGAGGATGTCAACGACGGGTCCATGGAAGACTGTGATACCCTCCTTGAGCAAGAGATCACGGTCCTCTGGGAACTCGACCTTGAAGCGGATGCGGACGGCGATGGCGTGTTGGACAACGATTGGGTCGGTCCCGTTCGCGAAGACACCTACCGTGTGGCTGCGCTCTACGAGGAGGCCGGTCGGCGAAGCATTCGCCTCGAAGCCTGCGACGCGCTGAAGCAGTGCGCAGTGATGGACATTGAAATTGACGTCTCTCCAGAAAGCGTGCTTCCACCGTCCCTCTCAGAATTCTCGCGCGAGGATTGGAGCGCATGGATGCGCGGCATTGGAGCCGATGCTGCGCTCTTCCTCGGGCTGGTCATCGCTGCGCTTGTGTTGGGTTACCTGGTGATGCGGGCGCCGACCGAAGACGAAGAAGCGGCGACCAAGGACGCCGAAGCCTACACGGATGTGGAGCGCATCGAAGTTGACGGCATGCTCGGCATCGACGATCACCGGGCGCCACCTGCGCCTCGCATCCTCAGAAAGGAAGAGCGGCGTGATGACGCGAGCGGATACATCCGCCCCCTCCGCCGCCGCTGAACGGTCAGGTTCAATGGCCCGCAGCACGAGGAGAGACCATGCAAGAACAATCGAGGCGCTCGATGAGGGCCGCGATTGGCGTGTGGTTGTTCCTTGCCCCATGCCTCGTTGCGTTCTCTGCGGCGCCGGTTGCGGCCGCTCCTGCCAGCGAGGCATGCGGCAGCGACCTCGTGGAGCCTGATTGGAACCGCACCGTGGATCGGGCCGCATTGGTGCCTTGGAACGTCTACAACTACTACGAAGATTGGTACATGGAAGAAGACCAACGCGGCCAACAATACGCGGAAACCGGTGAGACAGAGCGCAACGACACGCTGCACCCCGAAGAGGACTGGATGGTGAACTGGCGCTACCCACAACCGCTCGCGCCTCTGCGCTCGTCCATGTACGCGACGATGGCGGTTGGAAACGACAGCGCCGGAGCGTATCGCTTCAACATCTCAGCAGAACATCGAATGACGTTCTGTGTCACGCTCTATGGCGATCTTGACGACGATGGAAATCGCCTTCCGGTCGAGGCGGACGTGTACCTTTTGACGACGTCACAATACCAGCGTTACGAGCAGTCGTACAACGATGCCCACAGCCCTTACGGGTGGTGGGACGACATCGAAATGCTGCTCGAAGACCGGGCTCCCGAACTCCGACGCTACGATCCGATGGGGTGGACCACGTACCGTGACGTCCACGCCTACGAAGCCGTCGAGGAGGTGTCCTTCAGCCTGAGCCTGGACAAGGCGGAAGTCAGCAGGTCGCTGTTCAACGGGGAGGTTTGGGAGGACTTCTACCTCGTCGTTGACACCTGGGACAACGGGCACGGAAGGGATGCCGTGTCTCCAGAATCCGCCGTGTACGCTGACGTGGCGGCGGTGGCCACCCCCCGTTCCTTCGTCATGCCCCCAGCGAGCGTTGCCTTGGTGCTCATTGTGCTGCTCGGTGGGATGGTAGCCGTGCCGGCCATCATCCAACATCGCTACGCGATGGCAGGTCTCGACGTCGTCGAGCCGTGATCAGTATTCGAGCAACTGCCACGCGTCGCGGACGTCTCGCACGTTGATCCTGCCTTCGTCCTTGAGGGCGTATTCCGTACGCATGGTGGCGTAGACCAGGCTCTGGCCCATGACTGGAGCGTGCAAGCGCGTCCAGTCTCCGCCGGGGCCAAGTCCCATGATGCTGAACTTGACGTCGCCGTCCTTGAGGTCCATGGACGCCTGAACAAGCTGCAGGGCGTCGGAAGGATTGGAAATCATGGAGCAGAACTTGACCAGGTCGCCGTGCTCTGAGGAATCCTTGATCCACGTGGTGATGTCCTCGGCCCCTGGCGTCATGGCGTCATGGCGGCTGACCACGATGCTGATGCCGGCCTCGCGGGCCTTGGTCACGAGTCCTTCACGGGTGCTTGCCTCGATGCCATCTTCCAAGTCAATCCACTGGATGCCACGGCTGGCGGCAGCATCGAGGATGGCGAGGCGCTGCTCTTCGGTGCCGGGGAAAAATCCGCCAGCATCAGGGGCGCGAATGGTGAACATGGTCTCGGCTTGAATGCCCTCGACCAGTCGGTCAAGTGCGGCTTCGATCTCAACGTGTTCGAGGTCGTTCACGGCCCAGGTGTTTTCGAGGGACATGACCTCGCGCGTCCGGCCGTTCTCGTCTTCGACGATCTCGGGCTCAGGCTTGTCCAGCCAGAGGCGGTCGAAGCGGATTTCCACCATGTCTGCACCAGAAAGGTTGGCGCGGGCGGCTTCATCGACCATTTCGTCAACGGTCGTGCTTTCCAATGAGACGCACACCCTCAGTTCGGCCATAGCGCGTGGACCTGCGCTCTCCCTTTAACGCTCACGCACCGTTGAAGATGGTGCTCAGGGGTCAGAAATCAGCGGACGTCGGGGCATTTTGAGGGCCCATTTTCCGATTGACTTATGTGCTGTCGTCATAGGTTCAAGACGGTAGAAGACCCACGCAGATTCCGCGGCCTTTGAGGCGGCTGAAATCGGGACACGTAACGCACGTTGAGGGCTTCGGAGGGATGGAACATGAGCGATGATTATGGAGCCGACAGCATCCAGGTTTTGGAAGGACTCGAAGCCGTTCGAATGCGACCCGGGATGTACCTTGGAGACCCCCACGACGGCACAGCGCTCCACCACTGCGTGTGGGAAGTCGTCGACAACGCCGTCGACGAGCATTTGGCCAACCGAAACGATCGCATCGACGTCATCATGCATGCAGACGGCAGCGTCTCCGTGAAGGACTACGGCCGAGGCATCCCCGTTGGCGAGCACTCTGAGTTTGGCATCTCCGCGGCCGAGGTCATCATGACCAAGCTCCACGCAGGTGGTAAATTCGACAACGCAGCGTACAAGGTCTCTGGTGGCCTTCACGGCGTCGGTGTATCGGCCGTCAACGCGGTCTCAGCATGGTTGGAGATGACCATTGAACGCGACGGGTCTGTTCACCAACAGCGCTACGAGCGCGGTGAGCCCGCGACCACCCTCGATGTGATCGGAGAAACGGAGACGACGGGCACGACGATTCGATTCCGCCCCGACCTCACCATTTTCAGCGACATCGTGGAATTCGATTTCGACATCCTCGATACCCGATTCCGGGAAACGGCCTTCCTGAATGCCGGCCTTCACATCCAATTGATCGATGAACGCGGCGAAGAACCGCACGTCGTCGACCACCACTACGAAGGCGGCATCAAGCAATTCGTCCAACGCCTCAACGACCGCAGGCAAGTTCTGCACGAGGACGTCATCCACATCGCAGGATCCCGTGAAATCGAGCTCGGCGAGGTGAGCATTGATTTGGCCATGCAGTGGTCTGACGCCTTCAGCGAACAGATCCAGTGCTACACCAACATCATTCGAAACCGCGATGGCGGAACGCACCTCACCGGGTTGCGTGGCGCGTTGACAAAGTCCGTCAACACCTACGCCAAGTCGCGCAACCTGCTCAAGAACCTCACCGGCTTGTCTGGAGAGGACGTCCGCGAAGGGTTGTCGGCCATCGTTTCTGTCAAGCACCCCGACCCCTCCTTCTCCTCTCAAACCAAGGACAAACTCGTGAGCAGCGAAGTGACCAGCATCGTGGAGACGGTCGTGTACGAGCAACTTGGCGAATTTTTCGAAGAAAACCCCTCCATTGCCCGTGGTATCGTGGAAAAAGCCGTCTTGGCCTCCCGTGCCCGCGAGGCGGCCAAGAAAGCACGCGACATGACCCGCCGTAAGGGCGTGCTCGAGGGCGGAGGATTGCCCGGGAAGCTGGCCGACTGCCAGTCCAGGGATCCGACGGAATGCGAAGTTTACCTCGTGGAAGGCGATTCTGCAGGCGGCTCCGCAAAAACCGGTCGCGACCGGCGCATCCAGGCCATCCTCCCCCTTCGAGGAAAGATTCTGAACGTCGAGCGACAACAACGTAACCTCGCCAAGGTCTTCCAGAACAATGAGATTCAGACGATGGTTCGCGCGCTTGGCGCTGGTGTTGGCAACGACCCCGAAGACGAGGGCTCGTTCAATCCTGAGAAACTCCGGTACCACCGCATCATCATCATGACGGACGCCGACGTGGACGGCGCGCACATCCGTACGTTGCTGTTGACCTTCCTGTGGCGCTTCATGAAGCGCGCCATCACCGAAGGCCACGTCTACATCGCGCAACCGCCCTTGTACCAAGTGTCGAAGGGCCGCATGACCCGGTACGCCTTCAGCGAAGAAGAGCGGGATCTTTTCATCGACGAGCTGCGAGGTGGCTCCGAAACCGCAAAAATCGGCGTGCAGCGCTACAAGGGTCTCGGTGAGATGAACCCCGACCAATTGTGGGAGACCACCATGGACCCAGAGCAGCGCACCATGCTGAAGGTCACGGTTGGGGATGCTGAAGCCGCAGATCGTTTGTTTGAGATCCTGATGGGGGAGGACGTCGTTGACCGTCGTGCCTTCATCGAGACCCACGCGAAGGAGGTGACCAACCTTGACATCTGAGCACGAGGAAGACCAACCCGTGGCCCCAATGGGCCAACTCGAAAACCGAAGCCTCACCGAGGAAATGCGGACGTCGTACATCAACTACGCCATGTCGGTGATCATCGGTCGGGCCCTCCCTGACGCCCGTGACGGGCTCAAGCCCGTGCACCGACGTGTGCTCTACGGGATGTTCGAAGGCGGTTACACGCACGACAAGAAGTACTCGAAATCGGCGCGTTCTGTCGGTGAAGTGATGGGGAAATACCACCCCCACGGCGATTCGTCGATCTACGAGACCATGGTCCGGATGGCTCAGGATTTTTCCCTGCGCTACCCGTTGGTGGACGGCCAAGGCAACTTCGGGAGCATCGACGGCGACCCACCCGCGGCCATGCGGTACACGGAGAGCAGGCTTGACCGGATCGCAGGGCACATGCTCGAAGACATCCGTAAGGACACGGTCACTTTCCAACCGAACTTCGACGACAGCGAACAGGAACCTACGGTGTTGCCCTCTCGCCTTCCAAACCTGCTGCTGAACGGCTCGGACGGCATTGCCGTCGGTATGGCGACGCGCATCCCGCCGCACAACCTGACCGAAGTGGCTTCCGCGATTCATCTTCACGTCGAGCGCGTGCTTGCAGGCGAAGTGGACGGCGATGGCCGCCCGCTCATCAGCATCAAGGAATACATGGAGCGCGTGCAGGGGCCCGACTTCCCCACAGGCGCGAAGATCCACGGCATCGACGGGATCGAGGACATGTACCGCACCGGCAAAGGTCGCTTCCACGTCCGATCCCGCTGTGAAGTGGTGGAGGACGGCCGCTCGTCGTCCATCGTCGTCCATGAGATTCCGTACCAGGTCAAGAAGGCCGCCATGCTCGAGCACATTGCCGATCTGGTGTCCAAAGATACCGTGGTGGGCATCCGCGACATTCGGGACGAGTCTTCGAAGGAAGGCATCCGTGTGGTCATCGAGGTGAAGAACAACGCCGACCCCCATGCCGTGCTCAACCAGCTGTACGCCTCAAGCCGGCTGCAGGAATCCTACAGCGCCAACATGATGGCCATCGTTGACGGTCGTCCCGTGCTGATGACGCTTCCTCACATGCTCCACGTTCACGTGGCGCATCGCGAACAAGTGATCGAGCGTCGTGCTGCGCACGAACTCGACAAGGCCCGCGCTCGAGCGCACATCCTCGAGGGCCTGGTGCTCGCCCAGCAACGCATCGACGACGTGGTCGCTGCGGGCAAAGCAAGCCGAAGCCGCGACCATTTCGAATCGGTGCTGCGTGGCGAGGAAACGATCGCTGGCATCAAGCCGTTTTCCTTCTCGGAAGCGCAAGCCAAGTCCATCGCAGAACGCCGCTTGTACCAGTTGAGCCAAATCGACGTGGAAAAGGTCCAGCAGGAACACGCTGACGTCCAAGCCACCATCCTCGACTTGGAGGACATCATGGCGAAGCGCGAGCGCCGCCTGCACATCATGCTGGAGGAACTCGACACGCTCGTGGACCGGCATGGAGACGACCGCCGCAGCGAAATCGACCCTATGCCGTTGTCGATGGACCGTGAAGACCTCATCGAGGAACGCGCCATCGTCATCACCCTCTCGCAGGACGGCTACGTGCGTCACATGCCTGTGGACGATTTCCGGGTTCAGAACCGCGGTGGAAAGGGGCTGAAAGGCGTCACCACAAAGCAAGAGGACACGCCGATGCAGATCATCACTTGTTTCAGCAAGGACCGGTTGCTCATCTTCACCGACCAAGGGCGTGTCTACGGCCTGAAGGCGTGGGAAGTGCCGCGCGGTTCACGCCAAGCCCGAGGCAGCCACGTGAGGAACCTCTTGGAGGGTCTTCGCGAGGAGGAGCGAATCATCAACATCCTGCCGATCAGCAAGGACGTCATCGAAGCGCCTGGCGACCTCGACCTCGTGTTCGCCACGCGGGAAGGTCGTGTCAAGCGCAGCCGTTTGCAAGAATACGTTCGCATCAACCGGAACGGCAAGTTCGCGCTCAAATTGGCCACGGAAACCGACACGCTGGTCGGTGTTCGCCTCCTGACCAAGGACGACCACGTGATGCTCGTGACGGAGCGTGCCATGGCGGTGCGTTTCCATCCGGCCGAACAGAAGGAGAAGGTGGACAAGGACACCGGCGAAACGACCGTTTCGGAAACGGTGCGTGTGCAAGGGCGCATCAGCCAGGGTGTTGCAGGAATCAACCTGAACGAGGGCGACCGTGTCGTGGGCATGATCGTCGCAGCAGCGCACGACACCACCATCCTCACCATCACCCGAAACGGCATGGCCAAGCGCAGCCGTCTTGGCGACGGTGAGATGCATCCCGCCTTCGATGACAACGGGGACCGGAAAACCGGAAAGGACGGCGAACCCGGTTTTGAGCGCGACGGCTACCGTCGCTCAAGCCGAGGCACCAAGGG
>DALQ01000022.1:0-1072 GCA_002496845.1 Euryarchaeota archaeon UBA495
ACACCCTGATGTCTGCTGAGACGTGTGTGTTTGCACAACTACAGTCAGGTGCTCTACCAACTGAGCTAAGTGAGGCAGGCTGTGCGACCCGCCCCCGATATTTCAAGATGGAGGCCCGAAGAAGGCTCAGGCGCCTTGGCCCGGCGTCAGTGTGGGCGTCGCGAAGTTGGGGTGTGCGGCATGGTCGAACGGGTGTGCTTAAGATAGGAAGGAGCAGGCTCCCGGTCTCAGGTGTTGGGATGGGACCCGAACACGCGGATGGTGCAGGCGTGAGCATGGCGAACGAATCGACCCTTTCGGACATCGTCTCGCAGATGCGCGAGGCGACGATGCGAGAGTCGCGTACGGCCTTGATGGACGAGGACCTTTCTGGGCTCAGCGTGCCCGATCCTCGCATCCTCATCGTCGGTTGCGGTGGCTCAGGAAACAACACCCTGAACCGCATCACGCACCTTGGCGTCAACGGCGCCTCCACCGTGGCCATCAACACGGACAAACAGCACCTCGACAACACCCGCGCCCTGCAGAAATTGCTCGTTGGGCGCCACATCACCCGCGGCCTTGGGGCCGGGGGTGACCCCGCGACCGGGCGCCGCTGTGCAGAAGCCGGGCGCGAGATGATTCAGCGCATCGTCAGCGGTGCGGACCTCGTCTTCATCGCCTGCGGGCTTGGCGGTGGCTCAGGCACCGGCATCGCTCCGGTCGTGGCCGAGGAAGCCAAGAGCGCTGGCGCGCTGGTGGTCGGCATTGTGACCACGCCCTTCCACGTCGAGCGCAACCACCGCAAGGCAAGAGCGCTCGAGGGCCTCGAAGCGCTGCGCCGCGTGGCGGACGCTGTGCTGGTGCTCGACAACAACCGCTTGCTCGATTACGTGCCCAACCTGCCCGTTGAGGAAGCCTTCTCCATCATGGACCAGTTGGTCGCGGAGATCGTCAAGGGCATCGTCGAGACCATCACCCTGCCTTCCCTCATCAACCTCGATTTCGCCGACGTGAGGACCATCATGGCCGACGGTGGCGTGACGATGATGCTCTACGGCGAATCGGACCGCGGCGCCGAAGAGGTCGTGCA
>DALQ01000022.1:1502-8092 GCA_002496845.1 Euryarchaeota archaeon UBA495
AACCAGGTGGTCCGCTTGCTGACTTCGCGCATCAAAGAAGACGCGAACGTCATCATTGGCGCTCGCCAAGACCCTGCTTTCGGTGACACGATCAAGGTGATGGCCATCTTCACAGGTGTGGGCGGCGACGAAGTGCGCGAGCCCAAGGTCGAAATCGATCAGTTGGCGAAGGCCCTCAGCCTGCGACCCAACGCGGCCCGTCAGAACCAAACCTCACGTACCGAAACCGCCGCTCGCGACTTCCACCGCTTTGAGTGAACGTCGTCGTCATGCTCAAATCACACGGCAGCGACGGCCTACCATGCGAGGACGCCTCCTCCTGACCCTCATCGTGGCTGCCATGATGCTCGTTCCGGTGCAAGCCGGTGACGTGAGCGCCCAACAAACCGACCAGCAAGAAGACTCGCGTCAGCCCTCGGCCAACGCGACCACGCTCTACCTCTGGCACGACGGCATCAACAACGCTTGGACCCACTTCGACGCCAACGACACCACCTCGGCTGAGGACGGCGTCTTCACAGAAGACATCGACAACGGCCTCATCGACATCGACCTGCGTTTCCGCATGAACCCGGAACTCGACAAGCGCCTGATGATGACCGTGGACGGCGAACTGCGTGGCACCCTCAAGCTCAACCTCGAAGGAGATTGGACCAACGGCGACAACCAAGGCCCGTGCCAGAACGACTGCGAGCAACTCAACATCACCGTCAACTACGGCATGAACGAACTCTACCGCTACCATCACACCTCCACCAACCAAGGCGAGCAGGAGATTCCCTTCACCTACCGCTTCACGGAGGAAGACAACATCTGGGACGCCCGCGACGGCAATCCCGTCGTTCACGTGACGATGAAGCTCCGCGGCGACCGCACCACCGGATTCGGTGGCCTCACCCAAACCGGAAACCCCGCCTCCTTCACGATGTACCTCGGCGAGGACAGCCGCGTTGACCTGCCCATCCACGAATCCACGTGGGAAGAGGCCTTCCAAGCCGGCGAAGACGGCATGGAAGAAGAGGAAAGCCCCGGCTTTGGACTGGTCATCGCATCGTCTGCCATCGCCATGGCCGCCATCGCACAGCGTGGCCGTCTGGAAGACGACGAGTGATCACGACGTGAGCGCCGCCAGCACGGCGGCACGGTCCAGGTCGACGGGCGTCTGCTCACCGTCGCTCAAACGCTTGAGGTTGGCTTGACCCGATTCAAGGTCGCGTGGACCCACGACAAGCACGTGGGTCGCACCGATGCCATCAGCCCACCCGAAGGCTTTGCCAATCGCGCGTCCCTTCATTTCGAGGTCAACGACGAGGCCTTCCTCACGAAGTTCGCGCACAAGACCGAGGACCGCCGAGGCTGGAACGCGGAAGGGCACGACCGCAAGGCGCGTGGACGGCCCTGCTTCACCGGGCATCACTTCGGATCGACCAGCGGCCTCGGCCTGCCGTTCCAAAGCGAGCAAGACGCGGTCAAACCCGAGACCAAATCCGCAGGACGGGTCAAGGTCCTCCAACCCAAAGAGGTGAAGCAAGCGGTAGGTTCCGCCGCCGAGGACTTGGCCCTCGCCGCCAAGTTCGGGGACGTGGGCCTCGAACACCATTCCTGTGTAGTAATCCAGACCTCGCGCCACGCGCAGGTCGACCTCAAGGGACGGCGGCGCAGGGGCAAGCAGGCCAACGGCTTCCACCGTGGTGGCCAGATCGTCGAGGGCTTCGGTCGAGAGGCCGTGGCCTTCGAGCAAGGGGCGTGCGGCCTCGATGGCTTCGACCCCACCCGAGGCTTCGCCAAGGGCGCGGAGCAGAGCAAGGCCCGATGGATCAAGGCCTTGAGCGTCGAACAACGCGGCCAACCCGGCCTCGTCGCCTTTGTCGAGGAAGCGCATCGCTGAGGCGGAGGGGGCTTCCTTGCCTTCAGGCGCCTCAGTGCTCAGGCCAAGGCCGGCGAGCACGTCACGCAGCAAGCCGACGTGGCCGATGCGAAGCGTCCAGCCCTCCAAACCTGCTGCGTGCAGCATGCGGACGGCCAACGCGATGACTTCGGCGTCGACCAAGGGCCCGGACGCACCGACCACTTCGATGCCGTACTGGTAGAACTCGCGGTACCGGCCGGTCTTGAATTCCTCATATCGGAAGCATGCGCCATGGTAGGCCAAGCGCAGCGGCTTGGTGTCCATGCGCAATTCATCGGCGACCATGCGCATGACCGGAGCGGTCAGTTCCGGGCGCAACGTGAGGTGGCGGCCGCCCTTGTCCTCGAAGGCGTAGAGTTGGCCGATGACCCCTGGTCCGGACTTGGCGGTGAACAGGTCGAGCGACTCGAAGATGGGCGTTTGCACACGGTCAAAGCCCGCACGGCGGGCTTCGTCCTCGAGCAGCATCTCGAGCATCCGACGGCGCCGGCTGGCCAACGGCCCGAAGTCTCGGGTCCCTCGAGGGCGCTGCACCATGCACCCACGTGGCGTGGTCCGCTTCAAGAGCCATTCGTCCCAAAGGCCAGCGAAGCGGGCGTTCACCAGTCAACGTCCCAACCGTCGTCGTCGGCCTCGTCCTCGGCCTCCCAGGCTCCCCCGGTGGCCTCAGCAAGGCCCGACTCAGGTTCGATGGAAGGCACCGCTGGATCGTCTTCGATGCCCTCGAGGTCATCGTCAAGGGCGTCGAGGTCAGGCATGTCAGGCACGTCGACGGGCGCGGGTTCCTCGTCGCGCTCGGTCATCTCACGCAGGCGGTCGATGAGCACCCAATCCGGTTCTGGTGCTCCTGCCCGGTCTTGGTCCAAGCTGACCTGAAACGCCTCATCGACCGCGAGGTCCGCGTCGTCCTCGGTCTCATCGAAGGCCGAGAGGTCAACGATGGCGGCGTCCGCGCCTTCGGTGGCCATGGCCTCTTGCGTGGAAGATGCGTCAGTGGTGGAGACCTCGACCTGTTCAAGCCCAAGCGCTCCAAGGGCGGCATCGACGTTGGCGGTGCGTGGGGCGGCTTGTGAAGCGAGTTCCGAACGCTTTCGCGCCAAGGCTGCAGCCTCCTCCGCCGCGGCTTCTTCGGCCCGCATTTGCGCCTCAATTTGACGCCACATGCGTTCCTCTTCCCGCTTCTTCTGTTTGGCCTCCTCGAACTCAAGTTGCGCCTCTGTCGGTCGGTCGAAGCGTTTCCAGAACCATCGCACGACAGGCACGAGCACGGCCGCGACAACGAGACCAATGACCAAGAAACGGACGAGATCGTCCATGGAGGCGGCCCCCTTCAAGCAGCGTCGGACTGACCGAGGTGTTCGAAGCCGGGCGCGACTTCGCCCACCTGCACGACCAGCTCGTCGCTGCCACCGGGCAACTGACTGATGTCGACCTCAGCACCCTCAGGCACGTTGCGGAACACAGGCCGCTGCACGAGGAAGCGGTTGAACGAGATGAACAAGGCCGCGACGACGCCCCAGAACGCGAGGATGATGCCCAAACCGTTCGGATTGAACGGGTTCCACACGTCCTCTGTGTTCGCAATCATGCTGCCGAAGTAGGACAGCATGAGGATGGAGAAGAGAATGGGGAAGGCCAGGTAGAGGAGCAAGTCCCACCAGCGTCCAATCCACAGGTCGTTCTCGCCGGTGTTGATGAAGTCGTCACGGAAGGCCGAAACGCCGATGTTGAGGTAGCCCGCGATGCCGGGGTCGGCTTCACCGGCCTCGACTTGAGCGCGCCACTTCAGGAAGCCGTAGCGCCAAATCGTGAACGCGATGAACAACCCCGAGAACATCAGGCCGTAGCCCCAAATGTGGTCCTGCACTTCGAGGAACTGTGGGAAGGCGACGCCTTCCGCGTCAAGTTTGACCCAGAGCACCGCGGAGGGAAGGCCAAACAGGAAGATGGCCGCGCCGGTCAACCAGACCGAGCGCGTGCGTTCGTAGCCGTGGTCGACGAAGTTGCGGACGCACAATTCGACGGTCGAGATCATCGAGGTGAGCGCGGCGAAGGACAGCGCGAGGAAGAAGCCGGTCATCATCAGGAAAGGCCCGACGTTGCCGCCAGGGGCTTGCGCGAACACTTCGGGCAGCGCAAGGAAGGTGATGGCCGAGGAACCGCCGGTCACCGTGGCCAAGGGATCGGCCTCGACCGCGAAAATCGCTGAAAGGACGGTCAGTCCGGCGATGATGGAGATGCTGTTGTTCGCGAGTCCCATCACGAAGGCGTTGAGGGTGGTGTCCTCGTCCTTGCGCATGTAGACCGCGTAGGTGATGGCCATGCCCATGCCTGCCGAAGCCGACCACGCAGATTGCGACAGGGCGTTGATCCAAATCTCCGCATCGAACATCATCGAGGTGTCCACCGTGAACATGAACAGGGCACCGTCAAGGGTCCCGTCGTTCATGTCCATGCTCAGGGCCATGAACATCGTCAGGAACAGCAGCACCATCAGCGAGGTCATCAACAAGACGTTGACCTTCTCAATCGCCTTGGCGCCACGGGAAATCGCGGCCAAGGTCAACACGATGACGATGAACTGGAAGAGGATCACTTGGCCTGGGGCTTGCAGGAATTCGTTCCACACCTGAACGGTGTCCACGCCGTCTCCGGTCAGTCCGCCGGTGATGCCCAGTTGGAAGTACTTCAGGCACCATCCGGCCACCACGGCGTAGTAGAAACCGATCGCCGTGGAAATCCAAGCCGTCCACAGACCCATCCACGCAAAGCGCTTGCCGGTGAAGATGCGGAAGGTCCCGATGGTTCCCGTGCGGCTTCGCTTGCCCATCGCAAATTCTGCGATGACCAAGGGAATGGACCACATGAAGAGGAAAATCAGCCAGGGGATGAGGAAGGTCCCACCGCCGTTGGCGCCGACCATCCGGGGGAAACGCCAGATGTTGCCGGTGCCGATGGCCGCGCCAATCGTCGCGAAAATGAGGCCAAGACGGCCGCTGAATTCGTCGGATTGGCCGCTCACGCGTCCACCGCCTCTTCGAGGAGGGCGTCGGCGAGGAGGACCTTCTCATCATCGTCGCCGGCGAACATGGTCCGCAACGCGGCACCCAATCCGCCCCAGACCGTACCGGCCACGAGGAGGAACATGGCGATGGCTCCGAAAGTTGAGCCGTAGGACGCACGGTAGGACACGGCCAAGATGTAGTACTCGCCGTCCGCGGGATAGTAGAAGTCCGCACCGCCAAGCGTGGACACCTGAGCCTTGTAGTGCACTTCACCGGTGGCGGTTTCACCGACCGGGATCATGGCGCGCAGCAAGGTGCCGTTGCCGTCGGACGTGGTGCAGGCGTTGCCGCCAACGACCTCCATCTGGACCGACTCCCAAGGCGTGGTGGACCACTCACGTGGGCCGTAGTCGCTTTGCAAGCGGCTGGGCTTGACCTGACGCCACTTCACCACGGAGTTTTCCGTGCTGTAGGAGAAATCGTCCGAGACGCAGACGTCGATGGGGATGTCGCCTGCGGCGGGGATGTCGATTGCATCGGGCTGCTTGAGGTAGTTCTGCTGCGAGATGTTGGCGATGGCCAGGTCCGCGCGTTCGCGCGGGTTGTCGGCGATCTCCGCGATGTAGAAGCCGAGGCCGAGGTTACGGACCGCGATATGGTCGATGTCGTCTTCGTGCTGGTGGAAGGCGGTGCCGATTTCCGAGGTATAGCAATAGGAGCCGTGCACGCCGTAGTGCCAGTCGCAGAAGTCACCCGTGGTCGGGTATAGGTCTGAGGACTGCATCGCAGCGTAATCGGTCATCTGACCCATCATCTGCCCGTGATACACCAGGTATTCGTCATCGGGGGTGTAGCAGTCTGAGCAGTGCCCCCAAGGCCAAAGAACGAGTTCGGAGTATGAGTGCCAGGTCAGAGTGGACTTGAAGTCGGAGGCGCCGTTCAGGTCATCGTCGTTCATCTCAGTCATGTCCTGGATAAACTTGGTCTCTGGCTCTGTGTTGCCACCCATCCAGTCTTCGTCGATCTGTCCGTCCGCATCGTCGTCCTTTCCATCGACGTGGTCCTCGTTGACCAATCCGTCCCCGTCGTTGTCTTCGAGATTCCAAGGGCCGTTGTACACGTCGTTGTTAGGTCCATCCGCATAGCAGAATCCTGGGAAAACCGGTCCGGTGGCGCCAAGAGGCGCTCCCCACTCGAACTGGTAGTTCCTGTTTAGGTCGACACCGTCGCACCCGGGATCCACGGATTCGTCGACATCGGGTATCGGAGTCACTCCGGTATGGGTGTTGTCTCGTAGGTTCTTCCTCCAACCGCTTCGGTAGCAGTTATCCCATGCGGTCTCACCGCAGAATTCCTCCCTGTCGTACCTGTGTCCGTCTGTGTTTAGCATCGGGATTAGGTATATTTCGCGGGTGTTCACCATGTCGGTGATGAACTGCTCGCTGAAGTCCTCGTCGACACCCAAGTCGCCAGGTCCGCATGGGTTGCCGTCTCCGTTGCTGTCTTGGAATGACGCATTCAGCCGGAGACAGTCCCCGTCGTTGTCGATACCGTCCCAGCCATCTTCGTCGATTAGTCCGTCTCCGTCGTTGTCCACTCCTGCCTTCCCGTAGTAGAAAGCTAGAGTCTCCAGGAAGAACATGGGGACCTGAACGGACATCCACTCTCTGGCGTGG
>DALQ01000032.1 GCA_002496845.1 Euryarchaeota archaeon UBA495
TCGACCATGGCACAATCGTTCTCGACAAAGCAGGTGTACAGCGCTCCAAGGGTGCGTCGGAAGGCCTTCGCAGCGGCACCGGAGAGGCCCAGTGCATCGGCTAGATCGCGCGACTGGAAGCCGAGCAGGCCTGCGCTTGGGTCGACGTGAATCCGATGAATGAGTTCTGGCGTGGCTTCTGCGACTTCTTCGATGTCCATGCCGCCTTCCGTGGAGGCCATGATGAGGACCGACTTGGCCTCACGGTCCACAAGAAGCGCGAGGTAGTACTCGTGCGCAATCGCGCACCCAGACTCGACGTACAGGTTCCGAACGAGCTTGCCCTCAGGACCGGTCTGCTTGGTGACCAAGACGTGGTTGAGAATGTTCGACGCGTAGGTACCGACATCATCACGGGAGAAGGCGATTTTCACACCACCTTCCATCTGAAGGTCACCGGTCGTTGGGGAGTAGAGGTTTCCTTTCCCACGGCCTCCGGCGTGAATTTGACTCTTGACGGCGACGACCTTGGAACCGAGGCGGTCGTATGCGGCCAGCGCTTCATCGGCGGTGGTGCAATGCACGCCCTCCAGCACAGGTACGCCGTAGCGCTTGAACATGGCTTTGCCTTGGTATTCGTGGATGTTCATGGGACTCCCCATCCGGGGTCAAGGTGGGCCGTCCTTCAACACTCCGCATCGACCCTTCACCGGTGGAGAAGCGTTTCAAGGTGAACGGCATCCGGGATTTGTGCAAGCAGTGGTCTTGGCAGGAGGGATAGGCTCACGCCTTCGCCCGTGGACGGACACCGTCCCAAAGCCCCTCTTGCCCATGCTTGACCGAACGCTGCTCGAGCAGGTGGTCTGGGGAATGCCGGAAGGCGTGGTGGACGAAATCATCGTGGCCGGAGGCTACCGGGTCGACCAGATCACCAACCACTTCTCAGCCAAGGAACAAGGCCTCGACGTGACCATGGTCGAAGAGACGGAACCGCTGGGAACGGGGGGCGCTTTGGGCAATTGCCGTGACGTGGTCTCTGGACGATTTGCATGCTTCAACGGCGACGTCATCACGTCCCTTCGAGTGGAGGACCTCATCGACCTGCATCAGCACAACGGCGGAGTAGGAACACTTGCGTTGTGGGAGGTCGAAGACCCAACCCGCTTCGGCATTGTCGGCGTTGATTCAACCCAACGCGTCACGCAATTCAAGGAGAAACCCAAGGCATCAGAAGTCTTCTCCAACCTGATCAACGCAGGATCGTACCTCTTGGAGGAAGAGGTCTTCGACGTGATGCCAACCGGACGCCATTCTTTGGAACGGGACGTGTTTCCCGTCCTTGCAGAACGCGGCGAACTCAACGGTCTGCCTTTCGAGGGGTACTTCATCGACGCAGGAACGCCTGCCTCCTGGAGCGACGGCGTCGAGGCATGCATCGCGCACGGGCGCTTCAACCGCGGCCGTGTGGTCGACGGTTCATGGTGCGCTGAATCGTCGGCCCCCGCTGGTGCGCGCCACCATGGTTCGATGTTTGGCCGCGGCATTTCTGCGCACGGGGCGACGGTGGAACGGTCCACCTTGCTTGACGGCGTCAGGGTCGGTGAAGGCAGCGTGCTCAACGGCGTACTGGCAGGACAAGGCGCCGTCGTTGGAGCCGGTTGCGTACTCAGGGACGTCGTGCTTGGCCCCGGTGCCGTCGTCGAAGACGGCGAGCGCCTCGTTGGCGAGCGACGGGCAGCATCCTGAGGACGAAGCGCCTAAGCCCCCCGCCCGAATGGGACCTCATGAGCGAGCCTCTGGTCGTCGTGAACTGCAAAACCTACGCTTCTGCCTCCGGGCTTGCTGCGACCGACTTGGTTGACGCATTGTCGACCGTGAACAGCGACGGAGTTCGCCTCGTATTGGCCGTCTCCGCCTTCGACCTCTCAGCGCTGGCGGGAGCTCACCCCGACCTCGAATTCTGGGCGCAGCACCTCGACCCAGTCGGCCAAGGGTCCTTCACCGGATGGCTTGAGCCGGAAACGGCGATGGAGCGTGGGGCCAAGGGGACCCTGATCAATCACGCTGAACACAAGGTCGAAACGGACCATGTGAAGCGCTTGTTGGGTCAACTCGACGGACGCATCGAAGTGTGCGCCTGTGCCGCTGACGAAGCCGAGGCGAAGGCCCTTGCAGCCTGCGCGCCGGCGATGATCGCCGTCGAACCTCCCGAACTCATCGGCGGTGACGTCTCCGTCACCAGCGCTGACCCTGGCATCGTTCGAGACACGGTCCGTTTGGTCAAGGACATCAACCCGGACATCATGGTGCTCTGTGGCGCCGGCGTGAAGACCGGCGACGACGTCAGCGCTGCCCTCCGCCTTGGAGCAGAAGGCGTGCTGCTGGCCAGCGGCGTGACCAAGGCGGCTGACCCTGCGGCGGTGCTTCAGGACCTCTTGGACGGTGCAAGGCGCGCTTGAGCAACGCCCAACGCTGAGCCCACTCCTGGGCAACTCGCTTCGAAGGGACATTGTCGGCAGTGAACCTGTGAGGAAGCAAGCGGCAGCGACGCCAACCCTTGCCGGCGCCAACGCCGCCGAAGCGCCGCCATGGCCCGCCGGTCATGGTCAAGCAAGGCCTCAGCGGCCGTCTCAAGATCGGGCGTCACGAAGACCATGTGGTGAATCCACGCTCCACCAAACCAACGCATCACGGTCACCGTGCGGTTCAGTGAGGTTGGCCAACCATGCGCAGCCCACCGAAGGCTCAGCGCGGCCTCGAGGTCATCCACAGCCCCACGGCGGCGGCCTTGGCGAAGCAACACGGCACGTGGTGCGGCACCACCTGTGACAAGATGTGGAGCAGCCCAAAGGTGCCCTCCATCGTCTTCCACCGAACGCAGAGCATGAGGAACATGGCACGTTGTGCCCACAGGAAGATGATGCATCAGCCATGGATGCCGAAGCAGCAGAGCGATGCGTCGAACTTCATGCCGCGCTTCTCTGCGTCGAGCCACGCCGTCCAATTCCAAAGCGGGACCTGCTGCATCCATCCGCTGTTCCAGCACCACGCGATGAAGACGTGAAGACCATGCGTGGCCCTCGGAGCGATCCTCGAAGAGGTCCTTGCGAACTCCATCGATGAGCCGCTTCAGCCGCAAACGAGGAGGAGGATCGATGGCCGGTCCGCCTTCACCGTTGGAACCAGGATAGGTCAACACGAACCTTCGTGGGCACGTTTCCAGCAACCAACGACGGCTTCGGCTCCATCCAACGCCCGAGGACATGCCCAGTTGGCCTGCAGTTTACCCGCTTGAAGGTCATGCTCAGAGCACGCCGATGCTGGCCAAGAAAAGGACGTGATTGATGGTCACCCACACGCCGATGGGCACCAAGGCCCAGCCGGAAAAGCGAGCGAAGGACTCTGCTCCGTACAGCCCAAAGAGCCTGGAGAGAGGGCCGCCAAGTCCGGCGACGATGCGCAAGAGCAACACGACCAAGCCGGCCACGAACGCGAACAGAACGCCGTTCAAGAGACCGATGAACACCCCGCCAACGCCCGACATCATGGCCGCTCCCACGCCTTGGGCAAACATCGCGGGCTCAGCAAACCATGCGAACCAACCGACCCAGACACCGAGCAAGACGTCGCGTGAGAGGTCTTCCACCGCGCGCCAGCGCTGGAACACGCCCGGCGTCAGACGGTGAATCAGACGACCGAGAAGGTCGGATTCAAACGGAGATCCACGGATGGCCGTGACCACGGCCATTTCGATGAACCACGCGTAACTGAGGAGGTCCAGCGTCGACCCGAGCGCGGCATCAAAGGGCACAAAGGTCAGCAAGAGGGAGGGCAAGTTCACCAGAACCACACCTGCTCCTGCAGCCGCGATGATGCTGGCCCACAGGGTTCCAGGCGGCAATGGCTCCTCCGGCTTCTCCCATCCCAACCGTGGAAGCGCAAGGAAGAGGAGGAAGAGGCATGGGCCGAAAGCCAACTTGAGGTAGGCCGAAGCCGATTGGGAACCGCCCCGTTGGCTCGCCGTCATGGCCTCGCCAAGTTCCGTGTAAGCCTGACCGGGAGATGCTGCGGACGAGACACGCCCGGCCCGGTCCACGACAAGCACGGCATCGGCCTCTCCCGTGGGGAGGCTGGCCGCAAATTCACCGGTGGTGTCGAGCAAGACAGGCCACGTGACGTTGTACCGGTCGACGTAAGCCTCGGCATCGGTGATCAGCGCGTCTTCGCCGATGATGACCGTCAGCACCGCGACTTCACCGTCGTATCCGGCCATCGCGGTTTCGAACTCCCCAAGGTGATCAGCGCCGTTTTCAGAACCGGGCATCAGCACGCTCACGAGCATCAAATCCGCGCCGTCCTGCACTTCACTGGGCGAGGTGATGAGGCCTGAGGCCGCGCTCATTGACGGGTCACCCAAACGAATGCTGTCGTCCACGACCGCCTCTTCACCAAGGTTGTCTTGCACAACGCCAAGCGGCACCATGGCAAGCGCGAGCACCAAGAGGGCCGCGAGAATCGGTGGTGGCAACGGAAGGCCCGAACGGAAAGCGACCACGACAAAGGCCAACAAACTCATCATGGTGGTGACGGTCAACCATACGCCAGAGGACGCAAAGCCAGAATCGGGACCCTCGACGATGGCCCTCACATACCCAGTTGCGTGGCAATCTTCGTTCGGATCCGAACCGACCACGCTGACGCAGACCTCCAGTCCGACGTGCCCAATGGGCACCTGTTCCACGCCCGTCCAGGTCCACGCGGTGTTGTTTCCGGGCAAGACACGGTTGATCAGCACGCGACCCGTAGAGGTCTCGACCTGGAAATCTCCGTCCCTCGAAAAGAGCTCGTCGTCTTCCAGAGGGCCCCAAATCGACCACGTCACGGCCGGGCCGCCATCGGCCCAATCGATGTCGTCGGCCCCCCAAGGCAAGTCTGCATAGAAGGCGATGTGAGCCCGGCGAGAAGCATCGATCATCAGGGATGCACTGGGCTCGTAGATGTCCCCTTCGATGACGATGCCACCGGAGTTTTGTTCGAATCCACCCCAAAGAACCCGGGCGCGTGTTCCTTCACAATCATGCTGCATCCAGAGGCTGAGGGTGAACACCTCACCGGGCTGCATGGAGAGGTTGACGGATTGACGCTCACCTTCGAAAAGTTCTGAGTCGTCGTTCGACACGGCCTCGATGACCTGTTGCACCGTGGACGTGTAGGTGGAACTGCCGGCCTGCACTTCCATCCTGAGGGACGTTTCCTGGCCTCCGTTGGTGAAGGGGTTGGTGGCCGAGCACGTACGTGCAGGAGCCTGCTCCAACCGGACGGAGAAAAACACGGACATGTTGACCGTGGCCTCGATGGGGTTGACCAAGGGCGGAGAGGAGACGCTGAAGACCGGAACTTCGCCCGACCCTCCAAGCACTTCGAAGTAGCCGACGGCCCCGTCGGTGCTGTTGCGTTGAAGGACCGCTTCTTCCTGATTGAGACCCTCAACGTACAGGCGCATGAGATCGTCCACGCGCCATTCTTCATGGCCTGCCGGGTAGCCTTCGTCCTCTGCGGCGAGGGCGTAACCGGTCAACGTCGTTGTCGTCACCATCAGCAGGACGAGCAGAAGTGCCGCTCGCCGCATGGTGATGGCTGAAGGCCCCGACACAAAAGCCCCACGTAAGGACGTGAAGGCTCAAGGGAATCCAAGAAGGAGAGCCGCAGCGACGGAACCGGCCAGAATGGACGCGGCGTTGACCGTCCCCTTGGTCATCAGGCCCCTGTTCTCGAGAACGGCCCCAAAAACAGAGTCCAATTGACAGCCCAGGAAACCCGCGAAGAGCACCACGAGTGGTCCTCGCCCGTTGCCCATGAGCGGATCGCCACCTGTGGCAAAGGCCACGCACAACGCCAACACCGCGATCAGGGTTCCACCACCAAACGCGGCAAATTGGCCCTTTGGAGAAACACCGCCGTTGAGTCCAGGCTCGCAACGCTTCAGCGTGGTGATCATTCTGACGCGGTCATCCAGACAACCGAATTCAGAAGCCCAGGTGTCGGAGGTGGCCACTGCGACAGCCGCAGCAAACACCCACAGCCCGGCATGGTGCGCATCAAACAGAAACGCGACCAGCACAACAAGCCCGGGCATGCCGCCGTTGGCGACCACGTTGGTCCAACCACGCGACCCGTCGCCCGATTCAGACATCCCTTTGGCTGCTTTTTCCTCAAAACGGTACTTCGTGGCGAAATGCGACGAGGCAAGGAAGGAGAGCAGCAACATCAACCAGGTCCAATGCCCCAAGCCTCCAACCACGGTGGCGAGCACCACAGCAGCGGCAAGACCGCTCTTGTCGAGCACCTTTGCACGTGTGCTGAGAAGCAGCAAAGCGACGATGAGTCCTCCGACCACCACCAAGTTTCCTTGGTTCAGACCGGGGTCCCAAAGCATGGCTCAACCCGCTTCGTGCTGGACCAAGGGGGTGATGTGCCTTTCCCCGTTCAAACGTACCCCTTTGCCGTGTACGCATCGTTGAGGGCAGCCGCGAACAAACGACGGCCGGCCTGCAAAACCAAGAGAATCAGGAAGAGGATCCATCCGATGGTACCCAGAACTTGGGTCAGCACTGAAGCGCCACTCAGCCACACATCGAGCACCACCGTGGATCCGTTCCACAAGGCGTGCCCGGCGATGCCAACGAGCACCGCTGGGACCACAGCTTGAGGCGGTGCAGGCCCAAGCTTGGAGGCGACCCGACGAGTCCACGTGTCCCGCTGCACCACCCAAGCCGAGGTGGCGGTGGCCAGCGCTTGCCCGGTCTGGGCGTCAAAGAGCCCCCACGTGGCGGTCGAACCTGAGTGCGAGGCATCCTGCTGGAGGGACCGGGCACGGAGGCAACCAAGCGCATAACCACCCAAACCGGTCCAAACGGCGTGCCCGGGGATTGAACCGATGCCACGAAGCACCGACGTGAAGCCGTAATTGACGGCGGCAGTCGTGGGTTCAGCGACCAAGGACAACAGAATGTATTGCAGGTTTTCGAGCATCGCGAAGCCCAAGCCAACGGTGAAGCCAACCTGAAGCCCTCGTCGGCTGGAATCGATCATCTTGCTCAGCCCCAACACCGCCACAAACTTGCAAATTTCCTCACCTACCGGGGCCGAGACGGTAACCGTCAGCGCCTCGAGCATGGCGGGATTGTCAACCCCAAGCGCAGCAACCCCCATCGGAAAGAGGAGGCTGTTGATGACAAGTGCAGGAAAGGTGCTCAGCATGCCCGCAATGAGCATCGCCTCTCCCTGACGACGGTTGGTTTGCAGTTGGAGCACCTCCGAAGACACGGCCCACCAAATGAACACGGGAATCGAGAACCCGATCAACCAAGCCGGAATGAGCAAGAGCAGAAAGAGGAGGATTTGGGCACCGACCGCTTGAACCGCACCAAGCGGCACCAAAACGAACACCATCACGCCAACCGAGCCAAGAAACAAGGCCGCAAGCGGACCAGGGCGAGGAAGATCAAGCGGCGGAGACCGTCGGATGAGGTGGTGGCGAAGCAACGTTGGCCAAGGCGTCTGGAGCACGGTTTCTCCGGGCAATTGATGGGCATGCTGCCCACCGTTGGCGGCTTCTGCAAGGATGACGTGGGTCAATTTTGGGCGCCGCAGGAAGAGCACCAACGCGACCAGCGGCAAGGAACACAAGGCACCGGTCAACGTCATCCACGGGTTGGCCGGACCAGGTTGGAGGTCGAAGTCTCCATCAAGCAGACCGATGAAAATGAAGGTCACCGGGGTCGCGATGAGGTAGAGCAGGATGACCAGCCCCACCATCCGACCAACGGTTCGCCACGGGGAGGAGGGAGAGGCTAGCACCAACCCGGGAGGTGGGGCCGACAAGGGTCGAGCGGCCACCGGGCGCATAACCCAAGACCTCGCTACGCCCTATAGACGCTGCCGCTCCACCCCTCAGTTCGCCCATCATCCGCCCACGAGGAGCGCTTGGACATTGTCATCATCGGGGAGGAACATCAGCCAAGGAAAGAATACGTCCAATCCGTTGGAGGCGCAAAGGTCTCCTTGATCGAACGAGGAGAAACCCAGCGCAGCAGGTTGAGCGGAGAACCGGCCTTGTCGTTGGTTCCGCTGCCTCGTGCACCACCGAAGGGCTGCTGCCCGACCACGGCACCCGTGGGTTTGTCGTTGATGTAGAAGTTCCCTGCAGCGTAGCGCAGTCCGGCCATCGCGGTCTCAACATGGCGTCGGTCGGTGGCGAAAATGGAACCCGTCAAGGCGTACTCGGAGGTGCCGTCAACGACCTCGATCATGCGCTCAAAGTCGCCGTCTTCGTAGACGTGAATCGAGAGCACGGGGCCAAACAGTTCGACGTGCATGGTCTCGTACATCGGGTCGGAGCACACGATGGTGGTGGGTTGAATGAACCAACCCGTGCTGTCGTCCCACGACCCACCGGTCACGATCTCACAACCTGGGTCGTCAGCCGCGCGCTGAATGGCTCCCGTGATGGAAGTGAAGGCCTTCTTGTCGATGACCGCGCCCATGTAGACGCCGGCTTTGGTGACGTCACCGACTACGATGCGGTTCACCTCAGCGGCATAGGTGTCTTTGATGGCCGCCCACACCGAAGCAGGAACGTAGGCTCGAGACGCTGCAGAGCACTTCTGACCTTGGAATTCAAACGCACCGCGGAGCAGAGCGACGGTCAAGGCTTCACGGTCGCAATCGGGATGCGCGAGGATGAAATCCTTGCCACCGGTCTCACCCACAATCCGGGGGTAGGAACGGTACGACGCGATGCGTTCACCGACCTCACGCCAGAGCTGACGAAACACGCCGGTGCTCCCCGTGAAGTGGATGCCGGCCAGCGCCGGCGAAGCCAAACAGGTGTCGCCGACCACGGAAGCGGGCCCTGGAAGGAAATTGATGACGCCCGGGGGAAGGCCAGCGTCCATCATGACGCGCAAGATGCGGTAGTTGGACACGTAGGAATTCCGGCTTGGTTTCCAGACGCAGGTGTTGCCCATCAGGGCCGGAGCCGAGGGGAGGTTCGCTGCGATGCTCGTGAAGTTGAACGGCGTCACAGCAAACACGAACCCTTCGAGAGGACGAACTTCGACCTGGTTCCACATCGACGAGGGAGAAACCGGCGGTTGCTGATCTTCGTAGATGTCGCGGGCATACATGGCATTGAATCGCCAGAAATCAATCAGTTCGCACGCAGAGTCAATCTCCGCTTGGTGCATCGTCTTGGATTGATTGAGCATCGTCGAGGCGTTGATTTCAGCACGGCGGGGCCCAGCAAGCAGTTCACCTGCTTTGAGAAACACTGCAGCACGAGCGGCCCACGGCATGGTGGACCATGCCTCATGGGCGGACAACGCAGCATCGATGCCTCGCTGAACCTCCGCCTCACCGGCAAGGTGGACCTTGGCCAGCACGTGACCGTGGTTGTGGGGCATCACCTGCTCGACCACGTTCCCGGTCCAGACTTCCTCGCCGTTGATGATGCATGGAATTTCCAGCACTTCGCCGGCTTGGCGGGCCAATTCCGCCTCGAGTTCAATGCGCTCGGCGCTGCCGGGCGCATAGCCGAGCACCGGTTCGTTGACGGGGGCAGGGGGGCGGGGAATCGAGTTGGGCATGGCCTGAGGGCGGACCGACCGTCCTTCAACCTCACGGGAGGAACGATGCTCTCATTCGACGTGGACCTGAACACCGTCCATCGCCCAACGTCCGTCCGGATGGCGCACGCGGAGCTCGAAACGGTGCGCGCCTCGAGGCAAGCGAACCAAGATCCGAGATCTGGTCCCAATCTCTCGTCCATCCGCCGTGCTCCAAGCATAGGTCACGCCCTCAGAAGGCGCGCCTGATACCGTGCTTTCCAACAACACTTCAGCCACGCCGTCCGCTCCTGCCCGTACCTGTCGATGCTCACCAAGACCGACGGAGAACGTGGAAGCCACCGAAGAGGGCGTCTCATCGGTCAGCGCAGACAGAAGATCGTCGTCGTTCTCCTCCGCCGCTTCCGCCGAAGGCGCGGTCTCCGTCAGGGCATCGAGAAGACCCGAGGGCGCACTCCATGCATGCGAATCTTCCTCTTCGACGAGAGAGGGCGGGGCCTCGACCATCGCCGGGACCTCGTCGCTTTCCTGGATTGGGGGAGGAACCCACGCGGTCAACTCGCTTGGGTCCACGTCAACAACCTCGGCCTCAAGATCGACCACGCCCAAGGGCTCAGGTCCAGTCCAGTCGTTGCCGTCGTCGCCCACCACGAGCAGATGAGAACCGAGCACGGACAAAGCGCTGGGCATGCCGGGGTGTTCCACGGTCCATGACAGCCCATCTGCGCTGAGGCCATGGACATGGAACCACGCTGCGACGCACAGTTCACCCCCCACGTCGAGCATGGCACGAACACCGCTCCCAGCATCGTGCAGCAAGGCCGTGCCCTCAGGCGTAAGGCGCAGCACGGACCCGGATTGGTCGTGAGCCACCACGCCAATGGACGTCGATGCCAAGCCGAGGACCACGTCGTGGTGAGCGTGGCGCCATTCGAGGGCGTCCTTTGCCCAGCACTCAACTTCGACGACGTCTTCATCGCCGGTCATGGCGTAACCTTCACGGGCGACGAGCACACCTCCGCCGTCCAACATTGTGGCCGCCGTGATGCGCTCACCGTGGGTTCCACGCGTGGGACGCGACCAAAGGACTGCTCCTGTCGCAAGATCATGCATCACCAACCCGGACGCTGAAGACAACAACACCGAGGAGGCGTTGGCGTCATGAACCGCTTGGACCCCGGCCACGACGGTGCGTTCCTCGTCCAGCGTGACGCACCGGAGGTCACCGCGTTCGTCGAGGGTCACCAACGCGCCCTCCACTTCAGTCGCCTGAACAAGGCCAAGCCCGTCAACGTCTTCCTCGCGTGCGTCCAAGTCGCCCAAAGTGGCCCTTGAACCGTCAATGCAGAACACGGTGGTCTTGAGCAATCCCAAGGGGCGAGGCCCTGGTCCAAGCACCGGCTCAGGCGCTTGTTGGCCATCGAAACGGAGCAGTTGTCCGTCACGAAGGACCAACAGACGCGATGCCCCGTCTTCGAAGATGGCACACGCCGTGTCCCGAAGGGACCAACCCCTCACCGGTCGTGTCTTCATGCCACTGCCTCCGTCGATTCGCCTGCAACGGTCGCCATCCAACCGTGGGCGTTCGGGTCTGGGGGAATCCGCCAAGGGGCATCAAAATGGCGCATCAGCGCGCCCACTTCCTCGTCGCTCCAGCCCAACAAGGGGTCCAACGTGGCCAAGGGCGTGGTTTTCACCGCCGACTCTTGGCGTCCAGCAAGAGGTTCTGCTTCCTCGACGCGAAGGCCGATGCAACCCCATGACGGGCGGTCTTCGTTGTGACCGTCATGGGTATGGTGGCGGCTGCGACGACCAATGTTGGCGTCCCATGCCCGCAACCGCTCTACCAACGCCTCGTTGCTTCCTTCGATCGGAATGATGCGGCAACCACGGCGCATGATCAGGAACGAGGACAACATGTCCCGTTCGTCGTCCACCTTCGCAAGAACGTCGCCTTGGGCGCCGGCTGGAAGGCCGCCCGGCCCCATCATTCGATGTTCCACCACCTCCAACGAACCTTCACGAAGGATGACGTTGACCGGCCAATCGGGGTGCTTGAGGTTGACAGAAAGCGAAGAATCAGCCTCGATGAGCGCGGCACCGAGAGCAGCCGCATAATCCGGAGAAGACCATCCTTCTACCTCGCCCGTCCTGCGGCATCGCACGCCGAAAGAGCGGGGCTGCCCCCGGCCGTCGTGGCGGTCAAGGATTGCATGCGCAACGGCCGGCAAATCGTTTGGGTCACCCAATTTCCTCACCCGGTCAACGGCCACAAGGCCGAGTTGGTGAGCAAGGGCCTGTTCCACACGTTCCACTGGACCGTCGCTGCGAACGACCACCCTGTCCCGCCCGAAAGACAACTTGAGTTGGACGCCCCATCGGCCCTCTGCCTTGGACATCGACCGACGCATGGCGTTCTGAAACAGCCTTCTGACGGGCTTGGATTTGAGCGTCACTTCACCGAGGCGAAGAACCCAGTGAACCTCTGCCATGCGTTCAGGCCTCGCCGTTGTGGAGGCCGACCACTTCCGTTGGCGCACTCGATAGCTTGGCTGCATCGTTTCTCCGGGAACGCAACGTTTCGAGGTACGTCGCATCGATGTCTTGGGTGACGTACTCACCGTTGAAGCAACTGGCGTCAAAGCGCTCTGGGGGAGATGGGCCGATGGAGGTGACGTCGATCAAATCATCGAGTGTTTGGTAGAAGAGGCGGTCGCTGCCGATGATGCCGTTGATTTCGTCAATGGTGCGCCCGTTTGCGATGAATTCGTCCACGGCAGGCATGTCGATTCCGTACACGTTCGGGTGACGAACGGGGGGTGCAGCGGATGCGAAGTACACTTTGCGTGCCCCGACGTCGCGGGCCATCTCAACGATTTGCGCGGAGGTGGTTCCACGCACGATGGAATCGTCCACCAGCAGAACGGCCTTGCCTTCGAATTCATGCGAGATAGCGGAGAGCTTGCGACGGACGGATTTCTCCCGAAGGGCTTGGCCGGGCATGATGAAGGTCCGGCCAACATAGCGGTTCTTGACAAACCCTTCACGGTACACGACGCCAAGGGTGGACGCGAGTTGCAAGGCAGCAATTCGCCCCGAATCTGGAACTGGAATGACGGCGTCGATGTCGTGGTCCGGCCACGACTCAAGGATCCGTTGGGCCAGCCGCTCGCCTTGGTTGAGGCGGGCCTGGTACACCGAAATGCCGTCAATAACGGAATCTGGACGAGCGAAATACACGTGCTCGAAAATGCAGGGCGCGAAGGGTTTGGGTTCGGAGCACATCTCGTGGAACAGATGGCCTGAGGCTGAAATGAAGACCGCTTCACCAGGTGCAACGTCACGCTCGACCTGGAAGCCCAGCGCCGTGATCGCCACCGATTCACTGGCAACCACCCACTCGCTGGCCCCATCCACGTCCCTTCGCCCCAACACCAGGGGGCGGATGCCGTGGGGGTCGCGGAAGGCGAAGAGCCCGTAGCCAGCGATGAGGCCGACGCAAGCGTACCCACCACGAATGTCCTCGTTCACTTCACGGATGGCCGAAAACACCGTCGACACGTCGAGATGTGCTGCATCGCTGATCTTGAGGTTGCGTGCACGACGGTGCAGCGCCACAGCGAACATGTTGAGCAACAATTCTGAGTCGCTGGTCGTGTTCATGTGCCGGAAGTGTTTGTCCCGCAGGAGGACCTCAATTTCGTCTGCATTGGTCAGATTTCCGTTGTGAGCGATGCACAAGCCGTAAGGCGAATTGACGTAGAAGGGTTGGGCTTCCGCGCTCGATGAGGAACCGGCGGTCGGGTAACGCACATGCCCGATGCCGATTGATCCCAACTGACGGGCCATGCGGTCTGCGTCGAACACATCAGCGACTTGCCCGTTGCTCTTGCGCAAGATGAACTGGCCCTCGTGTTCGGTCAGCATACCGGCCGCATCTTGGCCCCTGTGTTGCAGCACGGTGAGGCCGTCGTACAGGATTTGGTTGACGTGAACGCCGGGGCGACCAACGATGCCAAGGATGCCGCACATGATGTGCCCTCATGCCGTCCAACGGGTGCCAACACTTGGCCTTGTCCCAAAAGGAAGTTCACGCCTTGGGGCGGTGGGTCTTCTTGGACCAAGAGTAGCCGCGCATCTTGGAGGAGGCTCCGTAGCCACAGGAAGCACAGACGCCCTTCTGCTTGTGGAAGGCGTTGCGACCGCAGCGGCGGCATCGGATGTGCGTCGTCTTTTGAC
>DALQ01000092.1 GCA_002496845.1 Euryarchaeota archaeon UBA495
CCTTGTGGCTGCCGTCATCCAAGCAGAATTGCTCGAAACCCTCCAAGGCGACGGTCCGTTCACGGTGTTTGCACCGACGGACCAAGCCTTTGCGGACGCTGGCATTGATCTGGCTGCGCTCGACACGCCGGAAGGCAAGCAGACGCTGTCCGACATCTTGCTGTACCACGTGGTCGGCGCCAGCGTGCCCGCGGCCAACGTCACCGAATGCATGACCGCTGACGCGGTCAACGGCCAACCCTTGGCGTTCACCGTCGGCGACGGCGTGATGGTCAACGACGCCAACGTGACCACCGCCGATGTGGCCACCAGCAACGGCATCATCCACGTCATCGACAAGGTGCTGACGCCGAGCGATGCACACAACGACATCGCACGAACGGCGGGCTGCACGGGCATTCACACCTCCTTGGTGGCCGCCCTTGTCCAAGCCGATTTGGTGGCGACCTTGCAAGGCGAAGGTCCGTTCACGGTCTTCGCCCCAACCGACGAAGCCTTCGCTGCAGCCGGCATTGATCTGGCTGCGCTTGACACCCCCGAAGGCAAGGCGACCTTGACGGACATCCTGCTGTACCACGTGCATGCCGGCTCCATGATGGCCGCAGACCTCAGCAACGGCTTGCCCATCGCCATGGTCAACGGCGACAACACCACGGTCGGAGACGGCGCCATCCTCAACGGCGCGAACATCACGCTGGCGGACGTCAAGGCCTCCAACGGCGTGATTCACGTCATCGACATGGTGCTCATGCCTCCTGCAGATGAGGTGGAAGACACCACCGATTCCGACAGCGAAGGACTCAGCGACGGCGACGGCAGGAACGTCGGAACGGTGCTGATCGCCGTGGGCGCACTTGTGGTTGTGGCCGCCGTTGGCGTGCTGCTCTTCATGCGCCAACGCAACTCCGCCGCGGTCAACCTCGTCAGCAGCGGCATCATCGACAACATGCAGCCGATGGGCGGCATGATGGCCACCACTCAAGCCGCACAAACCACCACCTACGCCGCAACGACCACCGCAGCGGCCGCTCAACCTGCGGCACAAAGCACGCAGCAAACAGCCTCTCCTGACGTTGGCGTGGTCCAACAGTGGACGGACATGAACGGTTACACCTGGCGAACCATGGAAGACGGCAGCACCTTGTGGTGGACCGGCTCCACGTGGGAAAAGTACGCTTGACCACGTCTCCTTGCGACGGCGAGGTTGATGTGGGACCGGCAGGGGTGCAGACCATGGATTGGTCCGCACCCTTGCTGCGCGCCACGCCTGGCGATCCTGTCTCGGGTGGAAACCCGCGTCACGTCCCCGGAGCCTGCTGGTCACGCTGCAGCGCAACGGCGATGCCCAAACCCGAACTCAGGCTGTGGAACGGAGGCCTCGCGACATCCTTGGGCGACCTCGAGGCGGATGCAGCACTGTGGTCTGGACAGCGATTGATCGAGGGCATGGACCCTCACGCCCACCGCTACGGCGGCCACCAATTCGGCAACTGGGCCCACCAACTTGGTGACGGAAGGGCGCTGACCCTTGGGCACGTCAACGCGGCTTCTGGGCTCACGGAAGTCCAGCTCAAGGGCGCTGGGCGCACCCCCTATTCCCGCCGCGGTGACGGACGAGCCGTCTTGCGATCTTCCCTACGCGAGTTCCTCTGCAGCGAAGCCATGCATCACCTCGGCGTGCCCACGTCCCGCGCATTGTCGCTGTGCACGACAGGTGAAGACGTCCGCCGGGACATGTTCTACGACGGACGACCGGCCATGGAACCGGGCGCCATTGTGGCGCGGACTGCCCCCTCCTTCGTGCGCTTCGGCTCCTTCCAAATGCTTGCTGCAGACGGTGATGAGGACGTCCTTCGCGCCTTGATGCACCACGTGGTGGCCACGCATGAGCCTGACCATCACGTCAACGACGACGCAGGAATCGTGGCCTGGTTGACCGACGTGGCCGAACGAAGCGCGACGATGGTCAGCGGTTGGATGAGGCATGGCTTCGTTCATGGCGTGATGAACACCGACAACATGTCCATTCACGGCTTGACGATCGATTACGGCCCCTTCGGTTGGCTGGAAGCGCACGACCCCTCGTGGACGCCAAACACCACGGATTTGCCCGGACGCCGCTACCGCTACGCTGCTCAGCCTGACGTGGTGGGATGGAACGTGGCGCGCTTGTTGGAAGCCGTCGCCTTGGCCATGGACGACCCAGAACCGCTTCACGGCGTCCTTGACGCTTACCGAGAGGCCTACCGCAATGCGCGGCAGCAGGCCTGGGTCGAGCGCCTCGGTTTGAGCACCTGGAATGAGGCAGACGAGGCGCTCGTTCGCGACCTCCAACACGTCATGCACGCCTCACAGATCGACCACGTCCCCATGTTGCGGCACTTGGCGGAGGGCGTGACCACGGCCGAAGCCTTGCGTGATGCAGGACGCATCTACGCGACTGAACCTGACCTTTCTGCAATCGATGCCTGGATTGGACGCTGGTTGGAGCGGGTCGGAGGCACGCCAGACACAAGCACCATGCAACGCACCGTGCCGGTCTTCACGCCCCGCAATTGGGTGCTGCAGCTCGCCATTGACGACGCAGAGCGCGGAGACTGGACCAAAGCAGAAGCCCTGGCCACACGCCTGATGCGGCCCTTTGAGCGGCTGCCTGAAGACGAGGACGCGTGGTGGTCTGGGCCACGCCCGGAGTGGGCCATGACCCGGCCGGGATGCTCGATGCTCTCCTGTTCAAGTTGAACGGGTGGCTTTTCGCACGTGATTTGGGAATGTTTCTGTTGGTCAGGCCCAATGAGACAATTCAAGTGGGTCACCCGTAGGCCCACCATAGGGTAAGGCCATGCCGTTCCCGCGAGGCCGAAACGAAAGCGCTGACGTGGCCACGTCTATTGCTCACGTCACGCCGCTCGAAAGATTGTCCGTGATGACCCTGCGCATGTCCGCATCAACCCTCGAGACCATCCGGACGCTGACCACGGAAGCCTTCGACGCACTCGAGCGTGAAACCTTCCTCCGCGACCTCGCCTCTGCCCACGGCCGAGGCGTGTTTGAGATGTCCACCTGCAACCGTGTGATGTACGTCGGGATGGCTGAGGACATCGAAGAACTCAGGACCTCGGTCGAACAAACGACCGGCGTTGTGCTTGATTCGGTCAGCGAATTTTCAGGAAAAGACGCATGGGAACACTTGGTCATGGTCACCAGTGGACTGGATGCGTTTGTGTTGGGCGAACTGCAGGTGCTTGGGCAGATGCGCACCGCCATTGAGCGCCACCGCCAATCGGACGATGCAGATCCTGAACTTGTCCGACTTTTGGAACAGGTCGTGTGGGCAAGCCGCTTGGTGAGGAAACAACTCGGGTTCACACGAACCACGGCGTCCATGCTCAACCTTGCCACCTGGTCCCTTGACGAAATGGTGAACGAAGAAACCGTCCTGAGCAGTGTAGTTCTGGGTTCTGGAGACATGGGCAGGAAAGCCGTCGAGGCCCTGCTGGA
>DALQ01000042.1 GCA_002496845.1 Euryarchaeota archaeon UBA495
CAGCGCAAGAAGATGGCCAAGCAGATGAACCGCTACATCGAGGAGTGGGGGGCTGGCGCCATCGTCTACCGACACGGCTTCTGTGCCAACCTGTTCATCCCTGGCGTGACCTTGCTCGACGCCGGTCCGCTGGACCTCAGTCCTCTGAAGTGAGCCCACAGGCCTCAACAGGGCTTCAAGAACGGCACGTCGTTTCTATCACCATGCGAGCCTTGGTGCTGTGCCTCATGCTGCCCTTGTTCTGCATGACGGCTGCTGCGGAAACGGTGGTCATCTCCGTGGACAGCACGAACCTGCGCTTCACGCCCAGTGAGGTGACGATCACCGAAGGCGACGAGGTGCGCTTCTTCTGGAGCGGCCAGGCCCTGCCCCATAACGCGGTGGCCAAGGACGGCTTCTTCTCCACGGGCGATCCTGAGCGCGAGGTGGACCACACGGTGGAGTTCCCGGTGGGCACAAGCGGCACCTACGACTTCGTCTGCGAGCCGCACGAATCGGCCGGCATGGTCGGCACGATCACCGTCGAGCCCGCGCCACCGGTGGAAGAGGAGGCGCCACCCGAGGCGCCCGTCGAAACGCCGCTGAACGCGGGTGCCTCGATGATACTCGGTTTGCTGCTGGCTTGTGCCGCCCTCGCCAAGCGTGAGTCCTAACGGACTTCGGTTCAGGTTTGGCAAGCGGGACAGACGTCCAATCGTCGCCCACCGACGCGCCCATGGACGATCGTCGCTTGACAGCGGTGGCAGGCCATGCCGTCGCGGTGGAACACGTAATGCCGCGCGCTTCGACGCGCCACGCCGTTGTCGCGCATCGTTTGGTAGGTCGCCAGGTCCACCGTGACGCCTTTCTGATGGTAGGCGCGTCGCGTGATGATCATCGCGGCTTCGGCCAACGCGTCCTTTTCGGCCGCGTTCAGGTGGCCCAAGCGCCGGGAAGGGTCCACGCCGGCTTCAAACAGGATTTCGCTGCGCAGGTAATTGCCCACGCCGGCGAGGAAGCGCTGATCTAGCAGCAATCCGGCCAGTCCGCGCCGCTGGAAACGCGCTTCGTCAAGGTGAACACGGACCTCTTCGGGTGTGGTCAGCAGGTCCGCGATGTCAGGGCCAAGTTGCGCGATGTAGGGGTGGCCCTCGACCTCCCACGGCTCCAGCAGCATCACGTCGCTTGCGGACCACAGACGGCACGCGTGGGTGCCGTTGATCAGCGACACGCGAAGGGAACGATTCCAGTCAGGAGGCGGGGTTGCTGCCCGGTTGACCGTCCACCGTCCGTAGAGCTGGTTGTGACTGTACAGCACATGGTCGCCCACGCGAATAAGCATCGCTTTGCTCCTGGCTTCGACCGATTCCACCTCACGTCCGACCCAACCCTCGAGGCGTCCGGCGATGGCGGGATGTTCGGCGTGGACCTCGACCAGCGTCTTGCCAACCAGCGCCTTGCGAAGACGGTCTGCGGCCCGATGGATTTCAGGACCTTCGGGCATAGTTTCGCAGACGTGCATCCCATGATAAGCGGTGTTCGTTCGCCGTGGAGCACGAGCAAACGGTCTTGGCCCTTTGACACAAATTGCGAGCATGGCGCGCCGCCGCTGGACGGAGGAGAAGCGCATCACCCGCGAAGCGGTGACGTGGATTCACCTCATGCTGCAGGAGTGTGGTCCGATGAGCACCCGCGAAATCATCGACGCCCTCGAAGCCGAAGGCCGTCCTGTGCGTGTGCATGAACTGCAACGTGCGTTGCGTCGAGCGGAGCACGTCCATCCTGTGGACGAACGTGAAGGGCCACGCGGAAAAGTCACCGTATGGGCGTGGGAAATCCGCGATTAGGACAGGTTCACCCAGAGCCGTCCGTCCTCGATTTTCGTGTCAAAGATACCGAGGTCCTTCGGTTTCGACATCTTGCCGACCATCTTGCCGTACGCTGGGAGCAGCGGGAAAGGCGACCATTCGACCATGGACCCGTCCTCGATCTTGTGCGTGGTTTGGTGCAGGGGGCACCGCACACAACCGTCGTCGGTGATTTTCGCGCCCCAAGCCAAAGGCCAGCGCATGTGGCGGCAGAGGGCTTGGGTGGCGAAGTATTCGCCGTGCTTGCGCCCGATCATCATCATCTTGCCCTTGACGACCTTCATCGCCGTGCGGTCCTTTTTCCAGTTCGCTTTCATCACCTTGTGCCACGTCATGCCGTCACCTCCACCGCTGCAGGACGTTGCAGGTCCTGCGGACCCTGCGGGAGCGGCACGCCCAACGCTTCGAGCACACGTTCGGCGCTGCGCAGCGTTCCTTGCACCGAGGGGTGCGTGGTGTGGTCACCCGCCAAGAGCACGCCGTCCACGTCCACCGGCAGGTGGTCGCGTCCGACGTGATGGGTGGGGATGTTGGGCAGGGCATGGCGCACATCGGTCCGGCCGACAATGCGCCATGAGGCCGCTTCAGGGAACCACGACCGCAGCCGTTCTTGGACGTCTTCTGCGGCGTGGTCTTGTTCACCAAGCAACGTGGCGACCACGAAATGCTGGCCGTCGTCGCGCGGATGCAGGAGGGTCGGCACGTGCACGTGCAAGACCGGAGAGCTGGTCGGGTCGTATTCTCCGTTCAGCAGCAGCCGGGCAGCCCGAAGCGGCGGAGCCTCGGTCGCGTAGACCATGGTGGTCGTGCGCCTTTCATCGGGGCTCGTCGTGATGTCCAACAGGCTCGCCGCAACGTGTTGTGGGACGGCGAGCACCACCTTGTCGTGGTCGTGCCGCACACCGTCGACGGTGACGCCGTTGGCGTCCACGTCCTCCACGGCCACCCCCAAACGAACCGCTTCCGACGGGAGGCGGGACGCCAGTTGGAGGGGTACGGCGACGATGCCGTCCTTGGGCATCACCATGCTTCCGTTGGCCATGGCGCCCCAGGTGAAGGTGGCGAAGGCGGCCCGTTCCTTTCGTTGTGGGTCGAGGGTGATGCCGGCGAAGAGCGGGTGCAGGACGCGTTGCCTCAACCCTTTGCTGAAACCCTGATCGGCCAGACCTGCGTCGATGCTCTGGGAGGGCCGGTCGAGGGGAGCCTCAAGGTCACGTCCTCGGGCACGTTGCCGCCACCGCAACAAGCGGAGCGCGTTGAACGGGCCTACGCTGCGCAGGGTCGGCAACAGGGTGCTTGGACGACGCAGAGCGTCCCCAAGAAGCAGGCGCTTTCCTTGGCTTGGGAGGATGACTTCGGTGCTCGGGTCCATTGGCGTGGCCTCGAGCGCCGCCACGTCCACCCATCGCTTCAGGGCCGGATAGGCCGTATGCAGCACGTGAAAGCCGAGGTCCACGGGGTGGCCTTCCATCGTTGTCGTCCCCATGCGGCCGCCGAGCCGATCTGAGGCTTCGTAGACCGTGATGTCGTGGCCAGCGGCGTAAAGGGCGCTTGCCGTGGCCAAACCGGCCAAACCGCCACCGACGATGCCCACGTTCATGCGTTCACCCCATCGCTCGGACACGGCCCATGCCGCCGTCGACGTGCAGCACTTCTCCGGTCATGTTGTCTGGGGCACCGGTCAGCAACCACGCCATGCTCGTGGCCACCTCTTCGGGTTGACCGATCCGGCCGATGGGGACCATGGCCTCCGAGGCGGCCCGTGCGGCGTCGGAACGGAGCATGGGTTCAGCCAGCCTCGTTTCGGTGAGGGAAGGGGCAACGGCGTTGATGCGCAGCCCACGCTTGGCGTAGGTGGCTGCGGCGGAACGCACCATGGCTTCGAGGCCGCCCTTGGCTGCCGCGATGGCTTCGTGGTTCACCAGACCGAGTCCGGCGGCCACGCTGGACGTGAACACCATCCGGCCTCCACCAGAACGCATCATGGCCTTGCCGCAAACGGACAGCGTCAGGAAGGCGCTGCCGAGGTTGGTGGCGATGACCTCGTTGAATTGGTCCATTTTCATGGCGTGAGGTGGCCGAATCACAATCGAACCCACAAGGTGGGCCACCATGGACAAGGGTTCGTCGGCGGTTGCTTTGGCCACAGCCTCCTGGAGCACGGCTTGGTCGAGGGCATCACCAACCACGGGATGGAAGCGTTCGTGGCTCAAACCGGCGAGGCGCGATTGGTCACGGGCGAGACCCGTGACGGTGTGACCGTCAGCCAGAAGGGTCGGAATCAATCGCTGCGCTATGTCACTGCTGGCGCCTACCACGAGCACGGAAGCCATGGTGCGAAAATCAAGGGTGCGTACTTGAACGCCTGTTCCTCAGCGTTGGTTGAACAGGGGTTCAAGGCCTGCCTGTGCAACGTGGAGTCATGGAGCACCTCCGCGAGGAGTACGACGGGGAACTTGACCCCGCTTCGGTGGATTCTGAGGACCCGTTGGGCCTGCTCACAACGTGGATTCACGAAGCAGAGCAAGCGGGCTTGAGCGATCCCACCGCGATGTGCCTTGCCACGCTTGGGCCCGACGGCTCTCCTCGATCACGCATGGTTCTGTGCAAGGGCGTCGAGGGCACGACCGTCCGCTTCTTCACCAACCTCACCTCGGACAAAGCAAGCCAACTGCAGGCGGATGCACGGGCCTCCCTCACGTTCTGGTGGCCCGACATGGACCGTTCAACCCGTGTGGTGGGGCACGTCACGCCGCTGGAACGTGCAGAGGTCGAGGCGTATTTTGCAAGCCGCCCCCGCTCCTCCCAAATCGGCGCTTGGGTCTCGGACCAGTCCTCTGAAATTGAAGACCGAGCGGCTTTGGAGGCCAAACACGTCAGCGTTCACGCGCGTTTTGAGGGCCAAGACGTGCCCTGCCCGCCTCATTGGGGCGGCTTTCGCTTTCATGCGCAAGAGGTCGAGTACTGGGCCGGCCGTCCGGCCCGGCTGCACGACCGCATCCGTCTGAGGTTTGAGCATGGAGCATGGTCTCCATCGCGCCTCCAACCCTGAAGTGGTCGCATGGACGCCTCACTGGATCTCATTCCCGCCTTGAAGGCGGTCACGTCCATCCACGTCTTCGGCGCGGGGTTGAACGCCGAGCGAACCTCCCACACGGCCGTTCCTGAGCTTCGGCAACGCGGGTGGCGGGTGGTCCCTGTTCACCCGCGTGACGGCGGTGCATGCATCGACGGTGTCCCGATTCGATCCACGGTGGAGGAGGGCACCACCGTGGAAGTGGCGGTGCTGTTCCTCGCCCCTGAACGTGCCCGAGATCAAGTTCGACGCCTTCTGATGACGCCCCACGAGACGCCGCCCTTGGTGTGGTTCCAGCCAGGGGCTGAAGACGACATCGCCCTCGAATGGCTTCGTGAGGCCGGTTGGGAAAGCGTTCATGCAGATTGCATCGTTCGTTATTCAGAACGACACAACCTCTCAAGGCCCTCCATCGAGACCCCTTGGTACCGGCAAATTTCGGACGAGGATGGCTCTGGGTGCTCCGTTTGGACCGCGCATGGATGCGATGAACACGCCGAGCCTCCAACCACGGCCGTCGAATGGGTTGGCGATCTGCTCGACCTCAAGACGTCAACGACGAGCGTTCCAACCTACATTCGGAGTCTTTGCAGGGAGGACGAATCCTTGGAAGCCTGTGCGCTCCGATTGTCGCGCTGACGGTCAAGCACGCAGCCAAACGTCCACGCGTTCCTCGCCCCATGTCGTTCCAGGATGCTTGGTGAGGCCGGCTGCCGTAAAGTCAGCCTCGCTGAGGCCGAGCGGCACGGGCTGGGCATGTTCCACCGTGCTGTGCACCAACAGGACTTCGTCCACCAGCCCCGCGCGGAGAAAGCGCTCGACCGTGGACGGGCCGCCTTCGACGAGCAGCCGCTGCATCTCTTGGTCACCCAATTGCTGCAGGAGCCGCTCCACGTCCACGTCGCCGGTCAGGTGCATGGTGGTGCCTCCGTCCGTCAACACCGTGGCTTCCTTCGGGACACGGGCCCGTCCATCGAGGACAATCCGGACCGGTTGACGCTCGTGTTCGATGCGCCGCACCGTCAAGGACGGGTCATCGCGAAGCACGGTTTCTGAACCGACCAGGACCGCATCGCAGCGTTGGCGAAGGCGATGCACCTCGTCGAGGCAACCTTCGGAGGTGAACCGACCCGCTGCTTCTGCGCGGTCGTCCACGGAACCGTTGACGTCCAATGCGACCTTCACCGTCACCCAAGGGCGGCGGTGGTGGCACCAGTGGAGGAAAGAACGCATTTGCAGGGCCGCTTCCTCCTGCAGCAGGCCCACCTCGACCTCGAGGCCTGCCTCTCTGAGCACGTCCGTCCCACGACCACGTACGTTCGGGTTTGGATCGGGATGAGCGACCACGACCCGTTGGACACCCGCCCAGAGCAACGACTCCGTGCAGGGGGGCGTTCGTCCAAAGTGATTGCACGGTTCGAGCGTGACGTACGCCGTTGCTCCGTTGGTGGGGACACCTCGCGCTTCTGCGTCGTGGATGGCCATCTGTTCAGCATGGAGGCCACCGAGGTGATCGTGCCAGCCTTCGGCGATGGGCACGCCGTCCTTCACCAACACGCATCCCACCGGCGGGTTTGGGCTGACGCGGCCTTGACCGCGTTCGGCGACCTCGAGGGCCCGCCGCATGAATTCCGCCTCGCCTTCGGACCACATGGTGATGCTTCGGGGGCCGGCTTCTCACACATGAGCCCTCGCCTTTTGGCGCGAACCTTCATTCTCTCCGGCGTGACTTGCTCGGCATGGCTCGCGTTCAGGTCATCGTGAACCCTGCGAGCCGCGACGGGCGATGCGGCAAGGCGTGGCCGACCGTGCGTGAGCGCATGGAAGCCGACGGCTGGCAGGTGGAGGCGTACATGACCACCGGGCCCGGCGACGCCGCCCGCCATGCCCATCAGCTCGTGGGCGAGGGCAACGTGGGTCCCGGCGACCTCGTTGTCGCGGTTGGTGGAGACGGCGTGGTGCACGAGGTCGCCAGCGGCCTTCGTGGGTCAGGTGCCGTGCTCGGTCAGATCCCCTTCGGTTCCGGCAACGATTTCGCCATCACGCACGGGATTCCACGTGACGACCTCGACGGCGCCCTGCGGTGCCTGAAGGAAGGCACCGACCGGCCGAGCGGAGCCTGGCGGTTGGAAGCCCATCCTGCGGCCCCGGAATCAGGCGGTTATCCGGTCAACGCCAACCCTTGGGACGGGCCTTCGGAGGAGGAAGGGCGAATCGTTCGTTGGACCTTCCTCGAAACGGATGCAGGCATCAGTTCCTCCATCAGTCGAGCCAAATTGCGTCGTGCCAAATGGTTGCATGGGCCGATCAAATACACCTGGCTGGGCGTCAGCACCATTCCAGTCTGGCGTCGTCGGCACGTGGAACTCCAGATGGACGACAAACCAGCAGAAACGGTCGACCTGACGTTGCTCGCCGCCTGCACAGGCGAGACCTTTGGTGGCGGTTACCGCGTCTGCCCTGGGATGGCTCCAAACCACGAGGAAGCGGTGTTGGTGGTGGCGCCAAGACTGAGCCGCTGGCGCATGCTGAACCTGATGGGTTCGGTCAAGAAAGGCAAGCACGTCGGGATTTGGGGCATCACGTCCCATCGGGTGCGTCGAATCAACCTGCGACCGGTCGACCCTGCAGGGGCGCCAAGCGACACGCCGTTGCCGTTGCCCACCTACATTCAAGCCGACGGGGAACCCATCTTGCAGCTCCCTGCCACGTTGACGTGGCATCCTGCGCAGATCATTGCACGTGGCGCCAAGACGGTGCCGTGGGATTCAGAATGAGAAATCGGTGAATTCCTCTTCTTCAGGCGGTGCTGCTTCGGGCTCCGGCTCAGGTTCTGGCACAGGTTCCGGTTCAGGAGCAGCACTGCGGACTGCACGGCGGCGACGAACCTTCGGTTTCTCCGCGGGTGGCTCACTTCGTGTTGGAGGGGCCGACCGTGGAGATCCACCGGACATGGGCGTCACGCCCCCGCTCTTGCGTTGCGGGGTTGAGACAGGTGGCTCCCATGGAGCGCTTGATTCCGTGGAGCTTTGCGAAGAAACGGTGCTTTGCGAGGCCATCTTCGAGGCTTCGTCCGTCACCACCACGCTGGAACCGCTTCGCGAGGAGCGTTCCGGCTTGGACGACGACGAGCCCTTGGTGGAGAGCGCGGCGTCCAAATCGAAGCCACCAATGTTGGATTCCTCCTTCTTCTTGGCTTTCTTCTCTTTCTTGGGCTCAGGCGGAGCGCGGCTGGGTTCGGGTTCCTTCCGCTTGGGAGCCTTACGAGCAGTTTCGGCTTTGACCATGTTTTCTTGCCCAAGCAGGACCTTGGCTTGCGAGGCTGCCGCGCCTTTGACCCGCGCCGATGACACGACGTAGAGGCCGAAGCCACCACCGACGGCCACGACAAGGAAGTAGACCAGGTAACCGCCGCGACCAAGGATTGGCACGTCGCCCATGACCCACTCGTCATCGGCTTCCCCGTCCATGGTGACCGAGGCACCAAGGAGCGTGATGCTGTGGACGAGCACGAAATGCGTCCCTTTGTTGGAATCGTCCACGTCGACCGTGCAGGGTTGATTCGGGATGGAATCAGCGCCTGAGGTACCGCCCACACTGAGGCTCTTTCCTTCCGCACTGTCGACCAGATAGCCTTGGATACGGATGGGCTGGTGCACTTCGTTCACGGCTCCAAGGCCGTACGCCACATGTTCAGAACCGGGGATGAGCCCGAGCACAAACCATGCTTCGTTGCTGTCTCGATCCACGTCCTGAACGTTGACCGTGCGTTGTGATGTGCTTTGGCCTGAACCCGTTTCAGGGTAGAGTGGCTCGGCCCAGTTTTTCACAGGAACACGTGCTCCCTGTCCGTTTGGAACCGCTTCTGCATTTTCGTAGGACATCGCCTCCAGAATGACCGAAGCGGTCACGCCGTTGGAAAGTCCACGCAGGTCTTCTCCATGGCTGTTGTACAGCGTGGAAGCCGCCAAGTGGCCTTCGATGGTGACCAGGCGGGTTTGATTTGACGCGACGCCAATCATGCCATCAGCGTCGCAGCCGGCGAGCTTGACCTCTGGAATGCTGACTTGTGCAGTGTTCAAGTCGCTCACCACGGTCACGTTCATGCCGTCGCCGACGACGTTGACGCCACCTTCTCCCCATCCTGCCGAGGAAGGGGCAAGGCAGCCTGCAAGGCTGAGCGAAAGCACCAGCAGCGCACCAAGGAGGGCCCGTCGCATGGTCAGGAGAGCGTGTCGTGGTTTGAGAAGGTTCCCCGCCTCGAAGGATGTGCAAGCGCGTGGAGAGGGATTCGAACCCCCGTGTCGTTCGACACCGGATTTCAAATCCGGCGCACTACCAGGCTATGCGATCCACGCTTGGGTCGAGGGTGGAGGCATCTCCTCTATGAACGACGCCGCTCAAGAAGCAAGGCGGCACCAAGCATCGCGACAAGCCCAACGGCCATGCCGGGGCTTGGACTCGAACCCGACCGTTCCGGACGAGGAATGACGCCCTCGGCCTGAGCGAGTTCCACGAGGTCTTCGGTGAATGCCTCCGGCGCCCACCCATCTCCGGTCCATTGGACACGTGGCTCCCGCATGCCGTCGAGAATGAACGTGACTGTGGCATGGCCAACCAAGACCTCGCCGTCGTCGCTGACGCAACTCAGGCGGTCTCCTTCCCGCCAGCTGTAGCCCTCATTGCACATGCAGTGCGCAGATGAGCCGCTGCCCATGACCCATCCATGACCGTTGCAGGTCGTCGCGTCGCCTTGGCCTTGCATGCCGGAATCCCCTGGCGTTGGAATGTCATTCAGGCGCACCGTGGACGGTGCCCAAGCGATGTGCATGGTGTCGGTGAGGTCGTCCATGCCAACCATGGATTCCTCCCACATCGTTCCGTTCCAGAGCGAAAGGCGCCAAGACCACGATGAATCGGCAGGCGCAGCGACGCCGTCGATGGCCTCGAGGAGGTGACCCCCTTGTGGATCAAGACCGACGTCCAGGTTCACGCCAGCCGCGTGAAAGGCGCCGTGCGTCATCAGGTGCGCTGAAGTCGTGTTCAGCACATGGCTGGTGGCGTTGCCTTCGTCAAAGAGCAGGTGCATCGAGGATTGCCCGGTCGGCCTCGGCAGGTCGCTGATGTTGCGCCGAGAATCCGTCAGCGCAAGGTGGGGATGCGCCAAGGCGTCGATGTCATCGATGCCCACAGGACTTTCCTCCCATGCATCGGTCGTGCTGTTCCAGCGCTGAAGGCTCCACCACCACGACGCGTCTTCGGGTGATGCGATGCCCTCGACACCCGTGATCATGCGACCGTATTGACCGAGTTCGGCCGTGATGTTCCATCCAGCTGCGTCGGCGTGCTCCACCGTCAGGTTCCATCCCGTTGGGCGCACGAGGTGTTCGGAGGCGTTTCCGTCAGCGTTGACCACCGTCACGGAGGCCCCTTCCAATGCAAAATCACCGTCGCTTCCGTGGGCTTCGATGACCTCGGACGCCACGTTCAAACCAAAGCGGGCCCAGACGTCCTCCAAGGTCGCGTTGTCAGCGGTCAGGTGCGGCCAATCCACGCCATGGTACTCGGTGAACGCAAGCAAGCGTTCTGGCGTGTCCCGCACAGGGTCCACGGTGATCGAAACAAAGCCGACGTGCTCAGCGAGGTTCTCGTCGAGCCCCGCTTGAACGGCCTTCAAGGTGTGCGTGATGACTGGACAGGCGTCCGGACAGTGCGTGAACACAAAGGCCACGACGAGGATTTCCTCGCTTAATCCGTCCAAGCTGACGTTCTGTTCGTGTTGATCGACAAGGACGACGTCACCCACCGAACCGCGCGAAAGCGCCAGCCCGTTGTAGGCAGCCGCTTGCGCTGGAAGCAGGAGCGTCGCCACCAGCAAAGCAGCGATCAAGCAACGACGCAAAGCAGACCCTCAGGGATTGCTGGTCGCGTAGGTCCCTGAAAAGGGCGTGCACCATTCCGGCAAGCCGGTGATGCCGGATGGGTTCGACAGCCCGATGCCCCAGAGCATCAGCACGACGAAAATGAACGGGAACACGAAGCTCCACAAGTAGGGCCGTGGGTCTCCGGCCAAGTGCATGAAGAAGGCTGCAATGCCGTAGCCCTTGATGACGCCAACTCCGATCAGGATGCTCCAGACGATGTATTTCTGCTCCTCAGGAACGAGGAACACCGCGGCCACTTCAGCCAAGGTGAAGATTATCAGGATCCAGAAGTTCAGGGCGTAAATGTCCATGGGGATTGGACTCTTTTCGACCCACTGCTCAATTTTGGATGCGTGTTCTCCCATGTCTTCTCACCTCAATACAGATAGAAGGCGGGGAAGATGACCACCCACGCCAAGTCAACAAAGTGCCAGTACAGACCGAAGTACTCGATGCCCTGTCCGTTTTCTTCGTCAAAGCCGACGGTGTCGGCCTTGAACACGAGATAGAGCATCACCAGGAGCCCGATGAAGACGTGAAGTCCGTGAGCACCGGTGGCGATGTAGAAGATCGAACCCTGCTGGGTCGCGAGGGTGAAGCCTTCCGCGATGAGGTGGCTCCACTCGATGAGCTTCAGCACGATGAAGAGGGAACCGAGGGCGAGCGTCGCAATGAGGTAGTTGCGGACAGCGGCCTTGCGCGTGGGCATCAACTTCGCCATGAGCGGGTTGGACGAAACTTCCCAGTTGGTGTTCTTCGCGGCCTTGAGGGCCAGCACGATGGTGTAGGACGAGATGATCAGCGCAAAGGTGTTGATGGCACCGGGCGCGAGCGTGGCCAAGTCGCCACGGATGAGGTCCGAAGCGGTCACGACAGAGCCTTCGGGGACACCTGCACAGGCTTCCACGCCCGACTTGATCGCCCAATCGGTGCACCATCCGGTACGCATGCGAAGGTAGGACGAGAAGAAGGAGGCGAAGACCATCACTTCGGACATCAGGAAGACCCAGATGCCGACCTTGCGGATGTGCTGTCCACGGAAGGGCACCATGTCCTCAGTGGCCGTGGCGATTTGTTCACCGTGGCCGTCGAAGGGCAGGTCTTCCTGCCACCAGTTGGCGATGCCAAGCACCACGAACACCAGGCCCGTGGTGGACATGGCCATGTCCATCAGTTCGAACTCGAGCCCGTACAGCATGCCTTCCGCGCCGTGAGCGAAGCGGGGGAAACCGATCATGAACAGCATCACACCGAAAGCGAGGACGATCGGTGAGGAGGAGCCATGGTGCCCATGGTCGTCATGATCGCCGTGGTCCGCGTCCGGTTTGAGTGAGTTCACGAATCCACCGAAGCCGATGAACACAGAATAGACGATCATCATCACCAGGATGGTGTTCCCAGCCACCGCGAAGGTGAGGTAGTTCAGGTGCGTGTCAACGTACTCGTGATGGAGCTCGTCATACGCTTCACCGGTCACGCCGGACTCCTTGGCCGCGTAGTACGCGTCCTTTGCGTCGTGGTAGTCGCCGTTGAGGCCTTGGTCTTCGCCAAAGCCAGCGATGCCGCCGACCAGGACGCCGTAGGCCACGACACCGATGGTGAGGAAGATGCCAGCCATCAGGAGGGAGCGCATCCAAATCGAGTTTTCCACGTGGGCGTGACCACCGCTCATTGGGTCACCTCCTTGCCGGAGCCTTCCCAAAGGCGCTTGCCAACGCCCTTCTTCTCCTCATGCTCGTGGCCTTCGTTGGCGTCAAGCTGGGTTGGAATGTCGTGGAAGGAAGGTGTGGGTGGAGGCGAGGTTGTGGTCCATTCGAGCGACCAACCGCCCCAGGGGTCCTTGCCGACCTTCTCGCCTCGGCGGGCGGAGTAGATGATGTTCCAAACGAGGATCAACTGGCTCAGGCCGAAGATGAAGGCGAAGGTGGACACGGCCAAGTTGTAGGACGCAAAGCCGGTCTCTTCGAGGTAGGAGTGGGTGCGACGTGGCATGCCCATCATGCCCAAAGCGTGCATGGGCCAGAACGCTGCGTTGTAGGAGGCAAAGCCCACGAGGAAGTGGTAGAGGCCGAGGCGCTCGTCCATCTTGCGGCCGGTCACCTTGGGGAACCAGTAGTACACGCCGGCGAACAGCGCAAACACGGTGCCGCCAATGAACACGTAGTGGAAGTGGGCGACCACGAAGTACGTGTCGTGGAAGTGAATGTCCAAGCCGGACACTGGGAAGAACATTCCAGAGATGCCTCCCAAGGTGAAGGTGATCAGGAATCCAAGCGCCCACAGGGTATGCGTTCGCATCACAAGGCTGCCTTGGTACAGGGTCATCAGCCAGTTGAAGATCTTCGCACCGGTCGGAATCGCCACCAGCATGGTGGTGATCATGAACGCCGCACGCCAAGCGGGCGACATGCCCGAAGTCAGCAT
>DALQ01000077.1 GCA_002496845.1 Euryarchaeota archaeon UBA495
GCGTTCCAGCTGATCAAGGGCGGCGGGGCCGCCTTGCTGCGAGAAAAGCTGGTGGCTCAAGCCTCGGGAGCCATGGTCGTCGTGGCCGACGACCGGAAGATGGTCGACACACTGGGCGCCTTTCCACTTCCAATTGAGATCACGCCCTTTGGACGCGGCACGACCCAACGGGCGATCGCAGCCTTGCTCGGATGCGAGACCAGCCTTCGCATGAAGGACGACCAGCCCTTGCAGACCGACAACGGCAACAACATCGTCGACGCACACACAGGAGCGACCTTGACGGATCCTGCTGCGACAGAAGCCGCGCTGCTGGCGCTCGCGGGTGTCGTGCAGGTCGGCCTGTTCATTGGCATGTGTGACGTGGTGCACCTTGCCGGAGCCTCTGGAGCAGAACGTTTGGTGCGCCCCGGTGGCCGCTTGGCCTAAGCACGCCGTGGTGATTAAATACGGGCGTAAGGAGCGCGCCGTGGGCCTGTAGCTTAGTCAGGTAGAGCGACGGACTCTTAATCCGTCGGTCGCGGGTTCGAACCCCGTCAGGCCCGCTTTCCAACGCACCCTCATTCATGCCTCTGCTGACGGCGGGCATGTTCAAATGGCGGTTGAGGCAGCCTCGGACGGGAGCCCCATGAAGACGACCTACATCGGTGCGGTTCAATCGGGAGAGCATGACGGTGAGCAGGTCACCCTGAAGGGGTGGGTCAAGCGAAGCAGGGGGAACAACAACCTCCGTTTCATCGTCATGCGCGATTCAACAGGAACCGTTCAGTGCGTGGTCAAGCGCAACATCGTCGGCGACGAAGCCTTCACTGCGCTGAGCGAAGCCCTCATCGAATCCTCCTTGGAACTGGTCGGTGAAGTCAAGGTCGACGAGCGAGCACAAGGAGGCCATGAAATCGGCGTCGTGTCCGGAGCCGTCATCGGCGGCGTCAATCCTGAACGGCCGTTTCCCATCACCGAATCCGCCATGGCGGCCGCTGACGGTGGGGAAACCGAGTTCCTCCTCGATCACCGTCACCTCTACTTGCGCACGTCGCGCATGACCACAATGCTCCAAATCCGGTCCTCGGTGTTTGGAGCCATCCACGGCTACTTCCGCGACCTCGATTTCGTGGAATACCAAGCGCCGAACTTCGTCGCTGGCGCGGTCGAAGGCGGTTCAACGCTGTTTGAAGTGCCCTATTTCGGCAAGAAGGCCTACCTGACCCAATCGTGGCAACTCTACGCAGAAGCGGCGATGCCAGCCCTCGAACGCTTGTACACCATCGCACCGTCCTTCCGTGCCGAAAAGAGCCGAACGCGACGGCACCTCACCGAATTCTGGCATGCCGAGATGGAACTGGCGTGGGCCACCAACGACGAAATCATGTCGCACGGTGAAGGCGTCGTGCGCAACATCGCCAGGACCTTGCTCGACGAGCGGAGCGACGAATTGACGAGCCTGGACCGCGATCTCGACCTTGTGGCTCGCTACGCAGACAACCCCTACCCACGCATGCGCTACGACGAAGCGGTGGAAACCCTGCAAGGGATGGGCGTCGACGTCGAATGGGGCCAAGACTTGGACTACAGCAAGGAGAAGGTGCTGACCGCCGACTTCGATGTGCCCCACTTCCTGACGCACTATCCCAAGGTGGCCAAGCCATTCTACCATCGCGTGGACCCAGATGACGACGCCTACGTGCTGTGCCACGATCTCCTGGCCCCCGAAGGCTACGGTGAGATCATTGGCGGTGGCGAGCGAACCTGGTCTGAGGAGGAAATCCTCGCCCGAATCGACGAAGAAAACGTCCCCCGTGAACCCTACCAATTCTACATCGACACCCGCGCCTACGGCGGTGTGCCGCACGGAGGGTTCGGCCTTGGCGTCGACCGTGTGGTGAGTTGGCTCAGCGGAGCGGACCACATTCGAGAAGTCATTCCCTTCCCACGCGATTCGCGCCGCGTGACACCCTGATCACACCAAGGGCAAGTCGAGGCCAGAAAGGTCCACGCCTTCATCGGTTTCGAGCGTGGCCTCGGTCCTTCCTGAAGGACGAGGTTCGTTCAGCACACCTGCTGTGGAGGCTTCTGAGGGAGCATCCGTCCTACGACGCCCAAAGATCATCCCGAGGATCAAGGCGACCACAAGAAGCGTCACGGCCAACACCAATCCTTCCGCAAAGCCTCGCACGGCAAAGCGCGGTTCGGCCAGCAATGCAGTGAGGGCAAGAAGGCAGAGCACCGCCAACAAAGGCCGTGCGGCGTACCCTCCTCGCGACCCTCCCGAGGACTCGACCATGCACCGAAGGGCACCACGCTGTTGATGAACCCGCCCCAACCTGTGTACCGCATGAGCACCACCTCGGGATGGCTGATGACCGCGGTGGCCCCTTGGGGCGAGAATGCTGAGGATGCATTGGACCAAGCCTTGGTCGACCTTGGCCTTGGAGACGTGCGTTACGTGCCCATGCAAGGAGCGATGCTCCCGCTTGGTTTCCAAGCCGTCCCGCCTCGCCCGCTTCCGATGGGTTCCTTGGTCGAGTGCCATGTGGCCAGCGCCTATGCCTGGAACGGGTCCAGCGCATGCGCCGGGGTGGCCTACGCCATGGCTCGGACACCCGAAGGCGAGCCATGCACCATCGTGGCGACCATCACCACGAACACGGATTTCGAAGAGACCACCCTTTTGCTTCGACGGAACCTCCAGCGCCGGCTGGCATCACGGGATTTGGAGGTGGAATCCTTCGACCTCGCCGTGGATGAAGTGACCGCGGGTCGTGACCACCACGGCGTGGCTGTGGCGGCGCTGATCCTCCCAGATTCGTTGTCCAACCTCGGCAACCAGCGCACAGGCCCCGTCCGCAAAACGATGACGAGGAGTGCACAGGAAGCCATCGACGCCGCACAACGGCGTGTCGACACCAAGGCACCCGCTGCACGGGCGATGCGGCCCGGGAACCGGACCGATTTCAGCCTGTGAGTGGATCACCGTGGACGACGTCTGGCTCGTCGCCCGGTGCCCAGCATGCTCTCTCTGCCACGGAGCCACAGGCGTCACGCACCGCTGCCCACACTGTGGCCACAGGACGCCGTCACCCATGGAGGTCGTCGACCGGGCGGCTTCTGCCGCAGAACTTCAGGTGAAGGTGACCTTGGCGAACACACCGGAGGAACTCAGGGACGAACTTCGCGCTCGCATGGGCACGCCTCAAACCCGACGCGCCCAAGATCACGAGGACTCCCCCAAGGTGTGGTATGCGGCCTTGCGTGAAGCCGCCAACGACGAGGGGCAGGTGACGCTGGAAGCCTTGGCCAACGCCCTCCGGCGCCGCGCATCGACCACGCCTGTTCCGGAGGTCATCGAGCACGCGATGGCGAACGGTCTCCTGTTTGAGGAGGAAAAAGACCTCTGGATGTTGCTTGGCGACCAACGGTCAGGTTGAAGACGGGAGGCGTGAGCGCTCGGTCAGGGCACGTAGTGTAGCTTGGCCTATCATCGGGCGTTTGGGACGCCTGGACCCAGGTTCAAATCCTGGCGCGCCCACCAGCATGCACGCAACGATCCAGGACGTGCGCCAGCGCCCAACTCACGGGCAACACCGCCAACCAAGACGGTGCGAGGGTCCCTATGGATGCTGCGAACACCGACGCCCATCCTGCAAGGTAACACAGCAACGCGGCGCTCAAGGCCAAAGGTCCACGGCCAGAACCGAGCGAAGCAAAAGCCCGAGCGTGGTGTTCCCGGACAAACATCGCACCCACGGAGAAGAAAAACCGGAAGGGGCGGATGCCGGACGTTTCCTCGGCGTACACGGGCCTCACAGGATGCGCCACCACGCGAAATCCGTGCCGAGACCAACGAATGAACCGATGGTTGACGTATCCATAGCCTGCCCAGACAGGGTCGTTCTTGGTGCGCTGGAGCACCTCGTTCCGTGCGACAATGAACCCGCACTGCGCGTCCCTGACACGGCGTCCCGAAGCCAAGGTCGTCAGCACCGCAAGCCCTCGGTTCGCCAGCCGGCGAAGAAATGGCATCGATTGGCGAACCTCGGCGTGGGCCAACCGGTTTCCTTTGACCACGTCAGCCTGTGAGGACAGCACCTGTCGGCACAGCGGCAGCAGGTCCTCGGCGTCCATCTGTGCATCGCCGTCCATGACGGCGACGAGGTCGTCCGGCCCCCACACCTGCATCACGTGGTCGAATCCCATCGCGACGGCTGCACCGACGCCCTGCCCACCGCGTTGTAAGACCACGCGTTCAGCGGTGGTGTCCGTGGCTTCGACGACCTCCGTTGTGCCGTCCGTGGATCCGTCGTCGACCACGACGATCAGGTCGACCTCGGGCGGCAAACTTCGGAGCGCCTTCGCGATGTGGGCCGACTCGTTCCGAGCGGGCATGACCACCGCAAGACGGCGCCCCTCCCACATGTTCCGCTGCGAACGACCGCGCTCCATAAGGTGTCGGAACCTGCAAGGGCAGGCCGATGATTGATATCCCGGTCCGTCGCGAGGGACACTGTGGCTGCACCTCGGCACCGTTTGGTCCTGATTGGATCGAACCTTGAACTTCGGATCGTGTCGATCATCGTTCGGGCTCGAGAATCGGTGGACCAAGTGGTCCTCCTTGACCGTGGTTCCACCGACGGAACCGTGGAATTGGCCGAGCGACTGGACTGCCCAGTGCTCACGCACACCGCCCAGCACACCACGGCCTCCGATTTGGCCACGCTGTTGAACGGAGCAGGCCTTGAGGACGCAGAACGTACGCTCTTCCTCCGGGTCAACGATGCCTGGCGTTTGCGCGACCTGCCGCTTTCCATCAACCGACTTCACGAACGCTGGGACGTGCACGTCTCCATTGTTCTCGACAAAGACGAAGGCCCACCGGAAGACGTGGTCCTTCTGGACGCGGACGTCCAACACCTGCAAGTGACCCCTGCCGGTCTTGCGGCTCTTGCGGGTCTCGGGCCTCTGGGCACCGCGATGGACCTGCCCGAAGACCTCGCCGTGCGCGTCAGCCGCCACATCGCTCGACCAAACGTGCATCAAGCAGAATCCTTGGCCAGTGCCTCACGGATGGCTCAGATGTTCTACTGGATGCTCGAATCGAAGCACCCGCTGGTGCTGATCGGCCTTCCTGGTTTGGTTCTCTTCGTGCTTGGCATTCAGTTGTCAGGCAACGTCATCGACCAATTCAAGGAACTCAACTCCACGTCGCTTGGCGTGACCTTGGCCACCGTGGCGGTCACCTTGGTCGGTTTATTTGCCCTCATGACGGCCATCCTTCTGTGGATCATGGAAAAGCAAGTGGCCAGCCTTCACCATCAGGTCGAAACCGAGGGTGAGGTTGCGTGAGGCCCGCTCCAGCCCGCGGGCTGCTTTGCCTTGACATGGACCGTGTGTTGGTCAACCACCTGTCCACATGGCAGGTGGTCTACGACACCATTGGCGCCGACAATTCTGAATCCTTCAACCTCTACAACCAAGGAAAACTCGACGAGTGGACCTGGATCAAACTTGACCTTGAGTTGATCGAAGCAGCCTTTGAGGCCATGGACGGAAGCCATGCACGCGTAGATCGCTTGGACGACATCCTGCTTGAGGCCCCCTTCATGCCCGGGTTGGACGATTTGATTCAAACCGCCCTGGACGCCGGCTGGAAGGTCGCCATCGTCAGCGGCGGCGTCCAAGCCACGGCGCACCGCATCGCTGCCCGCTTCTCGACAGGAACGCCGTGGAAGCGCAGGTGGGGCGGCATCGAACAGCGCTACGCCGTTGAGGCAGGGCACGGTTGCGACACCCCGCTTGACGTCTTCACAAACGGGTGGTTGCCTCGGTTGAGCGGCGACGAAAACGGACGGCTTCGCCGGCTCGGAAGGTATCAGGTTCAGATGAACGGAAAAGGCGCTCTTGTACGCATGCTTCAGCGAAG
>DALQ01000050.1 GCA_002496845.1 Euryarchaeota archaeon UBA495
TGGTGGGTGTTGGCGATGAGCAGGTCGTTCAGGGCCGGGTCGGTGGTGAAGCGGTTTCCTGAGGTCGTCTCGATGACGGCTTGCAAGCGTGGAAGTCGGTTGACGATCGCCCTTCCTGCCACCACCGCTTCGAGGTCTTCTGCGAAGGTGTTGACGTCGCTGTCCATGTAGAAGCCCACGCTGCCCTCAGGATCTCCAGCACGCGGGTGTGAGTTGACGCCCATGACCAAGGTCGCGTCATCGATGTTGTGCGAGATGCTGGTCAGTGTGCCGTCTCCGCCGAGGACGATGACGAGGTCTCGGCCAAGAAAATCTGATTGCTTGACCAGTTCGCGCGGCCTCAAGGTCACCTTGAGGGCCTCACTGTGGCTCTCCAAAACCGTCTGGAGGTGGCCAAGCGCTTCGTCATGCACGGGTTCGTGGGTCTTCTTGTAGACCAACAGGACCTGCATGGCGCTCCCCAATCCTCTTCACAAGCCCCCTCTGCTTGAAGCCTCGGTTGACAACCTTCATGGCGCTCAGCGCCTACAAGGTCCCATGGAACCCCCGAAGTGGTCCGATGAGAACGCTGCACCCGACCTTTCTGGAAACGTGGCCCAACCTGGCGTGAGTTTGACCGATTCTGCGATTTCGGGCGACGTCCACAACACGATTGTGAACAACATGAGCCCTTACCAGGCACAAGGTCAGATGATTTTCGTCCAGCCTCCCAGTGGAGCGGCGAAAGTGATGGGCATCCTGATCGTCATCTACGCCTCATTTGGCCTTCTTGGAGCGTTGGCCAGTTTGCTTGGTGGGAGTTTCTTCGAAAGTCTTCTTGGTCAAGTCGCGGAACAGGACCCCGACGCGCTTGGGTTTGACCCAGCAGGATTTGGTCAATACATGATGCTCACTGGCCTGATCAGCTTGGTCACCTCAGCCGGCACCTTGCTCGGCGGCATCTGGACGATGCAATACCAACGCCGTGGTGTTCATCTTGGTCTGATGATGATCGCCGCGAGTTTCCTGCTTGGGCTTGTTGTGGCTTTCATGTACCCCGAGTTCAGCGATTCTGGTTTTGGCATGGGGGCCACGGTCATCTTGTCGGTCTTTGGTTCGGGCTTCTGTGGGCTCATGGTGGCCATTCCGCTGATGGTCACCAACAACGGCCTCGACGATTCCTCGCTCTTCTCAAGCAAGCCTCAGTGAGCATCACGCCTATGCAGCGTCGGCACAAGCCGAAGGCATGGGCACGCTTGTGACCGGCACCGCCGCCACCTACGTCGAAGAACTGACCGTCCGCACCAACGAACGGCGCGAGATCCTTTGCCTGACGTCAGAGGTTGAACGCGTTGTGCGAGAAAGCGGCATTGTGGACGGCCTCGTGCTGGTCAACCCGATGCACATCACGGCCTCGATTTACGTCAATGACCTCGAATATGGGCTCCATCAAGATTTGATGGATTGGCTTGAACGCGTGGCGCCTTTCGGTGGACTTGACGGCCGTGATGGGCCAGAATACCTGCACCACCGGACCGGTGAGGACAACGGTGACGCGCATCTGAAGCGGCAATTGCTCGGCCAGCAGGTGACGATGCCTGTGCGGGACGGTCGCCTTCACCTCGGGACGTGGGAACAGATTCACTACGCTGAATTTGACGGCCGACGCCCCAAGCGCATCCTGATCAAGGTGGTTGGGGTGGTGCCAGCATGACGCTGTCCTCGCCTCCGGAACCGACGGGTATGGCGCTTGCCCTAGGGATCGAACGCACGGCATGGTCTCCGGGTCATGCGTGCTTGGAGGTCACCGTGACCGCGGACCACCTCAACAAGGGCGGAGCTGCTCATGGTGGTCTGATGACGGTCCTGCTGGACGCGGCCTTGGGTGGTGCGTTGGTCTCGACCCTCCCTACGACGTCGTGGTGCGCCACCACCCAATTGACGACCAGTTTTCTCGACGCAGCGCGGCTTGGCGAACGCCTCGTGGCGACAGGGCGCGTGGTTCGACGCGGTCGGCACGTGGCCCATCTTTCGGGCGAGGTCTGCGTCGGTGAACGCGTGGTGGCTTCGGCCGTTGGCACGTGGGCCATTTGGGATGAACGGCCACCGTCGATGCCCTTGAGGAAGGCCGACGACGTGCTGCGATGGTTGGCGGCAGCGGCGGGTGCAGATCTCGTTGGGACTGGTGCGTGGCACCATGCCGGGAAAACCGGGATGACCGGCACGATGCACGTTGAGGTGGTTCGAGGCGACGACGACGCCACCGTGCTCGTCGACGATGTGCACGCCATCACCCTGCATGAGCGCGTCTTTGCTCCCAACGGTGGTTTGGTGCATGAGGACCGTTGCACGTACCGTCGCGACGCCACGGGGGGACTTTTGGTTGACCTGCAGGCCGTTGACGGCTTTGTCCAGGTCGTCAGGGTCGAAGAAGGCGCACGCAGCCTCAGGGCTGGACCACTTCCAGACGGAGGTCCGGTGTGGAGGCACGCCTTGGAAGGCGACGCGCTTTCGCATCACGTGTGGTTCACGGCTGGTTCGGAACAGGAACCTCCTGAGATTGAGTTCGTGTACCGCTTGGGCGAGGGTTCTTGAGCGGTCTGCGAGACCGGGGCATCATGGTCGAAGACGTTGTCATTGTGGGTGGAGCCCGTACCCCGTTCTGCGAATGGGTCGGTGGAAAGCGTGGCGATGGGGCGCCTGGTGGGCGTCTCAAGGCCGTCAGCGCGCAAGACCTCGGGGCGACCGCGATCCGTGGAGCCCTCGAAAAGAGTGGGACTTCGCCGGAGGACGTGGACCACGTCGTCATGGGCTACGCGCTGCAAACGTGCGCTCAATCCATCTACGGAGCCCGTCATGCCGGTCTCAAAGCCGGTCTGCCCCAAGAGGTTCCCATGCTGACCCTCTCGCGCATCTGCGGTTCCGGTGTTCAATCGATCGTGACCGGTGCGCAAATGATCATGCTCGACGAAGCAGAAGTGGTCGTTTCCGGCGGCATGGAAAACCTCTCTCAAGCCCCGCACGTGCTCCGTGGGGCCCGCGACGGCTGGAGCCTAGGCCGCTCTCCTCCCGTGGAGGACTACATGATGACCAACCTGCAGGACATGACCTGTGGCTTGTTCATGGCCCAAACTTCCGATGAGCTGTGCAAGCGCAAGGGCGTGACACGCGACGAAGTTGACGCCTTTGCAGCCCTCTCTCACGGTCGAACGGAGGCGTCCATCGACGGCGGCGTTTTCGAACAGGAGATCGTTCCTGTGACCATTTCTTCGCGCCGAGGCGACGTGGTCGTCACCCACGCCGACGAGGATCACGTGGTGCGCGGCACCACCGTCGAAACGCTGGCAGGGCTTCGTCCCGCTTTCGGCCCAGAGTCTCTGGTGACCGCCGGCAACGCCTCTGGTGTGGTCGATGGGGCCGCAGCGGTCGTCATCAAGTCGGCTTCCCGGGCCAAGTCGGACGGTGACGCTCCCCTTGCACGCATCGTGAGTTGGGGCATCGTTGGCCTCGAACCCGCCATCATGGCCTACGGGCCGGTTCCCTCCAGCCGCAAGGCGCTCGAAAAGGCCGGTCTGACCGTTGAGGACATCGACCGCTGGGAGATCAACGAGGCCTTCTCAGGTCAAGCCGTGGCCTGCATCAAGGACCTCGGCCTCGACGTCGAGAAGGTGAACGTCAACGGCGGGGCCGTTGGACTTGGGCACCCCCTCGCCGCAACAGGAACCCGCTTGGTGCTGACCTTGGCGCATGAACTTCGGCGCAGCGGTGGCCGTTACGGTGTCGCCACGGCGTGCATCGGCGGTGGCCAAGGCATCGCCATGGTCATCGAGGCCATGTAGGTGGGCTTGTGGACGCCCTCCTTGTGGTGCTCCTTGCCGTTTTGCTGACGGCGTTCATGTTTGCTCCACTCGGTTTGGGTGGAGGCCTGTTGTTCGTGCCGATTTTGCACTACCTCGCGGGCTGGCCGTTGGACACGGCGACCTTGGTGACGTCGTTGCTGTTGACGTTGAGCGTGTCCTTAGGATCTGGTGCTGTCCACCACCGTGAGGGGCTCATCGACGTCCCCTCCGTTCGACGCTTGGCGCCTGTGGCCATGCTCGGTGCTGCAGGAGGTGCGGTCGTCGTTCATTTGCTCGGAGACGCCCTCGACCCTGTGTTCAAGGCGCTCGCCCTCGGGCTCCTGCTCTGGGCTTGTGTGAAGGTCGCACGACGCCTGCGTCATGGCGTGAACGAGAAGGACGGCGGCGAGGTCCGGCCTTTGGCCTTGCGCGCTGGGGCAGGATTTGGTGGTGGCGCCAGCGCGGTGTTGGCCATCGGAGCAGGGGCCATCTACATCCCAATTCTCAACCAATTCGGTGGCCTTGCCTCCCGTCGTGCCATCGGCACCAGCCTTGGTATGATGATGCTCGTGGTGCCGGTCGCCATCGTGGTTCATGCCAGCTTGCACGATGGCTCCTGGCCGGAGGTGTGGGTTTTGGGACTGTTGCCCGCCAGCGCGTTGCTCGGTGCGGTGCTCGGTGCGCGAGTTGGCTTGCGTGTGCCCGACGTGGTCATTCTCCGGGTGTTTTTCGGGCTGCTCTGCATCATCTCTGCGCGCTATGCCTTGGACCTCCTGAGGCGGATGTAACTTCTCCGTCAATCGTTTGATAAGGCAGGGTCGCGACCCAAAGCCATGATGGAACTCATCATTGGTGGCATTCTTGCCTCTGTTTTGCTGATCTGGTTTATTTCGACGTGGAACCGTCTGGTCCGTCTCGAGAAGAACGTCGAACAGTCTTGGGCCAACATCGACGTGTTGCTGAAGCAACGCTACGACATGATTCCCAACCTCGTGAACACCGTGAAGGGTTACGCCACGCACGAGCGTGAAATCTTCGAGCAGTTCGCTCTCGCCCGCCAAGCCGCTGCTGGCGCTTTGGCGCAGGGTGACGTCGCTGGCGTGGCCGCTGCAGAAGGGATGCTCGCCGGCATGATGCCTCGCATCAACGTGGTCGCTGAGCAGTACCCTGAACTCAAGGCGGATTCCAACTTCCTGAACCTGCAAAACCAGATCACGGCGCTCGAGAATCAAATCGCCGATCGCCGTGAATTCTACAACGCGAGTTCCACGACCTTCAACACGGCCATCGAGACCATCCCGACGAACATTGTCGCCGCCGTGAAGTCATGCGAAGAGCGGGTGCTCTTCGAGGTCGTCGGCATTGAGCGTGAGAACGTCCACGTTTCGTTCTGAAGTCCACCTTTGAGGTGCTGCGATGTACCTCCTCATTGGGGCTGGTGACCCACTTGCTCGGCTTGCATCTTGGTGCATGCGTTCTCGTTCGACCTGCGTGGTGACCCTTGCGTCCAGCCTTGAAGCGAACGACCTTCTGGACGGCTGCGACGTCGTTGCCCTTCCTCAGCCGATGCCCGTGGACGAGGTGCCAACGCCGGCCCGGCATCCAAGCCTGATCGTCGTGTTGGATCCGACGCCCATCGCCGATGCCCATCTTGTGGCCGCGCTGAACGCCCGCTGGCCTTCGGTCCCAATCGTTGGGCCAGAACCAGAGGGCGAGGCCGACGTGGCCGATCCGCTGCGCCCACAGGACCTCCTGCTCTCCGCCGCGAAAGACCGCGTCCGTGCTCAAGAGCGCCATACGGGGGCTTCGGTCCTCGACGCCCATTTTGCGGGGCTGGACGAAGGCTCCAACGTTGCCATTTTCTGCCACGACAATCCTGATCCTGACGCCTTGGCTTCCGCCTTGGCCGTCCAACGTTTGGTCGAACGACGAGGCTTGGTCGGCCGCATCTACCATGGCGGGTTGATCGAACATCACCAAAACCGGGCCATGGTTCAGTTGCTGGGCATTGAGGTCACGCGCTTGATCATGGGATGGGAAATCGCGGACGTGCTTGCTGCAGCAGACGCCGTGGTGGCCGTGGATTTCCATCAGCCCGGGGCCAACAACGTCTTGCCCGTCGATCATGTTCCTAACGTCATTCTCGACCACCACGCCGTGGGTGACCTGCCGGCTGCCGACGTCGCCATCGTTCACCCTGAATTCTCGGCGACGTCCTCCCTCGTGGCCAGCCTCATGACCGCCTTGGATGCGGAGATGGACGCCGTGTTGGCCACGGCCTTGGCCTTCGGCATTCGGACGGACACCCTTGGCTTCACGAGGGGCGTCAGTCCGTCCGACCTTCGCGCTTTGTCGTGGCTCAACGCGTGGGTGGACCACGACCTCTTGCGGCAAATCGAGGCTCCTCCACGCTCACGTGATGCGCTGGCCGCGTTCGCGGAAGCCCTTGCCTCGATGGAACTTGAGGGCGGCGTGCTGCTCGCCCCGCTGCTCCATCTTCCCAACCGCGATGCATTGGCGCAGGTGGCGGATTTCTTGCTGGCCACCGAAGGCGTGGACACGGTCGTGGTCTATGGGCCACGCCAGGGCCGTGTCATCCTCTCCGCGCGGACGCGGAATTCCGACCTTCACCTTGGCCGGACCTTGGCTGGACGCTTCCCGGAGGGTCAAGCAGGCGGGCATCGTTCGCTGGCCGGAGGTCAAGTCCGCTTCAGCGGTCTGGTCGAACACGATGCGGCGGAACCTGGGGAGGCCATCGCCGCGATGACGCTCGTTCTTCGTGATCTTCTGGGCGGTGAGGGCGATGAGTGAGGCGCCGTTCATCGACGTCTCCGAGCATCTCAGGTTGCTTGGCACGGCGCACGTGGCCACCTCAAGCGTTGAGGCCGTGCAGCACCACATCGATGCCTTCGCACCCGACGTCGTGGCCGTTGAACTGTGTGCCACACGGCATGAGGCGCTTCGCGCCGATCGTCGCTTGGACCGTGAGGGCCTCCGCCGCGTGATGAAAGAAGGCAAGGCTCCACTGGTCTTGTTGCAAGCCCTGTTGGCGGCCGAACAGCGGAAGATGGGCCTTGACGAGGGCCAGCAACCCGGGGCCGAACTTCTGGCCGCGGTGGAGTGTGCCGAAGCGCGTGATCTGCGGGTTGAACTCGTGGACCGCGACATCCAGACCACCCTTCGAAGGGCCTGGAAGCGCATGCGCTTTCGCGAGCGTGTGCGTCTTCTCTGGGCTTTGCTTGAGGAGGACGACGAAGACGACGAGTCCTTCGATTTGGACACCTTGCTTGGTGACGGCGATCTCCTGAGCGACCTGATGGAAGACTTGCGCACCATTTCGCCGGGAGCCGGGGCGGTGCTCATCGACGAGCGAGACGCCTACATCGCGGAGAAGGTGCGCCGCCTTGAGGGCCAAGGCCGAACGCTGGTGGTCGTTGGGGCAGGGCATCTCAAGGGCATCGCGGCCCATCTCGAAAAGACCGATGCTCCAGAGGTCGATTTGTCTCCTCTGGACACCTTGCCTGAGCCTTCCGTGGTTCGGCGTGCGGTGCCTTGGGTCCTTCCCTTGCTGGTGTTCGGGATCGTTGGTTGGAACGTGATGAACGACTCCACCGAGGCCCTCATCGAGTTGTTCACCATTTGGACGGCGGCCAATGCGGTGCTCGCTGCCCTCGGGTGCCTTCTTGCTCGTGGTCATCCCTTTGCGGTGCTGACCGCAGCCCTCGCTTCGCCCATCACGTCGTTGAATCCAACGCTGGCGGCGGGATGGTTCGCTGGGTACGTGCAGTTGCGCGTGGTTGAGCCCAGTGCGGAAGACCTGACCCAATTTCTCAAACTCGAACGGGTGGGCGATTTCTGGCGAAACAAAGCCGGGCGAGTCTTGCTTGTGACGGCCCTCTCCAACCTTGGCTCCATGCTTGGAGCATGGGTGGCTGCGGGCGCTTATGCCGGCTGGATCACCCTTTGAGGTTGAACGGGCGAAGCGCGGCCAACATGTCGCGGTGCGGCTCCACGTCGTGGACCCTGAGCACGCCGACCCCACGCAAGCACGCCAACGCGGCCAAACCCAAGGTGCCGGGCAGGCGGTCGTCAGGGTCAGCATGTCCGGTGAGGTGGCCAACCACCGATTTTCGGGACACGCCCCACAACACGGCCCAGCGCTCCCCGTCGGTCAAACCCTCGCCGCCGTTCAACAACGCGAGGTTGTGGTGGTGTTCCTTTCCGAACCCGATGCCGGGGTCGAGGCACACCAGGTCAGAGGGGTGCCCGCGGGCGACCAGTTCGTTCGCGGTGGAGAACAAGGCCGTGTGAACGTCATGCACCACGGCGTCGTATTGCACGTCGTCTTGCATGGTCTGAGGTGTGCCCTGCATGTGCATGATGCACACGGCTGCGCCCGTGTTCACGGCGACGTCCATCATGCCTGGATCACGCAACCCACTGACGTCGTTGATCATGTCGGCACCTGCCTGAATCGCAGCACTGGCCACCGAAGCATGCCGTGTGTCAATCGAGACCAACCCATCGGGATTTGCTGCTTTGAGCTGGCGAATGACCGGAAGGACCCGCGCCATTTCTTCTTCATGGGACACAGGTTCCGCACCAGGGCGCGTGGATTCTCCCCCAACGTCGACCCATGTGGCACCGGCCTCGAACATCAGGAGCCCTCGCTTGACGGCCGCTTCGCCGCTGACGCGGGAACCCGCATGGAAGGAATCGGGGGTCACGTTCAGGATTCCCATCAAGCGAGGCAACCCGTCGTTGTCCGGCCGAATGGCCCGTGCCAACCGGTCTCGGCGCGCATCGTCGCCCTGAAGGTCGGAGGGCACGCCCTCCCCAACCCGAGAGTCTTCATAAGGAGGCAGGGGGAAGCGTTCCCATGGTCGAAGTCGAGGCTCCATCGGAAGGGGCCACACAGGTTCTCCCCGATCAGGAGAACATCGATCTCGCCGATCGGCTGATGGTGCGCTTTGAGCCCGACGGCGGACAGGGCCTCAACGCCATGCTTTCCAACCGAGCAAAATCGGGCGCCATGGTCATCGCAGGGCTCGGTTTCTTCATCTGGATCAGCGTTTTCTTCAACCTTGATTCCAGCGCCGAGGCTGACGACACCATCCTCCTCAACTTCTCCTTCCACACCATCGCCATTGTGGTGGCGTTGCTGAGTTTCTTGGCCGCCATTTTCTCCGAACTCGGCAGCGAGCGTGGTCGGGCGGCGCCGAGCCTGATGGCCGGGCCGATGCAATTCTTTGCCATCATCTACGTGTTCGAGCCGCTGGCCACAGGGGCCATGTCCGACGCGCTCACCGTGGAGGAAGGCCTCTGGCGAAGCATTCGTTTGTTGGTCATCTTCGGGGGAGCCTACTACGGGGCTCGGCTGATCATGGAGGCGTATTTCCTGGTGTGGTTGCGAACCTTCTGCGACACCTTTGGCTACGTCCCAGGCGACGTCCAACGCAGCCTCGCTGCGGCCGCTCCAGAGGTGGCCTCGCCTGACGCAGAAATGGTCCTTGAACTCGAAGACCTCGATTGAGCCGAGCGCTTGATGAGGGGCACGGCCACCCGCACGGCATGGGTGAGCGAATTGACGTGCTCCGTTTGGGGCACCGAAAGGGGCGTGACCCACGCATCTCTACCCATCTTGCCCTTGTGGCGCGCGCCATGGGCGCAGATCGTTTCCTGCTCGCGGGCGATGAAGACGAGAAGATGTTTGAGAACGTGCGGTCGGTCGAATCACGCTTCGGTCAGGCCATGGATCTGGAGTACCTCGATTCTCCGATGGGATGGCTGCGCACCTTCGCGCGCAAGGATGCTGGCGACGGCCAGCCCGGCACCGTGGTGCACCTGACGATGTACGGCATTCCGCACCGTGAAGCCATTCCTCACATCCGTCGTGACCGGCCCATCACCGTGGTCGTGGGTGGCGCCAAGGTGCCCCCAGAGGCGTTTTCCTTGGCGCATCACAACGTCTCCGTTGGCCAGCAGCCCCACTCCGAGGTCGCAGCCCTCGCCTTGTTCCTCGACGCATGGACGGAAGGGGCCGGTTTGGAGCGAACCTTCGATGCACCCAAACTCGTGATTCACCCGAGCGCCCGTGGAAAAAACGTCACGGAAGAAGAGTGATTTCGCCGAACGCAAAAGCGATTTTTGGCCCCAATCATTATTGAAGGCCGGTCGGGCCAAACGATGATGTCGGGGAACAATTCGGACCCGCCCCGACTGCCCGACGCAGCCGACGTCTTTGCACACGGTGAAGCGCCTCCACGTGCCAACGGCCCTGGGCTGTTGTTGACCGCCGACGGTCAGCGCTACCATGGCCGCTTGTTTGGAGCGGAAGGCATTGGGGAAGGCGAACTTGTGTTCACCACCGGCATGATGGGCTTCCAAGAGTCCCTGACCGATCCGTCCTTCGCCGGGCAGGTCCTGACCTTCACCTACCCACTCATCGGGAACTACGGCGTGCATGCCGGCCGTTCTGAATCCGGTCGCGTGTGGCCACGAGGCGTGGTCGTCCGCCATGCCATGGAGGAGCCTGACCACCGTGACAGCATCGGCACGGTGGATGCCTTCCTTCGCCATCATGGTGTACCGGGCATCGAAGCCATCGACACACGCGCCATCACCCGGCACGTGCGTGAACTCGGAACCGTGCTGTGCGTGTTCGGCCCGGCCTCGGAAGAAGTGGCGCTGCAGGCGCGCCTCGATGCCCTGACCTCTCCGGAACTCGAGGACCTTGTGGCGGAGGTCAGCGTGCGTGAAATTGTCCACCTCAACCCTGGTGCAAAGGACGACCTTGGGCGGCCTCTGCCTCGTCTCGCGGCGTTGGATTGTGGTGTGAAGAACAACATCCTGCGCCACCTCTGCCT
>DALQ01000034.1 GCA_002496845.1 Euryarchaeota archaeon UBA495
AATGACTAGGTCGCCTGGTTGAACGAGTCACAAACGCTTGCTCGCGTGTTGTCGCCTTCGGTCGTGACGGCCGAAGACAACACGCCGCCGGTCTTCCTCGGCCTCAGTCAGCCAAACGGGTTGGCGACCGCCGAGGGCGCTCGCAGCAGTTTGCTCGTGGCCGAGGTCGTTGACGTGGACTGGAACCTTGAGCGCGTGGAAGTCGATCTTTCTGCGCTTGGCTTGGGGATCCGTGTGCTGAACGACCGTGGCCAAGACGGTGACGTGGCCGTCGATGACGACCGTTGGACGACCACCCTGTCTGTGCTCGACACCACGGTGGGCGAGTTCTCTGCCCCCGTCACGGTGGTGGATGCCTTCACCTCCACGACCTATGACAACGCCACGGTGCTGATCGTCAATCCAGCGCCACGTTTGCTGAGCATCGATTTGGTTCCTGACCGCGTTCAACGCGGCGGGGCCGTCATCGTCGAGGCGAACGTGGTGGACCAACACGGCGTTGCGTCGGTCGCGGTTGACCTCAGTGGCCTTTCTGGCGGTGCTTTGGTGCCCTTGGCCCGAATCACCGGGACGACGTCATGGAGTGGCGCCTTTACGCTGCCTGCAGGCGTTCAACCCGGCGTGATGACCCTGCCTTGGGTGCTGGAAGACGACCAAGGTGCGTCCGCGGTCGTGACCCGCACGGTACAGATCGGCGCCAACGGCGGCTTAGTAGGCCCCTTCTTGGAGCCTGAAGGCCCCGATGAGGGGTGGTCTTGGCTGATCGTGTTGAACGATGCTCCGACCATTACGGCGGAGACCTTGGTGGTGGACGAAAGCCGCAGGGGAGATTCCTGTGTGGCGTTCAGCGTTCAGGTTTCGGACCAAGACGGCCTCAACGGCGTCCAACTTGATCGAGGCACCTTGACGCCCCTCGGTGAGCAATCCGGTTGGACCTCGATGAGGAACGACGGGCAAGGCCCGGATGAAGCAGCCGGGGATGACGTATGGTCGGCGTGCCTTGAGGTGCGGACCGGCACGCCTCTCGGTGCACACGAACTTCTCGTCCGCGCTTCAGACACCTACGGAGAGGTGGCCCCCACCGTCTCCACGGTGATGCGTCTTGATGCTGGAGGTTCATCCGAGGGCGGAGGTCAAAACGGCGAGTTGCATCCTGCCTTGGTCTGGGGAGGTTTGGCTTTGGTCGCCGCCTTGGTCGTGGGTCTTCTCGTCGGTCTCTCCCGCCGCGAAGGTGGCGGAGGGGACCGCTTTGGTGACCTTTGATGGCCGCAGATTCCCTGCTCCGACAACCGTTTATACTCGGCCCCGGTGGGACGGTTGCACACGCGAGCGTAGTGTAGTGGTTATCACCTGGCGTTGCCAACGCTAGAACCCGGGTTCGAGTCCCGGCGCTCGCACTCTTGCCTTCCTGACGGTCCACACCGGCAGGTTGAACCCCCACCGGACGGTCAAGGGTTCATGGACGAACGACAAATCTTCGTGGGCAAAAAGCCCGTTCACCTCTACGTGCGCGCCGTGGTCATGGCCATGGAAGCCGGTGACCGCTTGGTGCGTTTGACCGCGCGCGGCTCGGCCATTGGAAACGCCGTTGACACCGCCGAACTCTGCCGCCGAAGGCATGGGAACATCGCAGCGAGCCTTCCTGAGGCCGTTCACGTTCGCTCCGTTGACATCGCGACGGAAATGACCGAGCGGCGGGACGGTGGCGGCGAACGCGGGGTCAGCGTGATCCATATCATCCTCGAAGGGGTCGGTGACGTGCCCGCTCAGTCCGAGGAAGAGTGAGCGTCCCGCAGCGCTTTCAACCGGCGCGTGATTTCGTCGGCCGTGGATTCGTACAGCGAAAGCGGTCCTCCAACCGGGTCCTCAAGGTTCCAATCTTCCTTGATTGGCAAGGTGGGGCAGGACACGCCGCACCCCATGGAGATGATCATGTCCACAGCCGTTTCATCCACCGTTTCGATGCCTTTCGGATGCAATCCGGTTGCATCGATGCCTCTGGTTTTGAGCACCGCCAGTGCGTTTTGGGCAACGGCAGATGCCGGATGGGTACCCGCACTCGAGGCTTCATACCCCATGGAACGCGCAATGGCTTCCGCCATTTGAGAACGGCATGAGTTGCCCACGCACACAAAGCAAAGATGCATGATTGGTCATGAGGGACGACCTGATTTCAAGGCCCCTATTGTGAGCGTTTCCTCCGCATTCCGTTGAGCGTGAATTGAAAAGACCCCCATCGATGGAACCCCATGGCAGGCCCCCCCGTGTCCACCCACACGCCCAGTGACGGCCCAGCTCCCGAGGGCCCCTCGGCCGATCAACAGCGTCAGATGGAGCAAGCCTACGCGCAAATGAAGCGCAAGATGGCGATGCAGTCCCTCGGTAAGCGCATCAAACACAAGATCATGGTGCTTTCAGGAAAGGGCGGCGTGGGCAAATCGACGGTGTCCACAGGCCTCGCCCTCGCCTTGGCTCAACAGGGCCACAGGGTCGGCATCCTCGACATCGACATCACCGGTCCGAACGTGCCGAAGATGATGGGTCTTGACGGCCGCCGGCTCCATGTTGAGGAAGGCCGGATTCACCCGGCTCAGGGCCACTTGGGCGTGAAGGTCATCTCGATGGCGTTCCTGCTCGACGACGACGACACCCCCGTGGTTTGGCGTGGCCCCATCAAACTCGGAGCCATCCAGCAGTTCATCGGCGACGTGGAATGGGGCGACTTGGATTACCTTGTCATCGATTTCCCGCCAGGCACCTCCGATGAACCGTTGACTGTGGCCCAATCCCTCCCCGACATCGATGGGATGGTCATCGTCACCACGCCGCAAGACGTGGCCCTGCTCGACAGCCGCAAATCCATCGGTTTTGCCGAGTCCCTGAAGGTCCCCGTGCTCGGCGTGGTCGAGAACATGAGCGGCTACACCCTGCATGGGCGAGCTCCAGCAGGCACCGAGGTCCAAATCGCCGGACCCGGTGGACGGACCCACACCGCCACGGCGGACGACGACGGGTCCTTCCACGTGACCCTGGACCTGTTCAAGCAAGGCGGCGGAGCGGCCACTGCCGAGGAATTCGGCATTCCATTCCTCGGTGCCTTGCCCTTTGACCCCGGCTTTGTGCGGGGCGGCGACGACGGTGTTCACCGCATCGTCAGCGATCCTGAAGGCGCGTCTTCTGTGGCCTTCGGAAAGGTGGTTGCTGCCGTCCAAGCACAGATTGGGCAAGCCAGCAGCACAGGCTTGGAAATCGTCTGAGGTGGTTCGGATGAGCGAGGCCATGCCCACCTTGACGCGGCTCGAACGTCGTCAGGTGGACCTCCATCTGACCTACGACGACGGCAGCGAATTCACCGTCTCCTACGACGATGTGCGTCACGCCTGCCCATGCGCAAAGTGCGCACCGTCCCGAAACGACGACGAGAGCAGCAAACTGCTTCGTCGGCAGGTGGAAGCTTTGCCTCCGGTGAAACCCACGGTCCGCACGGTCGGCAACTACGCGCTGACCTTCGAATGGGAAGACGGAGGATGCAGTTCCGGCATTTACCGCTTCGAGCGGCTCTGGGCCCTCGCCAACCGTCAGGACCCTGACGGAGGCAAGCCCTACGTCCATGGGGCGTGGTGAGCCGGTGTTCCTCCCCGAAGCCCGCCTTCATCTCGGCGCTGAGGCCGAGGTAACGGCCGGCACCTGGTTCGATCTTCCTGCGGTGATGAAACAGCGTCGCGCTCGCGGATGGCGTCATCCTGACTTGGACGAGCGCCTCGGGCGTCAACGCCTGCTGGCCGAAGCCAGAATCTTGCTCCGCCTTCATCGAGCAGGCCTTCCCGTCCCAGCCCTGCTCGACGCCGACGTTGACGAGAACCGTCTCGTGTTGGAGCAGGTGGAAGGGCGCCCCCTGATCGACGTCCTTCGCGATGCCTCGGTGGACGACGTTCAGCCGCTTCTCTTCGCCGTTGGCAGCACGGTTCGCCATCTTCATGCACAGGCCGTGACCCACGGCGATCTTTCCACGAACAACGTCATGGTTCGAACCGACGGCGAGGTCGTGCTCATTGATTTCGGATTGGCGTCCATCGAGTACGATCTTGAGCGCTACGGCATTGACCTCCACGTACTGGACGAGGTGCTGGGTGCCAGCCATCCTGACCGACCAGGGGCCATGGAAGCCCTCGAGGCCGGCTACCGTGCTTCTGAGCATGCCGGAGAGGTCGAGGCTCCCGGGGGGACCGTTCCTTCCGCTGAGGATGTGTTGGAACGTTTGGGCTTGGTGCGAAGCCGGGTGCGTTACCACGGTTGAGGGTCATTCTTCCTCAGCGCTGAGGCCTCTGGCTTCTTGTTGAATCTGGACCACGTAAAGGAAGGTCAAGGCCAACATGGCCATGAGTCCCACTTGAAGCACGGTGTTTGAGTAGGGTTGCAGGACGACTTCACGGCTGTAGATTCGGACCGACGTTTCGTCCGAAGCGCTTCGTTCGAGGTAGATGATGTGGTCTTCGAGCACCGTGGGCGACCATTGGTCCCTGGTGTCCGCGGTGAGCACTTCGGTCAGGTTCGTGGTGAGGTCGTGCAGGTGGATTTCCCCGTCCATGTACTTCGCTTCGGGGTTCGTCGGATTGAGGTGGTCCCACCCGGTAAAGGCCAGCACTCCATCGCCAAGCGCAGGATCAGCGGACGAGTACTTGCCGTCTCCAATGAGGTGCATGGAGCCCTCCGCGCGGTCGTAGAGGACCAAACGGTCCACGGTGCTGACGTTGACCACGGCGACGAGGTGCGTTTGGCTGAGTTCAAGATCGATGATGGTCCCGTTCTCTACGTCAGCCGGAAGGTCCCAACCTTCCATTTCAGCTTCCTGTTCAGGGGTCGCACTGGCGTTCAAAGGCACGGTCAGTGCCCCACTCGTGCCCAAGCGTGCCATCCTGACTTGCATGGGCTGTTCGTCCGTGCTCCACGCCAATTCAGCCCCTTCGGCCACGAGGGCGATGACGCCTTGGGCGGGTGCAGGAAGCGGCGCTTCAGCGCCTCCCATCGTCCATCCGTGGAGGGTTCCGTTCACGACCGCAAGCACCACAGGTCCGTCAGGTCCGTCCGCCAAGGTCAGCACCGAAGGCCGAGCCTCGATCGTCGTCTCCATGGCGATGCTTTGTGGTGCATCGGTCCGGACCACACGAATGGCCGAGGCATTGGCCATGGCCAGATGGCCACCGTCCAAGGCCACCAAATCACCTTCTCCCATCGTCGGTTGTGCCACGTCCAACACCACGTCGGGGAACGCGAGGTCGTTCAGCACGACCACGTGGACGCCGCTGCGGTTGTCCATCGTCGCCACCCATCCGTCCGCTGCTGCGGCCCCTTCGGGTGCTTCGATGCCTCCTGCTGGAAGCGCTTGATGCGTCAAGTCGTAGGTCACGACCAGCAGCACAAGGAACAGCACAACCCCAAGCCCAAGCCGGGACTCACGTGCGCCCGGTTGTCGGAATCGGCGCAGAAGGCCCAAAGCGGGTGCAGCAAGGGCGCGGAGTGCGACCTTTGGTTGGGTCAAGAGCGACGCCAAGCGTGCGTTCATCGTTCGCTCGTCGCCAATGCGCCAGACGAAGCCAACGGAGCGTTCGGTCATCGCCACCGCTCCTGCAGCGATGAGCAGGCCTCCAACAATGTCGGAAATCCAGTGGATGCCGAGGTACACAATGGTGAACGCGGTGATCACCGTGTAGAGCAAGACCGTGTGGCGGTAACGGGTCCACCGGCGGTCTTCGTCGTAGCGCAGCAGGCACAGCCACACGACAAACGGGATGCCGATGTGCAGGCTGGGCATCCCGTTGGTGAAGGGGTCGATGCGTCGGAACCAATCCGCGATTTCTGGGGTCAAATCATAGGCGATGGTTTCCATGCCGGGGATGACGTCACCCGTCACTCGGACGTTGAAGAAGAGGTAGAAGGGCACGGCCAAAATGTAGACCCAAGCGATGGACAACACGATGCGATCGGCCATCCAACGGTCGTCAAAGTACGCGACGTAGAAGACGGAAACGTAGCAGATGAACATGAATCCCGCGACGTAGAAGTGGGTCAGGGCGCTCGACAACCACCGTGCTTCGAAGGTTTCCTGCACCCGGAGCACCAAGTCGCCTTCAATCGCGTAAATCCACGCCGTCATGTCGAGGTTGGTGTTGGCCATCAGGATGCGGTCGACCTGGTCGAGGAAGTCCTTCGCGTTGTAGATCATCAACAGCAAGAGCACGTGGACCCAATACCTGCGGATGAAGTCGACGAAACCCGAGAGCGTCAGGCGGCTCCACGGCGGCGCGTAAACTGGAAGCAGCACCACGCCCAGCGCGAGCGCGCTGATCATCCACGTCAGGTAGACGCCTTCCACGCTCCTGCCTTCGGGTGAACGCCTTGAACATTCGGCGTGCTTTGTCTCGTCGGTGCGCTCTTGAGGGGGCAGCGTGTGCGGTCAGCATGGCCGAGGACGTCTTGCTCGTGGAACACCTTCCCGTCAACCCAGAAACCGATGACGGGGGAGTCATTGCGTTGGTCACCATCAACCGGCCAAACAAATTGAATGCCTTGAATCAAGACGTGATGGGTGCAATCAAGGCCTTCGCCAAGGAGGTTGAAACACAAGCCAACGTGCGCTGCGTGGTTTTCACCGGTGCCGAACCAGGCCCGGCTCCCGAAGGGCGCCGCCCCAAACCGAACGCCTTCGTGGCCGGTGCGGACATCGCAGATTTTGCTGGCATGAGCAGCGAGGAGATCTATCCGATCTTCGCCGATAACGGCTGGGAAGCCATCTGGGGCATCAGCAAACCGACCATCGCGATGATCGACGGTTTCGCCCTCGGTGGAGGATGCGAAGTGGCCGTGGCTTGTGACCTCCGCATCGCCAGTGACCGCTCAAAATTCGGTACGCCAGAAATCAACCTCGGTCTGATGCCGGGCGGCGGTGGAACCCAGCGCTTGGCCCGCTTGATTGGCTTGGGCCGGGCCATGGAACTGATTTTCACAGGTGACATGATTGACGCTGCGGAGGCCCATCGCATTGGTTTGGTGAACCATGTCGTGCCCGCGGAAGACTTGAGCGAGCGCACCATGGCCCTCGCACGAACCATCGGCAGCAAGTCCGCTGCGACGATGAAAGTGGCCAAAGCCACGATTCGTGCCGCGATGGAAACATCGCTGAGCGATGGTTTGATCGTCGAGTTGGACGCGTTCTCCGCGTTGTTCGACAGCGCCGACACACCGATCGGTGTCAACGCCTTCTTGAGCCGTGAAACGCCCGAATGGACGCATGAATGAGGCGACCTGAGGCCCCGCAGGACCCCAGGTCGCGGCCACGGGACACGAGGTCCCGGTTCGAACGTGCGCCTCAGCGCAAATTCAGTTTCGCCCGAACGTCGTCGGGCAGGTGGTGGAGATGCCGTCGGTACTTCCGGAGGAACCACACCGGCGCTTGCATCTTCCAAGCACCGTTGGACCAACTCCGGTCGAGGCGGGCGTTGCGGAGTTCCGCAAGCATCCGATTCGTCGTCTCCTTTCGAGCCGCATCGTTCGCGCAGCAGGGTTGCGGGGCACGGGACACGGTCGGTGTCCGTTGCCGCCGCTTGCCGGCTTCGATGCGCTTCCCGAGGGAGCCGCCTTTGTGCTGTGGTTCCCTGGCACCACGGGCCATGTCGCGTCGTGAACGGCGCGCGCGCCGTTCTTTCTTTCCAATTCTGCTTCCCATAATCTGTTCTTCTCCTGTGCCGGTGGCCAAAGCTGGCTCAAGGCCAGCAGGCTCGATCCGGCATCGGAGGGTCAGATGGGCTGCGCCATGATTGAACGAACACGCTCCTCTCTTATGAACATGACGGCTTCATGACCATTCTTGTCCGTGTGACGAAAAAGCACAGCCAGAACGGGAGCGTCAGGCCTTCCAACACGGAGGCCAGCGGCTGCACTCATCCATTCATGTCAAGAATCTTCCCTTGAGGCGATCAATCGTCGCTGGGAGCCAAGGCCGCCAAAGCGTCAGAACGTGCTTCGACCGGGTCCGGAAGCGGAGGGAGATCGCCGAGGGGAGGCAAATCGCCTGGAAGGGGCAAAGGTGGGAGCTCTGGCAGGGGTTCCGGTTCGTTGGTTGCACTGCTGCTGTAGCCTTCGTCGAGAGGGACGCGCAGTTTGATCACGCGTGCTTCGTCAAGGCGCACAAAGGTGGCTCCATAGGGGCGCCCAGGTGTCGGATGTTCTGGGACGTCGAGCACGTGGAGCCCATGGTTCGGTGTGCGCAGGAGGGCCACGAGATCTTCTCGGGCCTCGGCCTCTTCCCACATGCGGACCGTGGCGGCCCTGATTTCCGCCATACGGCCTCTGCGACGTGCTTCGATGCGCTCGCGGACGGCGGCATGGCGTTCCCTGCGTTCCTCGACGGTCACGGCGATGTCGGCGTCTTCGACGGAGTCTGCCGTGACTTCGACCACGAATTCTTGGGCGACGTGCACCTCTTCCACTTCGACCTCGATGATCGGCCCATGGGCCTCCTCATCGTCGGCCTCTTGAGCAGCGAGGGCTTCTGCTTGGGCGGCTTTGGCCGCCTCGACCTTGCGCCGTTTGCGCTCTGCCATCGTGGCGGTCGAGGTCTCTCGAACGGGCTCTGGTGCCTCAACAGGGGAAAGGTCGCTTTCCACAGCATCCGCTTCTGCCGCCGCGCTTGTGGCAGGGGTCGATGCGGCTCGAGCGGTCACGCGGGGCGCCTGAGGGCGGCCGCCGAGTCGCACCCAAGCCAGGCCAAGGACACCAAGGGAACCGACGGTGGCCCATTGCGCTTCTTCGACAAGTTCGCCGGCCAGAAGCAGGTAACTGGCCAACACACCGAGGAACAGGAGTCCCACGAGCATGCGGATGGTTCTCATGTGCCTCAACCTCGACTGTTCGCTTGTCCTTATGACGCTGATGCCGCTCACTCGGGCGTTCCGAGCTGAGTCAAGAGGTCCTTCAGCGCACGCGTGCGGTGGCTAAATTTGCCCTTCAGGTCCATGTCAACGGCGGCAAAGGTGCGCCCGTGCGTCGACACTTCCCCCTGCACGCCGATTTCTGCAGGTGCTCCGGAGAGATCCAAGTCCCTTGGGATGAACACCGGGTCGAATCCGAATCCGCCCTCGCCGTCCACGGCAGGGGCGATGCGGCCAAGGCACGAACCTTCTCCAATGAAAACGCCGTCAGGTGTCATCATGGCGGCCACGGCCTTGAATTCTGCACGCCGAAGGCCGGCCTCAACGTGGAGGTCTTCGCTGTGCAGGTGGTCCAGAAGTCGGAGCAGGCCGTGGCAACCAAGGGTGCTCAGGGCATACGATGAGTACACACCTGGGAAGCCGTCCAAGGCTTCGACAAAAAGGCCAGCGTCTTCCACCAGGAGCCAGTCGTTTGGA
>DALQ01000115.1 GCA_002496845.1 Euryarchaeota archaeon UBA495
CGTTCGAGAATAAGCGCCTCTTGTGGCGTGGGAGTGACGATGCACTCGATGTCGTCTGCACGGGACACCAGTTCTGGGATCATGGCGCGGTCGGGTGTGGTGGCGAAATACGCGCGAACCCGTTCTGAGAGGCGCGTGGCTTTGCCGACGTAGAGCACACGCCCTTCGGCGGTCTTGAACAGGTACACGCCTGGCCGAGCAGGCAAGTCCACGCCGCTGGGTTCGATGGGCACGTCATGCCCCCCGCAAGGCATGTGCTTCGTTGACCAAGGCCGCGGCCGCACGCGAGGACCCAGCATGACGGTGAAGGGCCGCAGCATGCAGGAGTTTGGTGCGACGAGAGGCGTCTTCGGTCAATCGAGCAAGGCACGTGGCATGGCGAGCTGCCAAGCGACGCTCGGGCAAGGTTTGGGCTTGCTGTGGAAGATGCTCTGCAGCGGCCGCAGTGGCTCCTTCATGCCCTTCGTGGACCATGCGCTCCAACAGCGACATGCGAAGGGCTTGGGCACGGAGGTCGTCTCGACCGTTGAGGTGCTGCGCCAGCCCTTCCGTCAAAGTCGAGTTGAGCGGATCGTTGGCGATCGCATGGCGCCAACGAAGGTCGGTCACGTTCGCGGTGGGTAAGGCATCGGTCACGGCCAAATCGGCGAGAAGTTCGGTCGCTGCTTGCATCCGTTGCCCGAGCACGAGGACGCTAAACCGCAACAGGCCGCTGGCCAAGAGCGCCGTTCGTCGCTCTTCCAAGGGAAGGGTGGCCGGGTCCATCGCATCGAGGTGAGCCAAGAGTTCGTCCACGTCCTCCTGCTGTTCCGGCAATCGGTCTTCGATGCGGGCGGTGATCAAGGCAATTCTAGGCCGCAGTGCATTGCTGTCGCGTATCGCATCCACAAGCAGGGCGTCGGCCTCGTCCGCTCGCCCTTCCAAACGAAGCACGGCTGAGAGGGCGGCGGCGTCGGGCGTGGTCATGCCGTCGAGGTATCCACGCGCCCGTTCCACTTCGCCACGGCGTACTGCGACGTCGGCCGCCACACCGAGCAGGCGTTCTCGTTCGTCCGCAGGAGCACGGGCAAGGGCATCTTCGAGCACGGCGCTGAGCCGACCGAGGCCGTCCATACCTGCGGCCAAGAGGTTCGAGGCCTCCTCGCCAAGACCACCTTCACCGGCCATCAAGCGGTGGTGCATCACCAAAAGCGGAGCGATGGGGCTTGAATGCGTGGACCAATGCTTCATCGCCTGATGCGCCAACGCCTGCCGTTCGGCTTCGTCCATCGTGTCCAGCCGAACGTGGCGAACGAGGGCATGAAGGTGCAATCCGCCGGTGGTCCACCACAGCAACAAGGCGCGTTCATCCAAATCTGCGATGGCCTCCGCGTGGTGGAGATCGTCTCCTGATACCGCGAACGGAAGAAGGGCGAGTTCGTTCACAGCAGCTGCCTCATCATCGGCAAGGTCGGCCAGCACGGCTTGGGTCACGAAGGTCTCGATGTCCTCCGCATCATCCGGTAAGGTCAGGCCCGGGCGATGCAGTTGGAGGGCCAGTGGATGCCCACCAAGGCGAGAGAGCACGGTTTCAGCATCGTCGATGTCTCCGAGAATGTGCATGGCCGCCTCCCGGTTGAGAGGACCAAGCACGTGGCGAGGGATGGATTCGGGTGATTGGAGCGGCGCCCGCCCGACGAGCAACCAGTTGGCGCCCTTGGACCGGGCGGCGCTTGCGTTCCAGACGGCGCTTGCGTGAAGCGCGTGCATGTGTTCGCATCCGTCCAGCACCACCAGGTCGGTGGACGGACGTTGGTCGAGCCATTCCGAGGCCGAGCGGTCGTCGAGGAAGGTTGAGACGCCGCTGAGGGCGGTGGCGAGGTCACTCAAGGCCGCATAGCGGTCGACCGTGACCCAACGGACGGTCTTTCCTTCGCTGCGCCACGCCTCGGCCACGCCTCGGGCCACGGTGGATTTCCCGATGCCTGCAAGTCCCGTGAGGGCAACCGCTCCGTGTTCGTGGAGCAATCCCTGCACCTCGCCCACGTCGTCCGACCGTCCGTGGGCTGGTCCTTGTGGGGCCTGTTCGCCAAACCACGAACCTTCCTTGACGGCTTCTTCCGGGGGCGGTTGCAATCGATCCAAGGCTTGCCGGCCCTCCTTGGTCAAGTGGTGAACGCTTCTGCGGCGTCGGCCACCGCCAATGACGTGCGCGCTTCGAACGACCACCAATCCTTCCTCGACAAGGTGGCTCAAGGGCACGTGGAGCGCCGAACGAACAAGGCCCAAGCCTTCCGCCATGCCCGGTAAACTCAGTTCCCGTGGAACGTCCCACGCCTCGCGTAAACCATCGGCGAAGGGACCCAACCAACGGAGAATCCTGGCCTGCGCCTCGGGGAGCACGTTGTGAGGTGACTCCCGTGGCTCAAGTCCGTTTCGCTGCCCCCGTCTTTCTGCTTGCGCAGCGGTGGGCAAGGTTGAACAGGCAACGTCAGCGGTTGGAGAACGATGCAGTGCACACCTTCCACCGTTCGCAGCATCTTGTTGGTGGCTTTGATGGTCACCTCGGTGGTCGTGCCCATGGCCGCTCCGGAGCAAACTCCGCTCGCACCAGACGTTTCAGAACTCGGCGTGAGCGGGCGTGCGCAAACCACGTGGAGCGGGACCGTTGTCCTCTCAAGCACCAGCACGGTGGACGTGAACGACGAATTGGTCATCGCCGCGTGCACCACCGTGCAGTTTGGCGCCGGCGTTCGGTTGGTCGTGGACGGGCGACTCACCGTTCAAGGGACTTCCACGTGCCCGGTCATTTTCGAGGCCTCAGGCTCCTTAGACCACGAAGGCATCCAATTCAACGCGTCATCGCTCGGTCGCGGCTCCCGCATTGACAACCTCACCATCCTCGACGCTGTGTACGGCATCACGATGTTTGGCGGCGATGCGCGCTTCCACAACCTGACCATCGAGGAACCTGATCGGGTCGGCATCGACCTCTTTGACGCCACGCCGGTCTTCGAAGACCTGACGATCACGGACGCTGGACAAGGCGCGTTCCAGACGGATTGGCGCTTTGGGTTGGGCCTTTCCGTTGGAGCAGGCTCGGCGCCGATTGTCAAGCGGGCCACCTTCAGCGGCATCACCACGCGCGGCATCAACATCTGGGGCGGCTCAGGCGGCGTGTTCCAAGACATCACCATGGACAACATCACAGGGTCCTCCTGGGCCTACGTGGCTGGGGTGTGGGTGGAAGACAGCGTTCCCTTGTTGCAACGCATGAGCATCGACCGGGCGGACACAGGGTTGGTGGTGCGTCACGTGGACGATACGCTGCGTACCCGTGCGGTCGTGAAGGACCTCGACGTCAGCAACAGCATGTACCGCGGGGTGTTGGTCGACAAAGAAAACCGGACGAACATCACGAATTACGAATCCGTGGACATCACCGGCTTGACGGTGACCGGCACCGGAGGTCCGGGTGCAAAAACACCCGGCATCGCTGAAGCAGCCGTGGAAATCAACACCACTGGGGCATGGATGGAAGACGTGCTCATCGACGGGTGTTCAACCGTCGGCCTCCGCATGTACTTCACCGACGCCGCCACGACCGTGCGAAACGTGACGGTTCGTGACGCAGGCGATTCGAGTGCAGGAGCAGGCGCGCATGCGTCTGGAGTGGCGACCCGGTCGGCGTACTTTGCACCGACCTTCGACGGCCTTTCCGTGTCGGGTTCGCCCGGCTCAGGGGTGCACGCCTCCGGAGGTGGGTCCATGCAAGGGCACGATTGGAACCTCAGCGACAACGACGAATACGGCCTGCGCGTCGATACCTCCGAAGTGAT
>DALQ01000060.1 GCA_002496845.1 Euryarchaeota archaeon UBA495
GGTTCGAATCCTGCCCCCCGCACTTTGCTGCGCAGCGGTCTGATTTGGATCTCCATGGCCTTGGACCATGCTGCGTCTGAACCGAATCAATATCCGCCCTGCGGGCTGGTCAGGACTTCAGCAACAAGGATTCAAGACCCCCGCGCTCTTCCGTCGGTCATGGACAACATGATCGGCAAGCCCGCCCCCGAATGGACCGCCACGGCCTACGTCAACGGCGAAAAGAAGACCATCAACAGCAGCGAACAAGACGGCTGGTACCTGATTTACTGGTACCCGTTTGACTTCACCTTCATCTGCCCCACGGAAATCGTGGGCTTCGAAGCGCTTCAGGACGACTTCGCCGACGACGGCATCACGGTGATGGGTTGCTCCCTCGATTCCTACCACAGCCACAAGGCCTGGTTCAAGGACGGCGAGACCTTCCCAGAAGGCGTCACGCACCCCGTGCTCGCCGACACCACCCACGCCCTCAGCCGCGCCTTTGGCATGATGAACGACGGCCTTGGTTGCAGCTACCGCGGCTGCGTTCTCGTCGACAGCGACGGCCTTGTGCAGATGTACAGCATCAACAACATGGACGCTGGCCGCAGCCCCGCTGAGGTTCTCCGTACGGCTCAGGCCACCATGGCCGGCGGCCTGTGTGGCGCGAACTGGAAGAAGGGCGACGACTACGCTGCCTGAGGTGGCCGTTCGTGGTCGAGATCAAGGAACTCGACGCCAAGACATGGTCGGATGCGCTGGGCTCTGGCTCGGCCTTTCTCATCCTCGGGAAAACCACCTGTCAAGCGTGCACAGAATGGGCCGAAGAACTGTCAGGTTGGGAACACACCCATCCTGAGGTTGACGTGGTCAAAATCATGCTCGACCGACCCGGTCTTGCTCGCTTCAAGATGGCCCACCCCTGGGTCGCTGAAGTGGACATGCTCCCCATGAACGTCCTCATGCGCGACGGCGAGGTTCTGAAGCAGTGGGCAGGTGCAGGCCTGCCTCGCTTGGAAGCCCGCCTCAAGCGGGTGATGGGCTGAACATCAGGGCGAACAACCGAAGCCAACGGCCTCGACGGCCTCGATGAGGTTCCGCGGGTTTGCGTCTGATCCGACGGCCACCGTGGCTCGGCCGCGGTCGTGGTCCACGTGCGCGCCTTGGACTTCTGGCAGGGCCTCGAGCGCCCGCTTCACGCGGCCAGAGCAGCATCCGCAGGTCATGCCGGTGATGTTGAGGTCAAGCATGGGCATGATGAGCCAACCAAGGCCCCGGGCTTTCAATTCTCCCAACGGCGCGGCGACCACCAACGCAACGTCAGGCTGTTCGCCACCACGCTGAGGCTTGAAAGGCTCATCGCCGCGGCCGCAAAGGCCGGTGGAAGCAGCCACCCGGTCCACGGGAAGAGGAGGCCCATGGCCAACGGAATGCCCACCACGTTGTATCCGAACGCCCACCCAAGGTTGGTGCGAATCTTCCCCATGGTGTGCCGGCCCAGATCGAGTGCACCCCGGACGTCCATCAGATCGTTGCGCAACAGGACCACCTGTGCGGCATCCACCGCAATCCCGGCTCCTCCTCCCATCGCGATGCCAAGGTCCGCGGAGGCAAGGGCTGCGGCGTCGTTGATGCCGTCACCGACCATGGCCACTTGGCGCCCTTCATCACGCAACCGCTGGACTGTGGCCCCTTTTTCGTCTGGCAAGACGTCGGCCATGACCGTGGTGATGCCCACTTCCTCGGCGAGGTGTTCTGCCGTGGCCTTCTGATCCCCGGTCAGCATGATGACCTGCAACCCGGCACCTTGCATGCCAGCAATGGCGTCTTTTGAGGAAGGACGGAGTTGATCGCGGAGTTCCAACCAACCGATCACGCGGTCCGCGTGCCCGACCAGCACCATGCCTGATCCAGAAGCGGCACGAACCAACACCAGTGCACGGTGTTCATCCTCAAGCGTGCAACCCATGTCGTCCATGAGGTCGAGGTTGCCGATGGCCACCGCCCCCTCCTCGGTCTCTCCGTGAAGCCCCTGGCCCGGACGAACCGTGATGCGTTGGACCTCAGGGAGAGATCGGTCAAAGTTCGACCATGACCAGCGGACCGCATCGGCGATGGGATGGAGGCTGTCCTGCTCCAATGCAGCAGCCAATCCAAGCAATTCTGGGATGCTTCCGTGGAGCAGTTCAATGTGGGCAACGCGTGGCTTGCCTTCGGTGATGGTCCCGGTTTTGTCAAGCACCACGGTGTCAATGTTCGTCGATTGCTCGAGCGCTTCGATGCCCTTGACCAACATGCCATGACGCGCACCAATGCCGGTGCCAACCACAAGGGCGGTTGGGGTCGCCAAACCGAGTGCACAAGGGCATGCAATGACCAACGTCGACACCAACACGAGCATGCTTTGTTCGACGGGCGCACCGAAGAGGGACCACGTCAATGCAGCTCCAGCAGCAAGCAGGATGACCACGGGCACAAAAATGCGGGAAAGACGGTCGACCAACCGTTGGATGGGGGCTTTCCCGTTCTGGGCGGCTTCCACCAATCCAATCACACGGTCAAGCAGGGTGGCGCCGGCCGCCTCGGTTACTCGAAGCACAATCGTGGCGTCCACCGGGCTTGCCCCGCCGTGGACCTCATCTCCTCGCTTGACGTTCACCGGATAGGCCTCCCCGGTCAACGACGACGTGTCCATGAGCACCCGTTCGGAGAGGAGCACGCCGTCGACAGGCACGAGTTCACCTGGCCGGACACGGATCATGTCGCCAGGGGCAAGGGCCTCCACAGGAACGGCCGTGGAGGTCGCTTCGTCGTCTTCGCCGTTCAATTTCCATGCTTCCTCCGGTCGAAGCCGCATCAGACCATGCAAGGCGTCCGTGGCTTGGAAACGGGCTCTGGCCTCGAGCCAATCCCCGAGCAAGAGGAAGGCGACGATGAAGGCCGCTCCGTCGATGAAGACGGTTCCATCGCCAAGGACGCGCCCAGAAAAGGCTGCGCCGATGACCGCCACGCTCCACACGTAGGCGGTGCTTGACCCGAGGGACACCAGCACGTCCATGTTGGCTCTGCCGCCTCGAAGTGAGGTGAGTGCCCGCCGATGAAAACCGGCTCCTGCCCAACCCCAGACCGCGCCGCCGGCCACCAGAGCCAACAGGTGGTTCACCCGCACACCGGCAGGATCGATGGCGCCATGTCCGGCCATGTCGACCAGTTGCGTGGGGCCAAGATGGCCGATGTCGGGCAACCACATGGTCAGCAGCATGCACAACGACGCGGCGAGAAGCGCCAAACCGACCCCTTGTCCACGTCGCCGGAGTTCGGCTTGACCCGCGCGACGGCGTTCGAGAGGATCGGTCGGACGTGATGCGGCGAATCCACCTTTGTTGATGGCGTCGATGACGTCGTCAAGGGAGCCACGTGGTTCGAGCGTCACCACCGCCCGTTCGAGGGCGAGGTTCACGCTCACGGATTCGACGCCAGAAACGCCCTTGGCGAGCCGTTCGACGCTGGCCACGCACGATCCGCACGACATGCCGTTCACGTCGAGGCGATGCATGTCGACCATGTTCATGCCTCCTTTGCGGTACAGCATGCGTTCATTCGACCGGGCCCAGCATCAAGGGTGACGCAGCCGCACCCGCAGGAGCACATCCAACCGATGGGGTCCCATCCCTTGCCGCCTTCGGCCCGGGTGTAGAGGCGTTTCATCCTGCACCCGCAATCGCACTTCTCAGCGGTCACCCGTGCCATGGTTCGGGGAAGATTGTAGTCAATATAAACCGTTTCTTTTGACTACATAACGACTCAAACCGGCGCCAAATCGAGTTTCCCTGTCCACAGATCAAGCCCGCGCAGCCGGCATGAATACCGCGCACCGAGCCGGAGCAACGGCTCTGGGTGCTCTTCGCTTTCGACCACAAGGCCATGCTCGTCGATGTGAAGTCGGCTTTTCTTGCTGAGGGCGCTGAGGTGGAGCCGTCCGTGCAAGGCGCCGTCGTCGTTCAGATCCAGGTGCACAAAGGGCGTGCGCAACGACACCACCCTGGCCGGCCACGTGGCGGTTTCCGTTTCGGTAAGATGGAGGGCAAAGGCTTGGTCCACCGCCTCCCATTCGAGGCGTTTGGCGGACCATGCGCGCTCGCCGCAATGGCTCGCCAAGTCTTCCATGTCGTCGACGGAATGGGGCCATGCTTCGCCGCGCATCATGGCCTTGAGTTGGCGATGTGCGATGAGGTCAGGGTACCTCCGAATCGGGCTCGTGAAGTGAGCATAGGCGTCCAAATCAAGACCGAAATGACCGGTGTTGGTGGCGGTGTAGCTGGCCCGTTGCATCAGTTGGAAGAGGCTCTGGTCCACCACTCGGCGCGTGGCGCCCGTCAGATCACTTGCCTCGTGCTGGGCTTGACGCAGGGCATCAAGCATGGCTTTCCTGGCAACAGGGTCGATGACATCGGAACGGTGGTCGTCCTCAGAAGCAGCGGGTTCACCCTCGATCGTGATTCCACCACCGGCCCACTGCGACAGTAGGCTCGAGAGTTCATCAGCGGAACTCTGGCCTGTGGTCTTGTGGGACGGCATGGGCAATTCAATGCCCACTCCGAGCGCATGAAGCCGCGCGTTGAGGGCTTCGACCTCGACCCGATCGGGAGGAAGATGGCAGCGCCAAGGAAGCGGTGCGCCTGCCTCGCCCAAGAGGTCACCAACCGCAGCATTGGCGGCGACCATGAAGGTCTCAATCATCGCTGTGGCTTCGTTGGGTCGCTTGATCTCGACATGAATCCCGTCGCCATCCCGCAGACGCGGCCGCAGTTCGGCTTGATGCAGTTCCAACCTGAGGTCCCCTTCCCGCATGCCGGCGGCCAAGGCCAACAAGTCGGCGACGTCACCTCGTTCGAGCACCTCTTCGTAGGAGCGGTTCGCGACCACACGGATCACCGCTTCATGAGGAATGCATCCGATGACGCTGGGCCCCTCGAGACGAAGTTCGAGCACCATCGCACGTCGGTCGACGTTGGCTCTGAGGCTGCAAAGGTCGTCGGCCAGCCGTGGAGGAAGCATCGGCAAAACGGCATGAGGGAGGTATACTGAGGTCGCTCGTGACCTTGCTGCACGGTCCAGCGGCGTGTCGATGCGCACATAGGATGCCACATCTGCAATGGCGACCCAGAGGGTGGACTTGTCCTCGGAAAGGCAGACTGCGTCGTCGAAATCTTTGGCGTCATGTGGGTCGATGGTCACGAAAGGCAGGTGGCGCAGGTCCGTCCGACCAGAGGCCACATCCGCGTCTCCGTCCACTTCCTTCAGCGCGGCTGTGGTCTCGACCAAGTGCGGTTGCCACGTCTCGGGGAAGGGATTGTCGCGCAGGCGTGCTCGCTGGCGCAGGCGTGCTTCGATCAAACCACGTGCGTCGATGGCTCCGGCCGTGTGCAACAGGTGCGCCACGTGCGGGGCGTCTTCGCGGAAACGGAGGCCGCTGACCCGCCGCGCCCACGTCACCAACGCCTTCTGGAGGTCGAAGGTGTCCCATGTCAGCAGGCGTTCTCCCTTGAGCAAGGTCCAGTCGTCCGGCCACGTTTTGAGCGGTTCCTCAAGCAACCAGCATCCTAGGACTTCGGTGAGAAAGGCGTCTGGGCCCTCAGTCCCGTCCAACCGCGACTGCCAGCGTTGTCGGGCTTGCGTGGCTGCCTCGATGGCTTCGAGGGAACGCAATCGAACCCCCTCGTCTGTACGCATGAGGCGTTGTCCACGCGTGGTGGCCTCGCTCAAGGCGGCGTCGAAGGTGGAGCGCGCCCGACGCGCATCCGGGCCATCCATGGCTCGCCCTTCCCGAACGCACACCGCTGCCCACAAGGCGTCGGGGGCGTGAGGACCGTTGGCGTCTGAGCCAAGCGCGTCGTTGAGGCGGCGCCACAACCGGTCGTCGTCCGGCGCTTTTGGACCACGTTGGCGGTGTTGGCCGCGTGACGTTCGGCTGCGTCGACGCCGGTCCATGGCCCGCCATGCACCGGCCTGCCAAGAAGGTGGCCTCAGAGTCCGAGTTCCCGCAGCCGAGCCATGGCTTGGGCTTGATCGTCGTCGAGCGGTCCGTGTTCGGCCAATTCAAACTCCAAGTCCAGGTCGCCACCAGCGTAGCCCTGCCCGGGCATGCGGCGACGATCGCCGACCATCGACCCTTCTGGAACCTTGAGACGGCCCGTTCTCCCGTCCGGAAGCGTGACTTCGACTTTCCCACCCAGCACGAGGGTGCTGTAGGCCACCTCCACGGATTGGACCAAGCGCCCTTCCTCCCACCGACGGTCCTCGCCTGGATCGATTCGGAGCCTCACGATCGCGTCGCCTGTCGCGCCTTCGGGATGTTCGTGCCCCTGTCCGCGAAGGCGCTTGGAGGAGCCGTGCGCGCGTCCGGGTTCCAACGTCATGCGCAACGACGCGGCTTTGGTTTCCACCCCCCCGCTCTGCGTCAAGCGTAAGCGGCGTACAGTGAAGGGAAAACTTCCGCCCTCGGTGGCTTGCGCCAACGTGAGGTCAAGATGGACCGTCACGTCCCCTCCTTTGGGTGGTGCGCGGGCCCGAGGTTGCCGAGGCGGCACGCGTCCTGCGCCACCGCGTTGGCCAAACATCTGACCGATCAAGTCCTCGAACTGACCCATGCCCCCCGGCATGCCGCCGAATCCACCGGGCCCGCCGAATCCCGTGAAGGATTGGCGGCGTTGGGCTTCGCGCGCTTCTGCCGAGCCGATGGCATCGTAGGCGGCTTGGACTTCCTTGAAGCGCGCCTCAGCGGCGGCGTCACCCTTGTTTCGATCAGGATGAAACTGCCTCGCCAACCGACGGTAGGCGCGTCGGATTTCTGCGTCGCCGGCGTCTTGGCCGACGCCGAGGACCTGATAGGGGTCACGCCTGCTGGCCACGACACCGCTGGCCTGCGGCCCCTCATGAAGCCTCCCGAACAGGGGCGTTGTTTGGCCGATGCGTTCTTAATGAAGAGGCAGGTCGCTCGGCAGGCTGAGGTTGCACCATGTCCACGGAAGCCAACTCTTCGTTTGAACAACGCGTCCAGGACCGTCAGGACGCTGTCGAGGCTTGGGTCCGCAGGAACATCACCAAGGGTTCCTGGGCTCGCATCGTCCGCATGGCCCGAAAGCCAAGCCCCGAAGAATTCCGCCGCACGTCCATTGTGTGCGGCATTGGTCTGCTGGTGCTCGGCGCCATTGGCTTCCTCATCCTGCTCCTGATGGATCACACCTTCCCATGGTTGATCCATGACGTGTTCAACATCCCCCTCCCCTGAGGTGCTTGACGTGCAAACCGATTTCATTGCCTATGTTCGCCATGAGGAGAAACTCCTCCTCCTCCGACGCCACAGCTCCGACGCCAGTTTCCCAGATCTTTGGGACGGCGTCTACGGCAGCGGTTCCACCCCTGAAGAAGTCCTCGAGCGCGTGGCTGAGGTCACGGGCCTCTCAACAGACCAACTCGTCCTTCACAAGGAAGGTCCCGATCGAGGTATCGACATGGGCCGCACCTTGGTCGACGTCATTCCCTACCTCGTCGTCTCTTCGAGCGATGAGGTCACCCCGGCCGGCGTCTATGACGCCGCTGAGTGGATTGACCCAGGAAACCTCCAAGACTACAACTGCATCTTTTCCGACCTTGACATGGAAGGCGCCGACACCCTGTTCAAGGAAATGTACGGCTCCGTGGGTTCCTTCCTCTACATTGTGAAGTCCGCCATCGGCTCCGAACAGCGCCTTGCCTCTGAAATGCACGCCCGCATTCACGGCAGTGGAAGCCTTCGCACCCTGAAGGACGAAATCATGTCCATCGTTCACCCCCACAGCATGCGCGGGTACGTCTTCGTCGAAGCCAGCGCCAAGCACCACGTGGAGAAACTCATCGGCCGCGCGGGTGGCCGCGATCCCAAGGCACGCCGGGGCCTCAACCTGACGCCGCTGAAGAACGCGAAGTCCGTGCTTCCTGGCGAGGCGCCTCTGGAAAACATCCTCCCTTACCTCGAGCCGAAGGCCGTGACCAGCGGCATCGACGTCGGGTGCATTGTGGAGATCGTCACGGGTGCCTTCAAGGGCGAAAAGGCCCGCATCACGGCCGTGGCCGACACCAAGGAAGAGGTCACCATGGAACTCTACGAGCAGGTCATTCCGATGACCCTCAGCATGCGCGGTGACCACGTCCGTGTCATCGAGCGCGTCAACGAGTGAGTTCGTCGTGAAGATTCGCTGTACTTCGCAGCCGTGAGGCCGTCGTTGTGAGGCGTTTTATGCCTCCATTGCGATTATATACACGAGTCAAGTCGGCCACCTGCACGCAAGGTGCAGGAAGCATTGTCATGGCCAAGCCTTGGACCGCAGAGCTCGTCAAGAAGGCGCTCGGCGTGAAGAAGTGCAACGGTTCCATGGACGCGGCCACCGAGGACCTTCCTCTTGAGAAGGCGATTGGAGTGGCCAAGGACAAGGCAGGCGACCTGACCGGTGCCGACCTGAAGGCCATGACCCGCGAGGTCATCGGAACCTGCGTCGCGATGCGCGTCAAGATCGACGGCCACTGGCCCAAGGACGCGCTGAAGATCATCGAAAACGGAGAGTGGGACGACCGATTCAACTGAACAAGATTCACGAAATGCGGGAGAGGCGCTCGTCGCCTCGCGGACCGCAGGGGTGACTTACCATGCAAGACAACATCACCACCGCCATCACCGAAGCCTTGGACAAGGCGCCTGAGCGCGCCTTCGTCGAAACGATCGAGTTTGCGTTCACCATCAAGGACGTCGACCTGAAGAACCCGAACAACCGTATCAAGGAAGAAATCCGTCTCCCCTCCGGTCGTGGCAAGGAGATCAAGGTCGCTATGTTCGCTTCCGGCGAAGCAGCAGAGAAGGCCAAGGCCGGTGGCATCGACGTGTATGCTCCGGAACAAATCGAAGAGATGGGCACCAACAAGGGCATGGGCAAGAAAGTGGCCAACCGCTACGATTTCTTCCTCGCAGAAGTCCCTCACATGGGCCTGGTCGGTCGTTGGCTTGGTGTCATCCTCGGTCCCCGTGGAAAGATGCCCCGCCCCGTTCCCCCTGTGCTCGACCCCGCTGTTGTGGCCACCGGTCTGCGCAGCACCGTTGTCGTCAAGTCCGGTGACAAGATGACGTTCCACGCCACGTTTGGCACCGCCAACCAATCCGTGGACGAGTTGACCGCCAACGCCATGGAGGTCTACAAGCGTGTGATGACCCGACTTGAGCGTGGTCCCAACAACATCCGTTCGCTCTACATCAAGACGACCATGGGTCCGTCGGTGAAGGTGGAGGTGACCGCATGATCCCCAAGGTCGTGTCCTGGAAGCGCGACACTGTCGCGGACCTTGAGTCCCTCATCAACTCTGGCGACACCATCGCGGTCATCGACATCCACGGCGTTCCCGCCGATTCGATGATCGAGATGCGCAAGACGCTCCGCGAGGACATGGACATCCGTGTTGCCAAGAAGCGTCTGATGCGCATCGCTTGGGCCAACTCCGGGAAGGACCTCGATACCCTCGAAGCCCTCTTCGATGGCGCCGTTCAGCCCGCGCTTGCCTCGACCAGCAGCAAGAACTCCTTCGAAGTCTTCACCGACCTCAAGGCCACTGAGGCCGGCCGTGCTGCCAAGCCTGGTGACGTCGCACCCCACGACATCGTCGTGGAGAAGATGGACACCGAGATGCCTCCGGGGCCGATTGTTGGTGAACTGAACTCGGTTGGCATTCCTGCGAAGATTATGGGCGGTAGCGTCCACATTCAGAAGGAAACCGTCGTTTTGAAGCAAGGCGACGTCTTCGAAGGCGATCTCGGCATGATGCTCAGCAAGATCGGCATCAACCCCATCGTCACCGGGCTCCGCCTCATTGGAACCTACGAGGATGGCGTGGTGTTCCGCCCCGACGTGCTCGACATCGACTTCGATGCGTTCCGCTCGGACCTCATCGGATTCGCGGCTGGCGCGTTCAACGTCGCCTGCCACGTCGGTTGGTTCACCCCGGAGACCACCCCTACCCTGCTCGCGAAGGCTTCCTCGGAAGCTCTGGCCGTGGCCCTCGAGGTGGCTCACATCTCGACCACGACCCTCCCGCATCTGCTCGGCCGCGCTCACAGCGCTGCCATGGGCGTCGCGGGATCGCTCGATTCCTCCGCCCTCGACGACGAGTTGGCGGCCATGCTGGGGGCTGCGGCTGATGCCGCTGCCACCACGGCCGCTGTCGCCGAGAGCACCGAAACTGCCCCAGCCGAGGCAGCCGAGGAAGAGGAAGAGGAAGAAGAGGAAGCCGGTTTCGACGGCCTTGGAGACCTGTTCGGCTGAACAACCAAAACACATGAGGTGAATGAAATGGAATACGTCTATGCTGCCATGATGCTGCACGCTGCTGAGAAAGACATCAACGATGATGCCGTGACCGCCGTTCTGGCGGCCGCCGGTGTCGACGTCGACGCTGCCCGAGTGAAGGCCCTGGTGGCCTCCCTCGGCGGCATCGACATCGCTGAAGCCATGACCCAGGCCGTTGCTGCCCCCGCTGCCGCTGCACCCGCTGCGGCTGCCTCTGCTGCTGCCGACGCTGCCCCCGCTGAGGAGGCCGCTGAGGAAGAAGAAGAGGAAGGCGGTGGCTTCGAAGGCCTCGGCTCGCTCTTCGGCTGATCCGACACGACCCCCCGTCGTGCTGACCCAGGCTTGCCTGCGTCAGCCTTGATGGCCGGTCCCACGCGGGGCTACCTCGACCGTCGTCGGAGTCCACCGACCATTGCGTCATCCACTCGACACGTTGATGCCCAGCCCTCGCGGGTCTAGGCTCATGGTGCGACCTGAATCGCTTGACCTTGAGGTCAGCGTGACCCCCATCGCTGCGGTCCGGGCCCTCCGGACGGTGATGGAAGAAGCAGGTTGGTCCATGCGACGCCATGAAGGCGCTCGCATGGTCGATCGCTTCGCCATCATCATGCCCATGACCCAAGCCGCTCGTACCATTGGCCTGGAAATCCTCGATGGACCGTTGCATGGCGGTCTGATTACTGCGTGGTCTGAAACCCGAGGTTCAACCGGAGAAGTGCATCAGATCAGCTGGTTGCTCCCCGGAGGAACAGCGAACGGCCTTGGGTTGGACCTGATTCACGCATGGGTTCACGCCTTGCCGAGGATCCCTTGGAAGTGGACCTTCAGCGAGCGTTCGACCGTTGGATTCCTGCTTCCTACCTGGCGCAAATCAAAGCGCGCGTTCAGGAACCTTGGATTCGACGTGACCTCGAAATCATGGCCTCAAACCATGTCACGCACGTGGCCCCCGCACGACGAAGAGGCTTGACTTCAAGCCGAGAAGGTGATAGGTCCGAGGCACCTCGCATGCATTGGAGGGCGGACCATGTCGAAGGTCACTGACTTTGTTGAGCGCGTCAAGACCGAGCGCGATGCGCAAATTCTTGTCGCGGGCATCCTCTTCTTCACCATCGCCTTCCCGGTGGCCTTCGCCAGCGCTGCAGCAGGCGTGGAATCGGCCGGGCTGACGGCCGTCGGCGATTATGTGGTCAATGGCGAAGTGGAAACCATCCTCCTTGAGGAAGGCGGCGAGTACATCCAAGATGGCGACGAGTGGCCCGTGAGTCAGACCTCGGACGCCGTGCGAAACGAGATCGAAACCGCCGGCGGGAACGTCATCGGGGTCCGCATCACGATGACCTACGACGAGGACGAGGAGTTCAGCGGAGCCACCTGCTTCGCTGCCAGTGGAAGCGACGCACCCGACACCATCACCGCCACCCTTGAACACAACGAGATGACCACTTCGGGCTCGGGCGAAAACCCAGGCTCACACACCGTGGACCTCACGTGGGTCAACCTTTCTTTGCTCGACGAAGAGGTCATCAGCGGCCTGAGCGGCACCGAGATTTCGGACCAACTCAACGCGGGTGACGACGGCCTTGGCGCGTACAATATTTTGATCGGTGTGTCGGCGGCCGCAGGAAACGCCCCAGGCGCCTGCTCTCGTAGCGACAACGGTGAAGACGTGTCGTGGACCATCGAACTGCTCGTGCTCGACTTCACCGTCGCGCCCTACATTGAGGTCGACGCGACCCTCTGAGCCTCACGCGAACGCGTCGAGGAAGCCGCTGACGTCGATCAGGTCCGGCACGCGCTGCTCGATGCGCGCTTGAATGTCCTTCAGCACGGCTTCCGTGCGTGCTTCAGCCCGCATCACCAGCACGGCTTCGGTGTTGGAACGGCGTGCAAGGTACCAGCCTTGCAGGCGCCCTTCTTCGTCTTCGAAACGCACGCGTACGCCGTCGACCGTGCTGTGTGGCAGGTCAGCGAAGGCTGCGGTGATTCCCGCCACGACCCTGTCCTTGTCGTCCTCTGCGCAGGGCACCTTGCATTCTCCGGTGGTGGGCAGGTTTGGTGCGACGGCATCGAGGGCCTCGCCAAAGCTGGCTCCATCCACGGTTTGCCTCGACCAGAACTCGACCAGACGGGCCGCGTTGTAGAGGGAACAATCGAACCCGTACCAGCCTCGGTCGGCAGGGAAGATATGCCCGCTCATCTCTGCAGCAAATCGGCACCCGGGGCGGTCGGCCAAGGCCCGCTTCATGAACGAGTGGCCGGTGCGGGCCATGAGCGGTTCACCGCCCGCAGCAAGGATGGCGCTTTCCACGTTCATGGAACACTTCACGTCGTAGATGACGGTGCGTTGGTTCGCCGTGGCGTTCTCGTCGAGATCAGCCAAAACGTCCCCGACAAGGAGCGCCACAAGGCGGTCGGGGTACACGAACGCACCCGTTTCGGTCACGGCTCCGATCCGGTCACCGTCGCCGTCGCTTCCCAACCCAAATTCGCAGCCCTGTTGGACGACCAGTTCAGCGAGGTCAGCCATGTTGTACGGGCGTGTGGGGTCAGCACCGTGGTTCGGTTCGCTGGCGTCCCACGTGCAGTGAATGGCTTCCACGTTGGCCCCGATGGCTTCCAACACCTCGACGAGGAAGGGCCCAGGGACGGCGTTTCCAGCGTCAACGGCCACGTGGACTTCGCGCCCCAACGGCCCAACGCTTTCGGCGATGGCCGACAGGTAGGTCGGCATGTGAGGGGTGGTCGTCCGTGTCCCCTGCCCGTCGGTGAACTCGCCTTCGAGAAAGACGCCACGGAGTTCTTGAATCTCTTCTCCGGCCAGCGGAAGGTTGCCTCGGCACATCTTGAAACCGTTGTGCGTGGGCATGGGCAGATGGCTCGCCGTGACCATCACGCCTCCGTCCACGTCCATCGTCCAACACGCATGGTATAGGGCTCCCGTGGTGCACACGTCCAGATCCACGACGTCGGTGCCCGCGGCTTGCATGCCGCGCATCAACGCGTCCGCCAGAGCAGGGCTCGAGGTGCGAATGTCGCGGCCCACGGCCAGACGCTTGGCGCCAAGGTAGGTGCCAAGGGCCCGACCAAGCCGTTCTGCGAAAGCGGGTGTCAATTCACCGGAGCCGTCACCGTTGGCCAAACCACGGATGTCGTAGGCCTTGAAGCAGTGCTCGGGCCACGTCGCCATGCTGCTGGGAAGCCGGGGATGCACTTGAACGCGCCTCTGGTCATGCCGAGCCAATGACGGCATGAACGAGGATCTCAACGGAAGCTCCTGCGGGCAAGGCAGCGGCCTGGTAGGCTGCTCGTGTTGGCGGGACGCGCACACCCTCGAGCCATGCTGAGTACACCTCGTTCATCGCTGCGAACTCTCCGATGTCCTCGAGGAGGACCTGCACCGCAACGAGGTCATGTTTGCTTGCGCCTCCGGCCTCGAGCAACGCGTCGATCTTCGCCAAGGCGCCCGCGACCTGTGCTTGCAGGTCGCCGGCGTCGGGCGCGATTTGTCCGGACAGCCAGAGGCTGTTGCCCACCAGAACACCGGGCGTATAGGGGCCGTATACCGCGCCGCCGTCCACGGCGATGGCTTGTTTGGTGGTCATGCCCTTTCCTCCTGCCCTCCGGTCCTTCAACCTCCGGTCGGCGTGCCTATGTGCTCGCGGCTTCACCGACGTCCGTGGCGACGTGCTGGGTGCTCGACCATCCCGCGCACGTGCGGGCCTTGGCCCCGTTTGTCCGAGCGGGGAGCACCCACGACATGCTGCTGCTGACCGAGCGGGCCGAAGTCCGTGCCCTCTACGAACAACGCGACGGATCTTTGCCCTCGCGGCGTGCCGTTTGGGTGCCTCGCGCCTCAGGGCCTTGGAGCGGCCAACGGCGTGTGCGTCAGGCTGCTCGACACCTGAAGCGTTGGCGAAGATCTGTGGCAGGGCCGCATCGCATGGTCGCGATGAATGCGCCCCTGATGCCACTCGCAGCCCGGTTGGCCGGTGTGCCTCGGCGTTGGTGTTTGGTTGACACGGAAATCCAACACAGAAACCTTCGTTGGCTCGACCGCGGCATCACCGACGTGGTCGTGCCGACCCACTGGCGCGAGGACCTCGACGGTGGGCGCCTGGCTGCATGGAAGCGGGGGGCTGGGGCCGGGCGTTGGCACCTTCACCGCCTCGACGGAACGCATCAGCATCTGCATCTCGCGCCCATCCGCCGTCCGAATGATCTCTCGGACCCTCCACGCATCTTGGTGCGTCGGCTGCTGGGCACGGGCTCGCACGATGACGGCGAAGTCATCCTCCTGCCAGATGCGGTCATCGAAGGGTTCCAGATCCTTTCATGGGACGAGGCCTCCGGCCCTTCTGAGCGCTTGGCTTGGTCGCTGCTGAATCGCCTTTCGGATGTGGACGGCGTGGTCACGCAATCGACGACCTTTGCGGCAGAAGCGGCGTACCTCGGTGTGCCAACGCTGCTCATCTCAGCGGCCGAACGCGGTTTCCTCGACCGCGTGGAAGCAGAAGGATGGCCGCTGTTTCGTCACCGTGGCCCATGCGAAGGTGACGCATGGTTGGACGTCCGGGCCCGTTGGGCCACAGGCATGGCCCTGACCGATGCACTTTCTCCGGACCCGTGGCCTGATGCGAAAGGTGCGCTTGAGGCGCTGCTTCAGGACGGCTGAAGCCAAGCCCGAAGCACGTCTTCGTGGTCACCGTTGAGGCGGTACGTGCCACTGAGCACGTCTGAGATTGGGACAAAACGTGCATCTGCGGCATCGTCACCAGGGCGAGGGTCTTGCGATTCGTCGACCATGTCCACTTCGTAGACGATGCTCACCACGTGTTTCCGCTCGTCGCGTTCAGGGTCGCTCATCACCATCAACAGCCGAGGGTTGCACCCCCGGATTCCAGTTTCCTCTTCGAGTTCACGAAGCGCCCCTTGCTCGGCCGTTTCGCCCACATCCATGAAGCCGCCTGGGCATCCCCAAGAGCCGACGTTGGGCGGATGCTTGCGTTGGATCAGCAAGACCTCGTCGCCGCGGCGCACGCACGCGTCCACCGCAAGGCTGGGGTTTTCGTAGCCTTGGCATTGATCGCAGACGCCCACAGGCTCACGCTCCGTACCTTCGCTTGCGCTGTTGGAAGGCTTTGATCGCCTTCAGCAATTCGCGCTTTGAGAACGAGGGCCAGTACACGTCGGTGAAGTACAACTCGGCATAGGCCATTTGCCACAGCAGGAAATTGGAGATGCGCTCTTCACCTGAGGTGCGGATGACGAGGTCAGGATCGGGCATTTCGGCGGTGTAGAGGCGATCGGACACGGCCGCCTCGTCGATGGATTCGAGGGGCAATTCGCCCTTGGCGTGGTCTTCGGCGATGGCGCGGATGGCGTCCAGAATTTCTTCGCGGCTGCCGTAGGCGAGGCACACTGAGAACACAAAACGGTCGTAATCGGCGGTCTTCGATTCGGCATGATCGATGGCTTTGATGACCTTGGCCGGCAAGAGGTCGCGTCGACCGATGATCTGGACCCGTACCTCGTTGTCGTGGATTCGTTGGTCTTCTGCGATGTCGTTGAGTCCTTCGATGTAGAGGTCAAACAAGGCGTCCAATTCCTGTTCAGGCCGCTTGAGGTTCTCCGTGGAAAGGGCGTAGACGGTGAACCAAGGGATGCCCAATTCGAGGACCCAGTCCAGCACCTCCTCCAGTTTGGCTTTGCCAATGCGGTGCCCAACACCGGAGGTCAATCTGTTGCGGAAGGCGAAACGACGGTTGCCGTCCATGATGATGGCCATGTGTTGAGGACGGATTTCGTGGGCCAAAACCTCGCGCAGCATGCGCTGGTCCACGGCTCGCCCGAGGGCGTCCCCCACACGGTCGCTGACCCCCATCGTGTTTCACCGTGCGCGACCCTGCCCTTGAGGAATGCGCACGCCAAGGGCAGGGTTCACACGCGGGACCTTCCTCGTCCCATCATGCACGCACCGTGGCCGACGGGCCTCCTTCCGGAGGCGTCGCAGGGCACGGTTCCCACGCCATGGGGGCCGGTTACGGTGATGGCGGCGTCCTTGGAGGACTTGCTCAACGACAACGCCGGCGTGTGGTGGGGGGCGAAGATCGCCGGCGCGACCGTGGACCCGGTTCGTGCTGACCGACACGGTCACTGGTTCCTCGCGGAACACGACGGCGCCACGTACGACGTCCTCCTGTGCTCGTTTGGGACAGGGCGCGCGCTCTCCTCGCTGGCTCAGCACACCGACCGCGCGAGCGCGATGAACGCCGCAGGACGTGTGCAGCTTCCCGTCGGTGGATGCACCGTGGACGGCCATGACGCCCTGCTCATTTGGCCGCATGCAGCGTTGGTGCCGTTGGACGCCTCGCTCGGCCTTTGCGACCAATTCCGAGCCGCAGGGCGCGTGCTTGCAACCTTGGAACCGTGGGCCACGCCGCCCGTTGAACGCCGATGGAACGACGCGTTGGCCACGGTGGAACAGCGCTTGGGGGCGTCGACGCTTTGGCGTGCTCCGCACGACCGCGTGACGGTCGGGCTGCCCGATGTGCAGTTGTCCCTTCACAGCCTGGTCGAAGGATACGAAGGGCCACGCTTCCGCCCGCTTCCTCGTACCGTGGACGAAGCCCTCACCGGCGTGCTCGGTCGAAGGCCGGGCCTGGCGCACGCCATGGCGTTGGAAGGCGAAGCCGTCGAAGCGGGACGGGCGGCCGATGAGGGCGGACCTCGGGGCTGGTTTGCCGCATGGAGCGAGGGCGCTCCCAGCGCGTGGTCCCGTCCTCGGGCTCAGTCCACTTACCGCGGAGGGCTCTGGATCTGGCGCTATGCAGACGTCATGCGATGGCGCGGGCGAGCGTTGGCGTGGGACGATGAGGACCTTCAGGCCGCCACGAAGACGTGGTTGGAAGACGTGGACCGCCTTCAGGCGCGCCTTGGCGTCCTTCGCATGTGGCGTTCCTTGCTCTGGCTCGGCGCTGCGGGTGTGGCGGCCGCGTGGTACGCGCACGCGCTTGACGCATTGAGCCAAGGTCCGTCGTTGGTCCTGGCGGCCGCTTCGATGGCGGTCGGTGCAGGCGGTTGGTTGCGCTACCGCGCCGCAGAACCCGGGCCCTTCTGACTCAGCGGGATTGGCGCACGCGCGCGTCGTGGAACTCGAGATTCAACTCCCGCGAGATGCGGACGATGTCCAACATCAGGTCTTCACGGGCTTCGCGTTCGGCCACGGAGGAATTGATGTCCCAGTAGAGGTTGATGGCCACGTCGATGGATTGGGCGGAGATGCCTTCCACGGCGCACCACGACGCGTCCTCGTTGAGGGTGCGCTCATTGTCGCGCACCGCTGCAACGACCTTGTCGCAGAAGTCGCTGACCGCTTCTGGGTCCGAAGCGAGGTCGAGGTGCAGGGTGGTTTGCCATCGGCGCCATCGGCGCTTGCCGTAATTTTCGACGGCCATGTTGACCAAGTTCGCATTGGGGACGGTGACGATGGTGTCCGAGGAGGTGCGCAGAATGGTGGTGCGCAGGTTGATCTCGACCACTTCGCCTTCCGTCCCTCCAACAACGACCCAATCCCCAACACGGAAGGGCCGGTCCATGAGCACGGTCACCGCTCCGAAGAAGTTCGAAATCGTGTCTTTGGCCGCCAAGGCAAGCGCCAGTCCGCTGATGCCCAGTCCGGCGATGAGCGAGGTGAGGTCCAGCCCGAAGGCATCGGCCACGAAAACGCCGCCGATGAACAGGATGATGAAACGCAGGACGCTTTCCACGGCGGAAATGACGGTGCGCTCCGAACCGTCCAGTTCGTCGTCGTCATCGAGCAGGTCCATGACGTCTTGAACGACGTCCACGGCACGGAAGGCAGCACGGACCAAGGACACGACGAGGACAAGTTGCACGACGGCGATCATGGTCAGTGCGCCAAGGTCGGGCAAGTCCGCCACGTCTGAGCCGTTCTGCGTCATGGTGTGGAGGCGTTCCAGGCCAAGCAGGACCACGCCTGCCGCTGCAGCGGTGCCCAGCGAGCGGTGGCTGGAATGCAGCGCCTTGCTCGTCCGGGGCATGCGCATCACGGTGCGAACAAGCCGGGGTGAAAGCACCATCGCGATCGACCGTGCGACGGCGCCAAGCACGAGGAGGCCGACGATGGCCAAGACGGTCCAGCGGTTTGTGCCCAACATGTCTGGGCCTGCGGTCTGCAGCACGTCCATCCAAGCCATGTTCGGCGGTGGAGAGCCGCCTTCAAGGCCGTATCGGCGGCGCGACGGCTTGATAGGCGCGTCATGGGTGGGGTAGATGATGCTCGACAACGACCGGTCCCGGCAGGCCTACCTCCGCAGGACGGCGCTCCTGTTGGCGCTCCCGCTGATGCTGACGCTGTGCGCCCCCATCGCGAACGCGGGCGTGGCCCTCGAAGAAACGGGAAGCACGCCCGAATCCGTGTGGTCGGACGACTACATCAACCACATTTTCCCTTGGGCTGACGCGGACGACCGCATTTTGCAATTCAAGGAATACCACACCTACGACACGGTCAAGCAGCGCATGCAGCGTTTGGCTGAAGATTACTCGGACGTGTTTGAGTTCCACGAAGGCATGAACGGTGGCACCAACGCCCGTGGGGAACAGACCACGGCTGACGCCTACGAGGGCTGGTATTACGGCCACTCGTCCCCGTGGATGAAGATCACCAAGGACGTCAGCGGAGGCGAATACAACGAATTCGTCGGCGACAACGGAAACTACGCCGATCGCCCGGACGTGCTCATCGTCGGCAACCACCACGCCCGTGAGTGGATGTCGGTGCAGGTGCCCATGATGCAGCTCGAGGTCATCGCCTTCTCGATGGACAACATCGGCTACGACAACGACGGTGACGGACGCGTGGACGAAGACGGCTGGGGCGACACCAACGGTGATGGCGTCCTCGACGACGACGGCGACTGCCTTGCCCTCGAAGCCTCCTATCAGGACTCCAACGGAGACGGTACGCCCTGCGGACCCGGCGACCTTGGCGTGGACGAGGACTACAGCGAGCAGTGGATCGTCGACCTCCTCGACAGCCGCGAACTGTACATCGTGCCCATGCTCAACGTGGACGGGAACATCTACGACCGCGAGGTCTTCTGTCCTGCACCCGCTTGGGAATCCTGCCCCTCTGGCGGTTGGAGGAAGAACCTGCGCGACAACACCTTCACCGGCGTGACGCCGCTTCCTGACCTTCAGGAAGAAGTCGACGAGGACTGCGACGGCGTGGACCTGAACCGCAACTACCAGTTCGAATGGGGCGCGCCCCTCGGTGCCACCGGCCCCCTGATTCCCGGGACGTGTTCGCCTTCAGAGGGTGAATTGGACGGTTCCAACAACGACGTGTACAACGGTCCTGTGGACGATCGGGACAACGATGGCGACGGTCAGGTCAACGAGGACCACGTCGACGGGAAGGACGACGACGCGGACGGCGTGACCGACGAAGACTGGTGGGGCGGCAACTCCGAACCCGAGACCAAGTTCATCCAGGACCTGACCGAGATGAACGACGACACAGGCGACGGTGCGAGCGAATTCAAGTCCACCCTGACCCACCACTCCTACTCCGAACTCATTCTT